>JASGGS010000023.1:0-32060 GCA_047602685.1 Sphingobium sp.
AATTCCGCCCGGCGGTCGTAATCGGCCGCCGCGGCGGAATTTCCCGTCGAGCATGCCGCGCGGCTTCACAAGGCGGGCATAACCGGACTGGTCGCGCCGCGCGATCTGGGCGGGCAGGGGGCGGACCTTCCCACCGCGCTCTCCGTCATCCAGACCATAGCCAGGGCCGATCCCGCCACCGCGCTCGTCCTCACCATGACCTGGCTGACGCTGCGCGGATTTGGGGAGCGGGCGCAATGGCCGGAGCATCTGCGGCGCAGGATCGTCGCCGACGTGCTGGACAATGGCGCGCTCGTCAATTCGCTGCGCGTGGAGCCGGACCTCGGCACACCGGCGCGGGGCGGCCTGCCCGCCACCGTCGCGCGGCGGGACGGCGACCGCTGGCTGATCTCCGGCCGCAAGATATTCTCGACCGGATCGAGCGCGCTGACCTGGATGCTGGTCTGGGCGCGGAGCGACGATCCGGAGCCGCGTGTTGGTTCCTTCCTAGTCCACGCCTCCGCCCCCGGCATTCGCGTCGAGCCGACCTGGGACCATCTGGGCATGCGCGCGAGCATCAGCCATGATGTGATCTTCGAGGATGTGGCGACGCCCATCGACCATGCCATCGACCTGAAGACGCCGGATCATGTGCGCGGATTCTCGCCGGAATTCGCGGCATGGGGGAGCAGCCTCGTCGCGGGCATATATGATGCGGTGGCGCAATCGGCGCGCGCCTGGTTCATCGACTGGGCCGCGAACCGCGTGCCGTCCAATCTGGGCGCGCCGCTCTCCAGCCTCTATCGCTATCAGGAGGGGCTGGGCGTCATCGACGGATTGCTGCTGTCCAACCGGGTCCTGCTGGAAAGCGCGGCGCATGGCCGGCTGCGGCCGGGCGAGGTGCCGATGGTCAAGCATCTGGTCACGGAGAATGCCATTGCGGCGGTCGACCGCATCGTCTCGCTCGCGGGCAATCCGGGCCTCTCCCGCGCCCATCCGCTGGAACGCCATCACCGCGACGTGCTGTGCGGCCGGGTCCATACGCCGCAAGCGGACGTGATCCTGGGGGGATCGGGGCGCGCATCTTTCGGCGCGGCGGCCAAGGCGGCGACGGTTTAGAGCGGGGTGATGCAAGTTTAGAGGCGGGTCGATCTGATGTCATCCGTCTCTAAGGCCGATTGGAGGAGGAACTCCTCCGACTTCAGTCGGACACTGGCTTCAGCTTGGACTCGCCCTCCGGGTTATCGCAGCGGTTGTCACACGACAGTCCGTCATCGCTATGTCAGCGACTTGGTGCGCGCGGCCAAGGGCCGCTCCTCACGCAATATCCAGCAGGAATTCGAGCATATCGGCAGGCGTTACCGGGGTCAGCCGCTCAGGCAGTCGGTCTTTCCCCGAAATCCTGCGCCTTGGGGCAGGTTGCCATTGAGTGAGGGCGACAAAAATCCCATACAGGCCACAGGAGCCGCCACGCACGGCTTTCAGGCACCGGAGACGGTGCCGGGGATTAGTACCCCCGACCTAGACGGTGCGATGCTGACCGCAACAGCGTCACACTCCTTGACCCTATGGTCGGGGAGCCTGTGGCGTATGTCCAAGGCTTCTCGCCCAAAGGCCACAGGGCCAATCTAGGTTGGTGTACTAACTCCCCGATCACCAAGGGATCAGGAGTGAAGTCGAAGCGGGGGCGTACCGCCATCGACTTCCGGGGAGACAGGGCATGCCGCGAGGCACCCGGCACGTTCTTATGGGAACGCTCCGCTGGACGCGCCTCGGCTATGCGCTGGAGGTGGACGGCGGAGGGGTCTGGAGACTGGACTTCGGGGCGATCTGGCGCGTCAGGCGCTATGTCGATCAGCGCGTTACCGTGGAGGGGAGCCGTTCTGGCTTCGATCTGCTATATGTCCATCATATCGACGGGATGGCCGACGATCTGCCTTGGGCGTGAACGCCATCCTCGTGAAATCTGATACCCCATTGGGAACCCGCGAGGGGACAGGGTGGCGCCACTTTCACAGTGATTGAAAAGATGGTGAGCCCTGCTGGGTTCGAACCAGCGACCTACTGATTAAAAGTCAGTTGCTCTACCGACTGAGCTAAGGGCCCGGCAGCGTCTGTGCAACGCCGTGCGGCGCGTCCCTATCGGTTGGACCGGGTGGGGTCAACCGGCTTTGGTCTTTGCCTGCGCGCGCGAAGTTGACGGATGCTCAAGCCGCTGGCCGGATCGCGCCATCCGGGCGCCACCTGGCTCAAGGGGCGCAGGACGAAGGCCCGCTCCGCATAGGCAGGATGCGGTATGGTCAGGCGCGGTTTGCGGAAGGGGCCGCCCGTCCACAGCAGGATATCGAGATCGAGCGTCCGTGCGCCCCAGCGCTGCCGCCTCTGCCGTCCGAAGCGATTCTCTATCGCCTGGATTCGATCCAGCATTTGCAGGGGACGAAGACGGGTGCGCACCAGCGCGGCGCAATTGGCGAAGTCCCGCATGCTGGGACCGATCGGGCGCGAGGAGATGATCGGCGCCGCGGCTTTCAGGTGGAGCGGCTTGCGGTCCAATGCCTGCAGCGCGGCCGCGACTATCGCCCTGGGCGGCAACTTTCGCGACAATGGACGATTGGAGCCTATGGCGATGGCGTAGAGATGCTTTTCCGGTTTCCCGCGCTTCCGCTTGTTCGATTTGTCCATGGAAGGAGACCTAGGCGGTCGCCGTGCCAGATGCCAGCCCCCTCACCGCCGATCCGGATGCCGGGCCGCTGCCCGGCACGGAACCTTCGCGCGATTGCCCGCTCTGCCCGCGTCTCGTCGCGGTGCGCGAGACCTTGCGCGTGCAATATCCCGACTGGTGGAACGGGCCGGTCCGTGCCTTTGGCGACCCGAATGCGCGCATCGCCATTGTGGGCCTCGCCCCCGGCAAGCATGGCGCCAATCGCACGGGGCGCCCGTTCACCGGCGACTATTCCGGCGACCTGCTGTTCGACACGCTGCACAAATTCGGTCTTGCCGGAGGAGAATATGAGGGCAGGGTGGACGACAGCCTGGCCCTGCGCGATGCGGTCATCATCAACGCGGTGAAATGCCTGCCGCCGGAGAATAAGCCCACCCCGGAGGAGATCCGCACATGCCGGCGCTTCCTGGAAGGGCAGGTCGCGGCACTCCCTCATGCGCGCATCTTCGTGCCGCTCGGCCAGATCGCGCACCAGTCCATCGTGAAGGTGCTGGGCGGCAGGCCGTCCCAGGCGCGCTTCGGCCATCTGGCTGAGCATCGCATGCCGGACGGGCGGATCGTGATCGACAGCTATCATTGCAGCCGCTACAACCAGAATACCGGGCGTCTGACGGCGGCGATGTTCGAGGCGGTGTTCGAGCGCGCGATCCAGCGCCGCGAGGCCCGGCTAGATATCGATGCAGATCTTGCCGAAGGCGCTGCCTGAGGAGAGCGCGAGAAAGGCGTCGCCAAGCCGGTCCAGCGGATAGCTGCGGTCGATCACCGGCCGGATGGCATTGGCCTCGATGGCGCGTATCATGTCCGTCTGGTCGCGGCGGCTGCCGACGGTGACGCCCTGAAGGCGCAGGCGCCGGGCCTGAACGATGGCGAAGGGCATGCTGTCCGTGTCGAAACCGCCGACCGCCCCGATAATGGCGACATGCCCGCCGGTACGCGCCGCGAGCAGCGACTGCGCCATGGTGTTGGGCCCGCCGACCTCGATCACATGATCGGCGCCCAGGCCGCCGGTGATGTCCAGTACATGCTGGCCCCACGCCTCCGTCTCGCGATAATTGACGACATGATCCGCGCCCAAGGCCCTGAGTCGGGCTGCCTTTTCCCCGGAGGAGGTGGTGGCGATGACCGTCGCGCCCGCCGCCTTCGCGAATTGCAGGGCAAAGAGGGATACGCCGCCCGTGCCTTGCACGACGACGGTCTCGCCCGGCTGTACCCTGCCGTCCGTCACCACCGCGCGCCAGGCCGTGACGCCCGCGCAAGGGAGCGTCGCAGCCTCGGCATGGCTCAATCCCTTCGGCGCATGAGTGAAATGGGCGATCGATCGCGTGGCATCGTCGCAGGCATAGCCATCGGCCGGGCCACCGGGGCTGGCGGTCATCCGCGCCTTGTCGATATGCCCGTCCGCCCAGGCGGGATGGAAGGTGCTGACCACGGCATCGCCGACCGCGAACGCCGTCACGCCCGCGCCCACCTCCACCACCTCGCCCGCGCCATCCGACAGAGGGATGAGACCGTCCGTGGCCGGAAAGAAGCCGTTGACGACCAGCCCGTCCCGGAAGTTCAGGGAGGCGGCGCGGATGCGCACCCGGATCTCGCCTGGACCGGGCGAAGGGGCTTCGACGGTTTCGAGGCGGAGAGTGTCGAGACTGGCCGGATGACGAAGACGCATGGCGTACATGGCGATGATCTCTCCTCTTTCGTTCGGACTATCCTCTCCGCTGTGATGCCGCCCGTCCGGCGAGGCTTGACCGATGGCGACAAAAGCCGCCGATGCAGATCATAAGCCCGGCAGGCGGGCAGCGGCCCGGACGCGAGTGGGGGAGGCGTCCAGCCAGCGATTGCAACTGCGCGTGAAGACGGACTGCTCGGCAAAGCCCAGCCGTTCCGAGATATAGGCGAAGTCGAGATCGGTCTGGCGCAGATAATAGGCCATCAGGTCGCGGCGCACCTCGTCCTTGATCTTCTGGAAGGCGGCGCCCTCCGCCTTCAGCCGGCGGTGCAGGGTGCGGGGATGGAGGTTGAGCTCTGCGGCTATGCGGTCGTTCGAACAATCCTCCGTGCCGAGAAATTGCGTGATGAGGCCGCGAACCTGCGCGTGGAGCGGGGGCGAATGCTCGGTGAAGCGCGCGTCGATGAAGGCGGTGACGGCGCGATAGGCATCGGCATCGGGATCGATGATCGGCGCGGCAAGAGCGGCCTCCGAAAAGACGCACCCGTCCTGGTTCTGGCCGAAGCGGACCTCGCATCCGAAATAGCGGCGATAGGCGCGCGGCGGCGATATGGGTTGATGCCGGAAATATACCTGGCGCGCGCGGGCCAGCCCGCCCGTCATCTCCATGGCGTTGAGATGGCCGACCAGCAGCATCTGCTCCATGAGCTGGCTGCGCTCCGCCATGCCGTCCAGCAACACCTCATGGCTCATGAAAATGCCGCCCTCGTCCGGAAGGCGATGGGGCTGGATGCGGCTGGCGAGGCTGTGCGCATAGGTGTGGGTCCGAACATAGTCGAGGGCTTCGCCAAAGCTGCGCGAATTGCGCATCGCCATGCTGAGGGGACCGAACAGGCCGCCCCCCTGCGCCTGGGCAAGCCGCATTCCGAAGTCCGGGCAGCCGAGCGTGTCGGCGGCGAGTTCCAGCAGCAGGCCGATCTGAGGATAGGTCGGGCGAAGCAGTGCCTCCGGCCCCTCGCCGGACCATATGCCCGCGCGGGCGATCAGTGCATCGGGATCGCCGTCCAGCGAGGCCACGAGTTCCGGGAACAGGTGCAGCATGCGGGCATGCACCCTGTCGAACTTCTCTTCGGAACCGGTTCGTATCCGGCGTGTCCGCTCCACGTCGCTCTCCCTTTGTCACGCACCGTTCGAGCCGATTTGTCCGAATCCGTCAAGCGGGCTTTTGCGGGGCGGCGGTAATGCTGCCCTACAGGCGCCGAGGGATGTGGACCGGCGCCACGGGAGAGAATGCGCATGACGGCCAGCACGGAAGAACTGACGGCCCTTCTCGACAAGGAAAAGATCCGGGAGGCGCTCGCACGCCTCGCGCGTGGTGAGGATCGCCGGAACGCGGACCTGATCAGCGCATCCTATTGGCCTGATTCCTCCACCGACTATGGCGTGTTCAAGGGCAGTTTCGACGCGTATCTCGCCTGGGTGGTGCCGGGCGCGGATGCGATCACCAATACGCAGCATGTGCTGGGCCAGAGCCATATCGAGCTGGCCGGCGACAGGGCGAAGGTCGAGACGCAGGTGATCAGCTATCACCGGGTCGACATGGGCGCGGGCGAGCAGGATACCTGTATCGGCGGACGCTATCTCGACATCTTCGAAAAGCGCGACGGCAAATGGGCGATTGCCGAACGGACCATGCTCTACGACTGGTTCCAGGACTGGGGCAAGGCGATCGACTGGTCGCAGGGCGTCATGGGTCTGCCCTTTTCGGCGGAGCATTTTTCCGGGCGTGCTGCAAAGGATTACAGTGAGCGCTTCTTTGCTCGGTGATTTGTCGCTATTGAACAGGTCTGTTGATAAGACGCCTGAGCGAATCGAGAGGAAGATCAGAGCGACATGACCTGCCAGACCACGAAGACTCCGCCCAAGGATGCCGTCGATATTCCCGCGCTGCGCGCGAAATATCTGCAGGAGCGCGACAAGCGCCTGAATACCAAGGGACAGGCGCAATATGTCCGTCCGACGGAAGAGACGCCGGTCAAGGACTACACCGCCGATCCGCACAAGCCGGTGATCGAGCGCGCGCCGATCTCGGAAGAGATCGACGTCATCATCCTGGGCGCGGGCTGGGGCGGCACCATCGCGGCCTATCACCTGACGCAGGCGGGTGTGACCGACTTCCGCAACGTCGATACGGCGGGCGATTTCGGCGGCGTCTGGTACTGGAACCGCTATCCGGGCGTGCAGTGCGACAATGACGCCTATTGCTACCTGCCGCTCCTGGAAGAGACGGGCTTCATGCCCAGCCAGAAATTCTCCGAAGGCAAGGAGATCCAGGGCTATTGCCGCTTCATCGCGGACCAGAAGGGCTTTGCCGACCGCGCGCTGTTCCATACCCAGATCACCGATCTGAAGTGGGACGACGCCTCGCAGCGCTGGCAGGTGACGACCAATCGCGGCGACGATATCCGCGCGCGCTTCGTCGTGATGGCCTGCGGCGTGATGAACATGCCCAAGCTGCCGAACATAGCCGGCATCGGTTCGTACAAGGGCAAGATGTTCCACACCAGCCGGTGGGAATATGACTATACCGGCGGCAGCTACGGCAATCCGGTTCTGGACAAGCTGAAGGACAAGAAGGTCGCCATTCTCGGCACCGGCGCGACGTCCATCCAGGCGGTTCCGTACCTGGCCAAATATGCCGAGCAGCTCTACGTCATCCAGCGCACGCCCTCCAGCGTGGACGAGCGCCCGAACCCGAAGACCGACGAGACGTGGTTCAAGGCGCAGCCCACGGGCTGGCAGAAGGACCGCATGGACAATTTCCATCGCGCCGCGATGGAGATGTTCAAGCCGGGCGAGGAGGATCTGGTCTGCGATATCTGGACGGAGGTCGCGCGCAACCTTTCGGCCGAACTGGCTGCCGAGGGCTGGCCGGAAATGACGCCCGCCGAATTCATGGAGCGGCGCGAGGTGGTCGACTATCAGGTGATGGAGCGCATGCGCCAGCGCGTCGCCGCCCTCGTCAATGATCCGGACACGGCGGAGGCGCTGAAGCCCTATTATCGCTTCATGTGCAAGCGCCCGCTGTCGAACGACGATTATTACCCGGCGTTCAACCAGCCCAATGTGAAGCTGATCGACGTATCCTCGACCAAGGGGCTGGAATCGCTGACCGAAAAGGGCTTCATCGCGGGCGGGCAGGAATATGAGGTCGATTGCTTCATCTTCGCCTCCGGCTTCGAGGTGACGTCCGATCTGGAACGCCGCTGGGGCATCGACACGGTGATCGGCCGCAATGGCGAGTCCATCTACGATCACTGGCGCGACGGCCCGAAGACGCTGCACGGCACCATGACCCATGGTTTCCCGAACCAGTTCTTCATCGGCTATATCCAGGGCGCGAGCTATGCCTCGGTCACGGAGCAGTTCGGCCAGCAGGGCTATCATTCCGCCTATATCATCGCGGAAGCGCTGAAGCGGGGCCTCACCTCGGTCGAGCCGACGCAGGAGGCGCAGGACGCCTATGTGAAGCAGTTCGAGGAAATCGCCATCGACCTGTCGGCGTTCCAGAACGAATGCACGCCCAGCTATTTCAACAATGAGGGCGACAAGACCAAGCAGAAGTGGGCGCTGTTCCACAGCTGGGGCTATGGCTGGCACAATTTCCAGGAGATGGTCGGTGCGTGGCGCGAGAAGGGCGACCTGGAGGGTCTGACCCTGAAGGGCGCGGCGGAAACCGAACCGGCGGAATAGGCAAGGAGACGGGATGGGGGCGCTAACAGGCAAGGTCGCGGTCGTCACCGGCGCGAGCCGGGGCATCGGCAAGGGAATAGCCTGTGCGCTTGGCGATGAGGGCGCAACGGTCTATGTTACCGGGCGGACGGTCGATGCGGGTTCCGCGCCCCTTCCCGGCACCATCGGCGAGACCGTCGCCGAGGTGGACCGGCGCGGCGGCAAGGGTATTGCGGTCGCGCTGGACCTGACGGACGACGCCTCCATCGCGGCCCTTTTCGCGCAGGTGAAGGCGGAGCAGGGCCGGCTCGACATCCTTGCCAACAATGCGATGGCGATCCCGCCGGAGATGACGCAGCGCATCGGCTTCTGGGAGAAGCCGCTGTCCAATTGGGAAATCTTCGATACCGGCGTCCGGGCTGCGTTCATCGCGGCCTGGCACGCGGCGCAGATCATGGTGCCGCAGGGATCGGGGCTGATCGTCGCCCTGTCCGGCTATGTCGGCGTCACCTATACCTATGACACGCTGTTCGGCATGACCAAGACGGCGACCGATCGCATGGCGCGGGACATGGCGGTGGAGTTGAAGCCGCACGGCGTCGCGTCGCTATCGCTCTGGCAGGGCTTCACCTATACCGAGCGGGCGACGGAGAATCTCAGGACCGTGCCGGGCATGGCCGCCCAGTTGAACAGCGCGGCGGGCAGCTCGCCTGAATTTCCGGGCCGGGTCATCGCGGCGCTGGCCAAGGACCCCGACATACTGCGCCGGACCGGCGGCACCTTCATCAATGCGGAACTCGCCGCCGAATATGGCGTGACCGATATTGACGGGCGCTCCATCCCCTCCGTTCGGGAGCAGCGGGGATCGCCGCTCTGGGAACCTGTCTGATACTTGTCCGCCTCCCTTTCAGGGACAGGCCGGGAATAGAGGCGACGAAGCAAGCCTTTGGCGCGGAGGCGCCGCTTGCGTGACGGACGCACCCCCGGCCCACCTGGAGGGAGAAGCGAGGTTTTCTCTCCATCCCCATCATCATCATCATCAGGAGTCGATATGACCGAACGCAGATTCGACGGCCGCGTGGCCGTGATCACCGGAGCGGGCCGCGGGCTGGGCCGCGAATATGCGCTGCTGCTGGCGTCGAAGGGCGCGAAGATCGTCGTCAACGATCTGGGCGGCGCGATGCGCGGCGGCGAAGGCGACAAGGATGCGAGCGTCGCCGAGCAGGTGGCGGCGGAGATCAGGGCGCTGGGCGGCGAGGCCGTGGCCAATACGGACAGCGTTGCCACGGCCGAGGGCGGCAAGGCGATCGTCCAGAGCGCTCTCGATCATTTCGGCGGGATCGACATCCTGATCCATAATGCGGGCAATGTCCGTTACGGCACGCTGGACGAGATCAGCCATGAGGATTTCCAGTCCGTCATCGACGTCCACCTGATCGGCGCGTTCAACGTGGTGCGCCCGGCCTTTCCGATCATGGCTGCCGCGCGCTATGGCCGCGTCGTGCTGACCGGCTCCATCGGCGGCATTTACGGCACCAGTGCCGTGGTGAACTATGGCGTGTCCAAGGCGGGCATGATCGGCCTCAACAACGTCATCGCGGTCGAGGGCGCGGAGAAGGGGATCAAGTCGAACATCATCCTGCCGGGCGCCGTGACGCGCATGGCGGATGGCCTCGACATTTCCCAATATCCGCCCATGGGACCGGAACTGGTGGCGCCGGTCGTCGGCTGGCTGGCGCATGAAAGCTGCTCCGTCTCCGGCGAGCTGTATGTGTCGATGGCGGGCCGCGTGGCGCGGGCGCTGATCGCGGAGACGCCGGGTGTCTACCGGCCGCAATGGTCCATCGACGATGTGGCCGACAATATCGACGCGATCCGCGCGCAGGACGATCTGTGGACGCTGCACCCGGCGGAAGGCGGATATTTCGAGCATATGGGCCGCAGTTTCGAGATGGCGCGCGGCGGGGGTTCGCAAGAGTCGCATTGACCCGGGCAGGTCCCCGGGGCAGAAGGCCGCCCCTCATCCTTCCGGCCAAGGCGTCGACGCTCGGCCGCTCGCCGCTTGTACTGAACCCGCGCCGGAACCATCTGTGCAGCGCGGGGGCTTTGGCGGGAAGGCCGGGGCAGGAACCAGTCTGGGGCAGGAACATGTCGACTTCTTACGCGGCAAGGCAGGATAGCGGTGACGCCGGGGGCGAGCGGCGGCTCGATGCGCTGACCGCGCGGCTGCGAGCGGTGCGGGCGCAATGGCGGGAGGCGCGGGCGCCGCGCGAGGATTATGGCGCCCATGGTTTTCCGTCCCGCCATGCGCTGTCGCAGATCACCGAGATGCTGGGGGCCGCGCTGTTCCCCGTGCGCCTCGGCCCCGGCGAGCTGACGCCGGAGAGCGAGGATGCCTTTGTGCGCACCTCCCTCGAGTCCGCCATTCCCCTGCTGGCCGCGCAGGTCCGCATGGAACTGGGCGGGCGCGAGGCGAAGGATGCCGCGGCGGAGGGCGAGCGCATCGCCTGGGCCGTGGCGGACCGGCTGCCGGAGATAAGGCGGCTGCTCGACACGGACGTGGAGGCCGCCTTTTCCGGCGATCCCGCCGCGACCAGCAGGGACGAGGTGCTGCTCTGCTACCCCTGCGTCACCGCGCTGATCCACCACCGCATCGCCCATGAGCTTTACGGCCTGGGCGCGCCGCTGGTCGCGCGCATCGTCGCGGAGATCAGCCATTCGCGGACCGGCATCGACATCCATCCGGGCGCGCGGATCGGGGAGAGCTTCTTCATCGACCATGGCACCGGCGTCGTGATCGGGGAGACGGCGATCATCGGCAACCGCGTGCGCCTCTATCAGGCGGTGACGCTGGGCGCGCGCAGCTTCCGCGAGGATGAGGACGGCAATCTGGTCAACGAGCCGCGCCATCCGATCATCGAGGACGACGTGACCATCTATGCGGGCGCGACCATATTGGGCCGGGTCATCATCGGCCGCTGCTCGGTCGTCGGCGGCAATGTCTGGCTGACCCGATCCGTCCCGGCGGGCAGCCGGGTGCGGCAGGTCAAGGCCAGCATCGACATAGAGGAAGGCGATCCCTGCGATTGAAAAAGCTCACAGGCTTCCCTACCCCATGGCGGCACCCCGACGGTCGGGGCGGCGCGCCTCACCAATCGTCTTCCGTGCGATTTATCTCTGATATTTCAATAGCTTGATCTTTTCCTCCGAAGGGCAGGACCTCGCCCACTTCCGCGCCCATGATCGCGCGGGCGAGCGGGGCGGAAAAGGCGAGGAGGCCCGATGCCGGGTCCGCCTCGTCATCGCCCACGATGGCGATCCGGCGCTCCTTGCCGAGATGGAGCAGGCGCACGGTGCAGCCGATCTCCACCGTCCGGCCATCGGGCGCGGGCGCGGGCCGCGCGGTCGCCTGGCGCGTGCGCCAGTAGCGCAATTGCCGCTTCGCATCGGCCAGCGCCTTCTCCTCCGCCAGCGCCGGCACCAGCGCCTCCAGTTCCGCGACCTTCGCCCGGATGAGGGCGAGGCCGCGCGGCGTCACCAGATTGGGGCCGGGCGGAATGGGTATCTCGAACTTCGGTTCGAGATGCTCCTCGTCAATGTCCCTGCGAAAGGCGACGCTCATTATCCTTCTTCCTCTCCAGCCGCTGTCCATTCCGCGAGATGAGGGTCCTGCCCGATCAGCGCAAGGCCGTGGGCGATGGAAGTCAACTCGTCGCCGGTGGCGATCCGCTCCGGCGCGAAGCGGCTTTCGAACAGGCGCCGCACGGCGGGGATGAGGGACGAGCCGCCCGTCAGGAAGACATGATCCATGTCCCGCGGCGTCAGGCCCGCCTTGAGAAGGGCCGCGTCCACCGCGTCCCCGATGCGGGCGAGGTCGGGCGCGATCCAGCCCTCGAAGTCCGCGCGGCGCACGTCCGCCTCCACCCGCACGCCCGCATCGTCGAAATGGAAATGCGCGCTGTCCTGCGAGGACAGGGCGCGCTTCAGCCGGCCCACGGCGTCGTAGAGGGAATAGCCAAGCTCATTCTCCACCACCGCGATCATGCGGCCGATGGCGTCGGGATCGGTGGCCGAGCGCTTCAGCCGGGCAAGCTGGTCCAGCGTCCGGCGGTTGCGCATCAGGGCCAGCCGCGCCCAGTCGCCGAAATCCGCGAAATGGCCCGCCGGTATCTCCAACAGCTTGCCCATGCTGTCATAGGTGCCGCCCTTGCCGAGCATGGGCAGGACGAGCTGGTCCATGATGCGATAGTCGAACCGGTCGCCCGCTATGCCGACACCGGTGGAGGAGAGGGGCGTGCAGCGCCGGACCGCGCCCGGCGCCTCGATCCGGACGATGGAGAAGTCGCTGGTGCCGCCGCCGAAATCCGCGACCAGCAGCGTCGCGGGATCGGACAGGCGCGAGGCGAAGCTGAAGGCCGCGCCCAGCGGTTCGTAGACATAGTGCACCTGCCGTCCCAGCCGCGCGAACATGAGGTCGTAGCGCTGCCGCGCCAGCGCCTCGTCGGGGCGCGAGCCGACATAGCGGACGGGACGCCCCACCACGATCCGGTCGGGCAGGCCGGAGAGGGCGCCGTCCGCATGACGGATGAGGTGGTCGAGGAAGACATGGCCCAGATCCTCGAACCGCAGGCGCTTCTCGAAGATGGTGGCATGTTCGAAGCCGGAACTGGCGGCGACCGACTTGAAGCTTTGCAGGAAGCGGCTGCCCTGCGGGAATTCGAGGAATTCGGATATGGCCCAGGGACCGGCCTCATGCGCGATGCCGCCGCGCGCATCCTCGTCCTGCCAGAAGCAGAGAGCCGAGCGGAAGATCGATGTCCGGCCGTCCGGCGCGCGATAATCGACCAGCCGCGCTTCCCCCGCCGCCATGCCGAGCGCGATGACGGAATTGGTCGTGCCGAAGTCGATGCCGACCGAGCGCGGGAAGGGGGCAGGGGAAGACATATGCGGCTCCGGTGGGCGGTCAGGGAAATGAACGAATGGGAGGGCTGGCGCCTATGGCAGCGGGGCGCGTGGGAGGCAACCGGGGATGCGCGGATCGGGGGGTGTCCCGTCGGCATGGGAGGGACGGATGGGCCGTGGATAGCCGGGCCTTTCTGTCCCTGCGAATCAGGTATGCCGGAGGACAGGGCATTTCCCTGCCCCAGGCGCCCGCTTCCCCAAGGGCGGGGAGGATAAGGGCGGCTTTCGTCGCCGCAGGCTTGCTCCGGGTTCCTGCCGCCTCCCCAAAGATCGCCCTCGCATCGGGAACTCCTGGCTACCTCAATCATTTCGCAACGAAAACTCCATCATTTCGCATGGAAAATAGTGCCGTATTCGGCCTATGACCGGACAGGTGGATGGTCCGGCGACAAGGGGAAACAGCTTGTATATTTCCAACCGGGCAGCAGGCGGGCCGGCGCTCGCGCTTGTCTTCCTCGTCAGCGCCTGCGGTTCGGCGGGCGACCAGCCGCAATCGCCGCCGCCCGCCATCGTCGAGACGCTGGTCGTGCGCGAGCAGGCCGTGCCCAATATCGGAGAGCTGCCGGGCCGCATCCAGGCGGTCCGGTCGGCCGAGGTGCGCGCGCGGACGGACGGCATCGTGCAGCGGCGCCTCTATGAGGAAGGGTCCATCGTCCAGGCGGGCACGCCGCTGTTCCAGATCGACCCGCGCGATTATCGCGCGCAGGTGGACCAGGCGCAGGGGACGCTCCAGCGGGCGCTGGCGCTGCGCAACAATGCCCAGCAGGTAGTGCGCCGCTACGATCCGCTGGTGAGCCAGCGCGCGATCAGCGGGCAGGAATATGACTCGGCCCGGTCCGACCTCGCGCAGGCGGAGGCTCAGGTGACGGAGGCGCGGGCGGCGCTGGCGCGGTCGCAACTGCAACTGGACTATACCATCATCCGCGCGCCGATCGCGGGCCGTGTCGGCCGGGCGGAGGTGACGGAGGGCGCGCTGGTGAGCGCCAGCCAGGCGACGCTGATGACGCGGGTGGACCAGATTTCGCCCGTCTATGCCGTCTTCTCCGAATCCAGCGCCGCCCTCCTCACCATCGCGCAGCAGATGCGGTCGGGCGAGCTGAAGCTGTCCTCGCCGGCCGCCGTGAAGGTGGAGCTGGTGCTGGAGAACGGGTCGACCTATCCGGTGCCGGGGCGGGTGGACTTCACCGACACGACCGTCGATCCGTCGACGGGCAGCCAGACGATCCGGGCGCAGTTCGACAATCTGGGCGGTCTCCTGGCCCCCGGCCAGTTCGTGCGCGGGCGGCTGGAGGCGGGCACCATCGCCAACGGCATCATGCTGCCCGCGCGCGCCATCCAGATCAAGGGGGAGCAGGCCAGCGTCTCCATCCTCGGCAAGGACGGCACGGTGATCGCGCGGCCGGTCACGCTCGGCAATCTGGCGGGCCAATATTGGGTCATCCGGTCGGGCGTGAAGCCGGGCGAGCGGGTGATCGTCGAGGGATGGCAGAAAGTGCGGCCCGGCCAGAAGGCGATGACGGCCGAGGATGCGAAGAAGGCGCAGGCCGCCGCCGCGGCGAAGCAGGGCGGTTGAACGGATGAACCGCTTCTTCGTCTATCGCCCCGTCTTCGGCTGGGTCATCGCCGCCTTCATCGCGCTGGCGGGCGTCATCGCGCTGATGAGCCTGCCGGTGGAGCAATATCCCAATGTCGCGCCGCCGTCGCTGACGCTGAGCTACACCTATACCGGCGCGGATGCGGAGACGCTGGACCGCAACGTCACCTCCGTCATCGAGAAGGAGCTGAACGGCATAGAGGGCTTCCTCTACATGTCGTCCACCAGCCGGGCGAACGGGACGGGGCAGATCGTCGTCACCTTCCAGTCGGGCACCGACCTGGACGTGACGCGGACGCAGGTGCAGGACCGCCTCAACCGCGTGAACCCGCGCCTGCCCGAGGCGGTGCGGCAGCTCGGCATACAGATAAGCGACAATGCGTCCGGCTTCCTGATGCTGGTCGCCATGTACTCGCCCGACAACAGCATGAGCGCGCTGGAAGTCGGCAACTATGCCAACAACATGGTCGTCAACGAGCTGCGCCGGGTGCCGGGCGTGGGCAATGTGCAACTGTTCGGGTCGCAATATGCGATGCGCATCTGGCTCGATCCGGACAAGCTGGCGGGATATTCCCTCTCTCCCTCCCAGGTGCTGACGGCGGTGCAGGAGCAGAACAGCCAGACGGCGGGCGGGGGCCTGGGCGAGCAGCCCATATCGCGCGACACGGAGTTCACGGCCAAGATCGTGACGCAGAGCCGCTTCGTGGACGAGGAGCAGTTCAGGCAGATCATCGTGCGGTCCGAAAGCGACGGCTCGACCATCCGGCTGGGCGATGTCGCGCGGGTCGAGCTGGGCGCGGAGAATTACGGGTTCAAGGCGCGCCTCAACGGCCAGCAGATCGCGGGCATGGGCATACAGCTGGCCGCGGGCGCCAACGCGGTGAAGACGGCCGAGGGCGTGAAGGCGCGGCTGGCCGAGCTGTCGCGCAATTTCCCGCAGGGGCTGGCATGGAAGGTGGCGTTCGACACCACGCCCTTCATCAACGCCTCCATATCCAGCGTCATCCATACGCTGGCCGAGGCGATGGTGCTGGTCTTCCTCGTCATGTTCATCTTCCTCCAGAACTGGCGGTCGACGCTGATCCCGGCGCTGGTGGTGCCGATCGCGCTGGCTGGGGCATGCCTGGGCCTCTATCTCTTCGGCTTCTCGATCAACACGCTGTCGCTGTTCGCCATGGTGGTGGCCATCGGCATCCTGGTGGACGATGCCATCGTGGTGGTGGAGAATGTCGAGCGGATCATGGCGGAGGAGGGGCTGCCGCCGCGCCTCGCCACGATCAAGGCGATGGGGCAGATCAGGGGCGCGATCATCGGCATCACGCTGGTGCTGGTCGCGGTGTTCGTCCCCATGGCCTTCTTCCCCGGATCGACGGGCGGCATATACCGCCAGTTCTCCGTCACGCTGTCGGTGTCGATCTTCTTTTCCGCGGTGCTGGCGCTGACGCTGACGCCGGCCTTGTGCGCGACCCTGCTCAAGGCCCATGCGAGCCACGGCAATCCGGACGCGCCGGTGCCGGATGGGTGGCGGGGCTGGCCCACGCGCTTCTCCCGCTGGTTCAACGACCGCTTCGGCCGCCTGACCCGCCGCTATGGCGGCAAGGTGGGGGAGATGATCCATGTGCCGCTGCGCTGGCTGGCGGTGTTCGTGGCGATGGCGCTGGTGACGGCGCTCCTCTTTGCGCGGTTGCCCGGCGGCTTCCTGCCGACCGAGGACCAGGGCTATTTCCTCGTCAATTATGACGCGCCGGCGGGCGCCACCATGGAGCGGACGGAGAAAAGCGTCGTCCAGACGGAAGCCTATCTGAGGAAGCTGCCGCAGGTGCGCAACGTCATGACCTTGCAGGGCTTCAACTTCTTCGGGCAGGGGCAGGGCGCGGCCCTGTCCTTCGTCGACCTGCACCCCTGGGGCGAGCGCAAGCGCACGGAGGACGGCGTGCCGGCCCTCATCGCCGGGCTGATGAAGGCGACCTACGGCACGACGGACGCCACCATCTTCGCGCTCAGCCCGCCCGCCATACAGGCGCTGGGCAACGCCACCGGCTTTTCGATGAAGATCGAGGACAGGTCCGGCAACAACCGGGACGGCCTGATCGCCGCGCGCGACGCCATCGTCGCCGCCGCCGCCAAGAATCCCGCCTTCGCGGGCGTCAGGCCGGAGGGGCAGGGCGACGCGCCGGAGCTGTATGTCGACATAGACCGGGTGAAGGCGCGTGCCCTGGGCCTGTCCATCGGGGCGGTGAACCAGACGCTGGCGATCAATTTCGGCTCCTATTACGCCAATGACTTCAACCGGGAGGGCAATACGCTGCGCGTCTACCTCCAGGCGGATGCGGGATCGCGCATGACGCCGGAGGATGTCCTGCACCAGCGGGTCGCGGGCGCGGACGGGCAGATGGTGCCGTTCAGCGCCTTCACCACTGTCCGCTGGGTGTCCGGGCCGGTGCAGCTCGAACGCTATAACGGCTATCCCTCGCTCACCGTTTCCGGACAGGCGGCGCCGGGCAAGTCGTCGGGCACCGCGCTGGCGGAGATGGAGAAGATCGCGGGCCAGAACCTGTCGGGCGCGCTTTCCTATGAATGGACCGGCACCGCGTTCGAGGAGAAGCAGGCGGGCGGGCAGATCGGCGCGCTCCTGGGCCTGTCCATCATCGTCGTCTTCCTGCTGCTCGCCGCGCTCTACAATAGCTGGGCGATACCGATCGCGGTGCTGCTGGTCGTGCCCTTCGGCGTGCTGGGTGCGGTGCTGGCGACGAGCCTGCGCGGGCTGTCGGCGGACGTCTATTTCAATATCGGCCTCATCACCATCATCGGCCTCGCCGCAAAGAACGCGATCCTGATCGTGGAGTTCGCGCTGGAGGACGAGACGGGCGACCGGTCCGTGCTGGAGGCGACGCGGGAGGCGGCGATCCAGCGCCTGCGCCCGATCCTGATGACCAGCCTCGCCTTCATCCTGGGCATGGTGCCGCTGGTCATCGCGTCGGGCGCCGGCGCGGCGAGCCGCCATGCGGTGGGCACGGGCGTGGCCGGCGGCATGCTGGCGGCAACGCTGCTCGGCATATTCTTCACGCCGGTCTTCTACGTCGCGGCGCGCAAATATCTGAGCCGTCCCAAGAATCCGGAGGCGGAGGACGAGGCGTGGCTGAAGGAGAATGAGGAGAAGCGCGAAAGCTGGGAGGGCACGGGCCATGCGTAAACCGGTGCTGATCGCCGCGCTGATGCTGTCCGGCTGCAACCTCGCGCCCACGTACAAGCAGCCCCAGGTCGCCATGCCCGCCACCTATGAGGCGTTCGGCCACCCCATGGACGAGCGCGCGCGAAAGCTGGCGACGGAGGTGGGCTGGCGCGAATTCTTCGTGGACGAGCGGCTGAAGGCGCTGATCGACCTCGCCCTCGCCAATAATCGCGACCTGGCGCAGTCCATGGCGCGGGTGGCGCAGGCGCGGGCGCAATATCGCATTCAGGAATCGCAGCGCCTGCCCTCCATCGAAGGCAATGCGTCGGGGACGCGGGCACGCCAGCCGATCAGCGCGCTGGGCGCGGCGGGCGCATCGGCGGGATCGGCCGCCGCGGCGGGCGTGACCGGCATCGAATATTCGCAGTTCGCCGCCAATGTCGGCGTCTCCGCCTTCGAACTCGACCTGTGGGGCCGGGTGCGGAACATGGCGGAGGGCGACCGCAACCGCTATCTGGCCAGCGAGCAGGGCGCGCGGCAATATCGCCTGTCCCTGATCGCGCAGGTCGCGGCGACCTATTATGACATATTGGCGGGCGGCGAGCGGCTGGACCTGGCCGAGCGCACGCTGGAGGGGCGGCGCGAGGGCGTGCGGATCGCGCGCCTCCGCCTCGACGCGGGCGTGACCTCGACCGTCGATTTCGACCAGACGGTGCTGCTCCAGACCCAGACGGAGACGGAGATAGCCGAATTGCGGCAGGCGCTGGAGCAGAAGCAGAATCTGCTCAACGTGCTGGTCGGCGGGCCGGTGCCGCAGGACTTGCCCGCGTCGCGCCCGTTCAGTTTCCAGCAGCAGATACGGCCGGTGGAGCCGGGGCTGCCCTCCACCCTCCTCACCGTGCGGCCGGACATATTGCAGGCGGAATATGAACTGCGCGGGGCGAATGCGGATATCGGGGCGGCGCGTGCGGCCTTCTTCCCCACCATATCGCTGACCGGCGCTTTCGGCTTCGCCTCGTCGGCGCTGGACGCGCTGTTCGACAAGGGCAACCGGGCGTGGAGCTATGGCGGGTCGGCGAACCTGCCGATCTTCGACTGGGGACGGCGCGGCGCGAACCTGAAGCTCAGCAAGGCGAAGGCGGACGAGCTGACGGCGGCCTATCAGCGCTCGGTGCAGGGCGCGTTCCAGGAAGTGGCGGACGCGCTGGTCGCACGGCGGCGGCTGGGCGAGCAGGTGCTGGCGGTGATGCGCACGGTGGAGGCGCAGACGCGGCTCGCCCGCACGGCGCGGCTGCGCTATGACAATGGCATCGCCATCTATCTGGAGGTGCTGGACGCGGAGCGCAACCTGTTCTCGGCGGAGCAGCAGTTGATCGCCCTGCGCGCGACCGCGCTCCAGAACGGGGTGACGCTCTATACCGCGCTGGGCGGCGGGGCGGATTAGAGGAAGGCGTTCATGCCTGCTCGGCCTTCTGCCAGTCCGGATAGCCGGGCAGGCTTATCATGAGCAGGCCGCTGAGCGCGCAGCCTATGCCCCCTGCCAGCAGGAAGGGGCCATAGCCGCCCGCCATGTCGTAGACCACGCCCGCCGTCATCGGGCCGAGGCCGGAGGCGAGCGCCATGAGCGCCCCCATAACGCCGTAGATCACGCCGAAATGCTTCATGCCGCCATAGCCCGCCGTCAGGAAGCCGGTGATCTGCGTCTTGGTGCCGAAGGCATAGCCGTTGACCAGCATCGCCGCGATGATCAGCGCGGGCGAGCGTATGCCGTTCATCAGGAAGAGAAAGGCGAGCGCCGCCACGCCCAGCGTGAGGCCGCCGATCCAGTTGGGGCGATAGCGGTCGAGGAGGACGCCCGTCACCAGCTTGCCCACGATCCCCGCCACGCCCGCCAGGCTGGACAGCCAGGCGGCATGTTCGCGCGTCACGCCCGCCTCCGTCAATATGGGCACGAGGTGGATGGAGAGGCCGAGGGTCAGGACCATGACCACGAAATTGGAGATGCCGACCCGCCACAGCGCGCTGTCGCGCAGCGCCTGTTTCGGGGTCAGGCCGGTCAGCACGGGGGCGGGGTCGTCGTCCACCGTCGCGCCCGCCCTTTTCGCCTTTGCCGTGCGATCATGCGCGTCGAAGAAGAAGAGGAGGCACAGGATGAAGGTGATCCCGCCCCAGCCCACGCCCAGGCCGATGAACGCGCCGCGCCAGCCATAGCCGTCTATCAGCCAGTTGGTGAGGGGCGGCACCACGATCTGCGCGACCGCCGTGCCGGACAGGGTGAGGCCGAGGGCGAGGCCGCGCGATTGCCGGAACACGCCCAGCACGCCTGCCGTCCACGCCGTCGACTTGATGGTCACCGCAACGATGCCGAAGACCAGCCAGAGGATCATCCACTGTATCGTGGACCCGTTGGCGAGGCTGAACCCCGCGATGGAGATCATGGTGAGGATGAGGCCCGGCAGCACCAGCCGCCGCGAGCCGTAGTGGTCGATCAATATGCCGAAAAAGGGCGAGAGGATCGCGGTCGTCGTGGTGGCGATGGAGGGGCCGGAGGAGAGCAATGTGCGGCTCCATCCGAATTCCCTGCCCAGCGGTTCCATGAACATGCCGGTCGCGGACAGGAGGATGGAGAAGAAGGAAAATCCCATGGAGGCGGCCAGGACCAGCGTCCAGCCCGTTTTCCATTCGCGGGCCGCGGATGATCTGCTCTCGCTCACTGGTCTCTCCTTCTCGCGGGGTCTTGTGTAATGAGGCCATGCGGATTGTCCATCTCCGCTGATCGGCATTGTTGTCTGTTACGGCCCGCCAGAGCGATATTGTCGCATTCCGGGGCATTGCCGGGGATGGGAGAGGCGCGCTTTACGCGGGTGGACCGCGCCTGTACGGCAAGCGGCATGGAGCGTATCGCCGCTATTCTCGCCATCTTCGTCCTGCTGATGAACGGGCGGCATGTGGATTATAAGAAGCCGCCGCTCGCCATTCCCATCACCATCGTCGCCACGCCCGTTCCGCTGGACGGCAGCGATCCCGCGCGCCGGGCGCTGGGGGAGTTGCGCTATCTGGAGGGGTGGGAGCTGAGGAGCGGGCATTCGGGTTTCGGCGGCTTCTCCTCCATGCATATGCGCGCCGACGGCAGCCTCCTGATGCTGAGCGATACGGGGGAGGCGGTGACGTTCCGGCCGGGCACGGGCAGGCTGCGCGGGGTGTTCCGGCCGCTGCCCTATTTCGGCTGGGAGAAATATGAACCCAATTGGCGCTGGGACAGCGAATCCCTGGCGGTGGACGAGGCGAGCGGCCGGGCCTGGGTCGGGATCGAGCTGACCCGGCGCATCTGCCGCTATTCGCGCGATTTCGGGCGGGTGGAGCGGTGCCGCGCGCATCCCGCCATCCAGGGCTGGCCGGAGACGACGGGGATGGAATCGCTCGTCCGCCTGCCGGACGGCCGCTTCCTCGCCATAGCGGAGGCGGCGCGCGGCCCTTATGGCGGCCATGACGTCATCCTGTTTCCGGGCGATCCGGTGACGCGCGCGGGCGAGCGGGTGGTCCATCTCGGCTATGTGCCGCCCGACGGCTATGTGCCCACGGATGCCCTGTGGCTGGGCGGCGGGCGGATGCTGGTGATGAACCGGCGGCTGGCCCTGCGGGGGCTGTTCAGCGGCGTGCTGACGCTGGTGGAGATGGGGGAGCCGAAGGCGGGGCAGGTGCTGGAGGGGCGCGTGGTCGCCCGGCTGGAGGCGCCGGTCCAGCATGACAATTATGAGGCGATCACCCTGTCATGGGAGGGCGGCAAGCCCGTGCTGTGGGTCGCGTCGGACGATAATCACCTGTTTTTCGAGCGGACGTTGCTGCTGAAATTCGCCTTGCCCGAAAACTGGGTGGAGAAGCGGCGCCAGGCGGGGTCATGACCCATGGCCGTCCTCAGCGCTTCGCCGGGCCGTGCGCGTACCAGCGTTCGGCGCCCCAGAGCTGGATCAGCGCATCCGTGTCGCGGCGCTCCTTCGACCCCGGCGCCATATCGGCATAGCGGCGGTAGAGACCGGGCCGCTCGAACCATGTCTCCTGCGCGCTGGTGTCGAAGGCCCAGCCCGCGCCGGTGCGGTCGACCATGCCGATGGCGGCCGGATCGTCCAGGCTGCCGATATAGCGCAGCACGGGCTTGCGCGGCCCCGCATTCTTCTGTCCGGCGAGTGCGGACAGGATGATGCGGCGATAGTCGCGCAGGCCGATGGGTCCGGAGAGATCCACCCCCGGCTCGCTCATCACCAGCGGCACATGCGTCTGGATGCGGTTGATGCGGTGGCCATGGCCCAGGAACCCGTCCTCGAACAGGGATTCGCCATGGTCCGCCGTCACGACCAGCAGCGTGTCCTGCCACACGCCCAGCGCCTTCAGCCGCCCGACCACCTGTCCGATCATCGCGTCGGAATAGGCGACGGCGTTCCAGTAGGTGCGCTGCACATGATCGCGATTGGCGGCGTTGATGTCGCCGCGCGGGATGGGCTTCTTCTCGATCCGGTCTGCCATGCCGTCATGATGATAGGGGAAGTGGGGCGACTGGAAGTTGAAATAGACGAAGGTCGGGCGCGTCCAGTCGGCGGGCTTGCCGAGGCGGCGGTCGAATTCCGCCAGCAGCTTGCCCTCGTCCACCAGCAGCGACCCTTGCGCGGCGAAGCCGAAGGCGCGGTCGGCCTTCATCGCTTCCGCATCGGCGAAGATGTCGGCGCTTTCCCGCATGCCGGTGACGGCGGAAATGTCCCCGAAATCCTCCGGCTGGCCGGAGAAGACGGCGATGCGGTAGCCCGCGCCCCTGAGGTCGCGGAACAGGGAGGGGGCGCCGGGCTTCGGTTCGAGCTGGCCGGTGAAGAGGCTTTTCAGCGAGGCGGTGGTGAAGCCGACATGGCTATAGGCTTCGGCCGCGTGGCTGCCGCTCCGGGCCAGCGCCTCCATGTTCGGGGCGACCGCCTGTCCGCCCACGCGCTTGCCGATCACGTCGCCGCGCGTGCTTTCCAGGACGATGAGGACGAGGTTCCTCGGCCGGGCGGGCAGGGCGGGAAGGGGCGGTTCGGGCGGTTGCGGCGGCAATCTCAGGTCGCCTGCCAGCCCATCCTCGTCAACGCCGTTATTCGGGATGTCGAGGGCCATGGGATGGCGCGAGGCGTCGAAAGAGGCGGTATCTCGCTGGGCCGAGAACCAGCTATAGCCGTCGCCGTCGAAATCGGTGGCGAGGCTGAGCGCATCGTTGACGAGCGCGGGCGCGGTCATGCGCGTGACGGCGTAGCGGACATTGGGATGGGCGTTGCAGGCCAGCAGCAGCACCGGCATCGCGATGCCGAGCAGCAGGATCGTGCCGCCGCCCACGACGCGCGGCCAGTCCCGGTCGGCGCGGCTGGTGTAGCGGCGCAGGAGGAAGAGGAGGGCAAGCCAGAGGAGCGCCGAGCCGCCGACGAGCTGCGCGATCAGCGCCCCCTCGCTGAGGCCGAAAAGCGCCGCGTCGAGCAGGCTTCCCCCGCCCAGATTGCGCAGCAGGCCGAAGGAGACGGCATCGCTGAAATAGCTCAACACCTGGAACTTGGCGATCACCATCCCCGCCAGCAGGCCGATGGTGAGGAAGAGGAAGGCCGCGAGCCGCACCGGCCGCCGCGCCCGGCGCCGCATCAGCCAGCCGACCAGCAGATAGGCGAGCGAGACGATCAGCGCCTGCGCCGTTACCGTCGTGAAAAGGAAAAGAGCGACCTCCCGCGCGTCGGCAAGGGCGTGCGACTGGCCGAAGCCGCCGCCGAACAGGCCATATTTGCGCTCCGCCAGCACCAGTTCGAACAGCAGGCTGACCGCGACCGCGAGCACTATCGCGATGCGTTCCACGCCGGTACGGCCGGAGGATGGGGCGCCGATGACGGACTTGTCTTTCCTCATGATGCCGGGATCATTAGGGCCATAGTGCCTCCGATTTGGTTAATCGGGCTGGCGGTAAGGCTTCGTTCAACGATCCGGGTGCAAAAGGCCGCCCGTCGCAGGAAAGGCCGTGATGGCGCAGGTCGTTCAGTTGTTCAGCAATCCGCACGCCGGGACATATTCCCGCAAGCGCGTGCAGGCGCTCGTCCGTGCGTTGCAGGATCTGGGCGCGACCGTGATCCAGTCGTTCAGCGCGGACGCGCCGCCGGAGATATTGGAGGGCGTGGACCATGTGTGCGTCGCGGGCGGCGACGGCACGGTGCGCCATGTCGCCTCCGCCGTGCTGCGCTGCGGACGGCCCGTGACGATGAGCATCTATCCGGTCGGCACCGTCAACCTGCTGGCCCGCGAACGGCTCTACCCGGCCTGTGCCCGGCGCTTCGCCCGGATGGTGATGGCAGGCGCGCCGGACCGGCCGCATTTCCCCGTCGCGGCCGACGAGCAGTTCTTCTTCGCCTGTGCCAGCGTCGGGCCGGACAGCCAGGCGCTGGCCTGCTATTCGCCGCGGCTCAAGCGCTTCATCGGGCGGGCGGCCTATGGGATCGCCTTTCTGGGCCTGCTCTGGCACTGGCCCCGGCGCACCATAATCCTGCGCGCCCATGGCAATATGGTGGAGTGCGAGGCCTTCTATGTCGCCAAGGGCCGCTATTATGCGGGGCCGTGGAGCCTGGCGCCGGCCAGCCGCGCGGACGATCCGTTGATGCATGTCGTCGCGCTGAAACGGGCGCGGCGGCGCGATTTCGCGCGGCTCGCCCTCGCGCTGCTGCGCGGGCGGGGCGTGGACAGCGTGCCCGGCGCGGTCTGCTTCACCGCCACCGACCTGACGGCGGAAGGGGATGGCGCTCTCCCTCTCCAGGCCGATGGGGATATCGTCACCGCCCTGCCCGTGCGCTTCGCGATCGGAGGCACGCCGCTTTCTTTCCGCTGAGTGCAGCGAAATCCGGCCCCGCGCGTTGATCCGGCCTCATCCCCCGAAGGCGAAGGAACGAGGCAATGGCGGATCTGAGCGCGATCAAGGAACATGACGAGGTTATCGGCGCGGACGGCGTGCATGTCGGCACGGTGGACCATGTGGAAGGCGACCGCATCAAGCTGACCAAGAAGGACAGCGGAGAGGGCAGCCACAAGGGCCATCATCATTATATCCCCGGCGGCCTCGTCGCGACCGTGCATGAGGGCGTGGTGCGCCTGAGCGCCAATGGCGATGTGGCCGTGACATTCGAGGAGGAAGCCGACGGCGGCTGAGAAGCGCGCCGCGCGGCTGCGCCCGTTACGGTTCGGCCTGAACCGTAACGGGGCCGGAATCCTTTTGTTTGCCGTGATTTCCGAGCCGCCGGATGAATCCTTCCGGTTCGAAATCGCTCCAGGCGCGAGGCGTCGTTCCGTCGCGGGTGGCGCCCTTTTCCCCCTCTCCGTAATTATTTTGCAGCATCCGGTGCGGATGTGCGGTCACCATATCGTCTTCCCATTGGTGGATGGGGGAGTGCGGGGTGGGTTGGCCTAGATTGCTTATCATGACCATCGGGGTCGCGACCACGTTGGGCGCGGCGGACCTAGTGCCGCCGCGGCGTGATATGCTGCCGGTCCATCCCGCACTTTTTTCCGGCGAGTTGTCGGTCCTGACCTACAATGTGAAGGGATTGCCCTGGCCGCTGGCCTGGGGGCGGCCGGCCGATTTCATCCATATGGCCGACCGTCTGCGCGAACTGGGCCGGGACGGGCGCAGGCCGCAGGTCGTGGTCCTCCAGGAAGCTTTTACCGAGGATGCGCGCCAGATCGGGCGTCAGGCAGGCTATCGCTATGTCGCGGACGGTCCGGATGCCGTGCGCGTCAACCCCGTGCGACCCGGCCGGATCGAGGCGGGCTTCCTGTCCGGCGCGAGCTGGAGCAAGGGGGAAGGGCTGGGCAAGGCGGTGGGCAGCGGCCTCCAGATCCTCAGCGACTATCCCATCGTTCGCACCCGTGCGGTCGCCTTTCCGGCTTTTGCCTGCGCGGGCTTCGATTGCCTGGCCAACAAGGGCGCGCTGATGGTCAGCATCCGCGTGCCGGGCCGGGGGATTGTCGATGTCGTGACCACCCATTTCAACAGCCGGGGCAAGTCCGGGGTGGGCGACGAGCGATCCGACCGCGCCTATCGCATGCAGGCGGAGACGCTGACCAACTTCATCCGCGCCCATCATCCGGCGGATCGGCCGCTGATCGTCGCGGGGGATTTCAACATCGGGACATCGGCCTTTCGCCGGACGGAGCTGGTCGGCCGGGCACGCCCCGAATGGGCGGCGGGCGAGGATGTGCGCAGCGTCTATGACGAGGCGCTGCGGCGCGGAATGTCCCTGTCGGCCGATGCCGCCTATTCGCGGCACAAGGCGAAGGACTGGCAATTCTACAGTTCCGGCACGCGGGAGAAGCTGGACCTGGCGCGCGTGGACGTGCCGTTCGGCCGCGATGCCGACGGCAATATGCTGTCCGACCATATCGGCTATGCGGCGGTCTTCACCCTTGGTCCGTCGTCGCGGGCCGCCGCGACCAGATGAAGCTCCGCCAGCGCTTGCGCCCCGCCTCGATGACAGGGCTTTCCTGCCAGCCGGGGCCGCCGAGCAGCGGCAGCAGGCGGCGCGCCTGCGGTTCGTAGACGGTGACGATAAGGAGATCGGCCAGGCCCTGAGCCGCGGCGAGCGCGGCAGCGGGATCGGGCATATAGTAGAGCACCTCGCACAAAGTCGCGACATCGTAGCGGGCGCGGGGCAGCCGGGGGAGGAGGACGGTCAGCTCTCCCGCCAGCAGGGCCGCCTCCGGCACGGCCCGCGCCGCGCGGGCCAGCGCATTGTCCGAGATGTCGATGCCGGTGACATGATCCGCCAGAGCGGCGAGGTGGCGCGTCTGCATGCCCTCGCCGCAGCCGATCTCGATCAGCGCGGGGACGGGAAGGGCGGGGCTGTGGGCGCGGATCAGCGCATCGGTCGCCTCGAACCGGATGCGTTCCTCCCCGCTCGCGAGGTTCCAGGGATCGGGCCTGTCATAGAGCGCGTCCAGCACCTCTGCCCCGCCCCGATATTGGCGGCGGCGCAGCGACCAGCGGCGCCAGGCGGCGGCGAGGGCGCGGGCGGGGTTCACCAGCTTATCCCGATGCCGATCCGCAGGGTGGTGGGCCGCACCGGCACGCTCTGGTCGCGCATATAGGCGGTGGTCGGATTGCCGAAGGCGAAGCGGTTGCCGCGCGTGTTAAGGAGATTTTCCGCCGACAGCGAGAGATCGACCGGCCCGCGCCTGACCCCCGCCAGCAGGTCGACGACCGTATAATCGCCCTGGCTCATGTCCAGCAGCGCGCCCGGCCCCAATATGGAGCGCCCGATATATCGCGCCGAGGCGCCCGCGCGATAGCGCAGGCCGTCGCGTCCGTCCCATGCGTAATCGGCATGCAGCACGGCGGAGAAGGAGGGGGTTTCCGGCAGGCGGCGGTCGCGCGGCGCGGACTGGTCGGTCAGCATGCCCCGCAAATGGCTGTCGGTATAGAAGACCGATCCGCCGAGGCCGAGGCCTGGCAGCGGCGCCCAGTCGGCCGTCGCCTCCAGCGCGACGACGCGCGCATTGCCGATATTGGCGGTATAGGGCGAGCCGCGCCGCAGGATCAGGTCGGCCTGTATGTCGTCCCATTTGGTGTAGGAGAGGGCGACGGAGGCGGAAAGGCCGGTCCGCCCGTCGCGCAAGCGCCGCGCCCCGACCTCCCCCATAATGACGGAATCGGAATCGAAGTTCGCGACGCGCCCGACGCCCCGTTCCACCGCCATGCCGCCATTGCGATAGCCGGTCTGAAGGCGGGTGTAGACGAGCATGCGTGGCGCCACGCGCCAGGCGAGCGCCACGGTCGGGTCGACGCGCCGCGCCGTCACCCCCCGGATCATCGGCCGCCTTTCGCGCGAGGGATCGCTGTCGGTCCGCGCCCGCGTCCAGCGCAGGCCCAGGGTCGCCTCCAGCGAACGGGTGAGGGCAAGGCTGGCCTGGCCGAAGAGGGAGGTGCTGTAGGTGGTGTTCGTCACCTCGTCCAGCTCGGCCGGCTCGTCGACCCGGCCGAAGGAGCGCGTCTGCCCGTCGCGGGCGCGCTGATAGACGGCGCCGAGCACCCAGCTGATGCCGCCGGAATTCTGCCGGGCGAGGCGCAGCTCCTGCGCGAAGCTGGTCGATTCGCGGCCAAGCTGATAGGCGAGCGGCTGGGGCGAGGTGGGGGTGGAGGCGTCGAACAGGTCGAAGGAGGACCGGCGGCCGAGGCTGGTGATGCCGCTGAGGCGGATGCCGTTGTCCCAATGCTGTTCCGCGACCAGATAGCCGAGCGTCAGCTTGCTGGCATAGGGTTCCGCGATCCGGGCGCTCCGGCGCAGCGGACCGCCGCCCGGCCCCATATTGGCATATTGCCCGTCATGGCCCGCCGTCTCCTGATAGAGGATGCCCGCCTCCACCTTGATCCCATCGCCGACATGGGCGGCAAGGACCGCGCGGCCGCCGTTCACCGCCACCGAATTGCTGTTCGGCCCGATCGCGGCATTGTCGATATAGCCGCCCTGCTGCTCATGATAGCCCACGATGCGCAGGCCGACGCGGGACGTGGCGATGGGCACGTTGAGCATGGCGCTGGCATCCCAGCCCGGTTCGCCGTTGACGGTTGCGCTCGCCCCCGCCGCCACCGATCCGGAAACGGCCTCCAGATTGACGGCATTGGGTTCGATCCGGACGATCCCGCCCAGCGAGCCGGAGCCGTAGAGGGTGCCCTGCGGCCCCTCCAGCACTTCGACGCTGGCGATATCATAGAGCTTGAGGCTGGGGCTGGGACTGCCGAAACCCAGCGGCGCGTCGCCGAAATAGATGCTGGCGGTCGGCTGGGTAGCGCCATTGAAGCTGCTGTCGACAAGGCCGCGTATGAAGATCTTGTTGCGCCCTTCGCCCAGTTCCGTGCCCTGGAGGACGGGCAGGCGCTGCGACACATTGTCCATGTCGTCGGCGGACATGGACGGGCTTTGCGGGTTGACCCGCATCTGTACGACGCTGCCCGGATAGCGCATCAGCGGCACGGGGAACTTGCTGGCGGTAACGATGATGTCGGATGGATTGTCGTCGGCGGGGCGTGGGGGGCGGGACGCGCGGGGCGGGACGGGGCGCCGGGCCGTGGCGGGGCGGCGTTCGATGCGGAAGCTGTTGGAAGAGAGGCGCACGGCCCGATAATCCGTATCGCGTAGCAGCGTGTCCAGCATCTGCCCGGCCGATCCGGACAGGTTGCGCACGGGCATGCGCAGCCTGTCCAGCCCGCGTTCGAGGCTGACGATCTCCGACCCGGTGCGTCCCGCTACCTCGCGCAGCGCCTGTGCCAATGTCGTGGTCGGCTCGGCGCTGGCGGGTGAGGGGAGGACGAGCAGCGCCCCCGGCCCGGAGACCGAAAGGCCAGCCGCCAGAAGGTTAGTCAGCAGCCTGCGCCGGAGACGACAATACCCATTTCCCGCCGTCACGACGTATGTCGGCCCCCACCAGTTCTGCCAGATGCCGGGCATCCAGCGACGCATCCCCCAAGATGCGGACGTTGCCCGTAAATGGCTGGCTCGACAAGGGGCCGTTCACCATGATTTCCGCGCCTGTCCTGCGATGGATCGCATCCGCGACCTCGCCCAGCGGCGTAGCGGCGAATTCCATCTCGCCATCGCGCCAGCCGCCGACCTTCATCGCCTTGCCCCGCGTCACGATATTCGCGGTCTCGTCCACCGTGATCGCGTCGCCCGCCTGAAGGGTCAGCTTCGCGCCGTCCGGATCGAACAGCACGCTGCCCTCCGACACGGCGATGGACAGGCGGCCCCTGCCGCGCACGATGTTGAACACCGTTCCCAGATCGACCACGCGGAACCGGCCAAGTGCGACCTCGAAGGGCCGGGCTGCGTCGTGGCGGACGGAAAAGAGGGCCTCGCCTTCCTCAAGGCGGGCGGAACGGGGATTGTCCCGGTCGAAAGCCATGCGCGTGTCGCCGTTCAGCGTCACGGCGCTGCCTTCGCCCATGGCGATGGTGCGGGTGGACCCGGCGGGCGTGGCGACGGAATAGGCGCCGCTCGGCTGGGACATGCGGAGCTGCGCCGTCACCGCGAACAGCGCGGCGAGCGAGGCCGCGATGGCGCCGCCGATCCAGACGGGCCTGCGGGAAAGAGCGGACAGCGGCCGCCGCCGCGGCAAGGCGACGACAGGGGCGGCAGGCTTCACCTCCGCCAGGCGCGCATCGGCCAGCGCCACCGCATCATAGGCGGACGCATGGGCGGGATCGGCCTCCAGCCATTGCACGAAGGCGTGCCATCGATCCTCCGTCATCGTCGGCATGGCGATATGCCATGCGACCGCTGCGTCCCTGATATCGGGTCCGGCATCAGCCATGCGACTTGCTCCCTTCATCCCCATGACGACGCGGAGGGGGACAATCCGCACTTTCGTCCGACATTCTTTCGACAAGCTGGCGATACCCACGCCGGAGCAGCTTCTCCACCCCGCTTACGGTGATGCCCAGAGCCTGTGCAATGGTGCGTTGCGGCTGCTCCTCCACGCGGAACATGATGAGGGCGCGGCGCATGCGTTCCGGCATCTCGTCCAGCACGGCCTCCACCCGGCGCAGCTCGTCCGCGGCCATCAGCCGGCGCTCGCTGTCGGGATAGTCATTGTCGCCGGGCATCGCATCCTTCCAGGCATCGTCACGCCTTTCGCGGCGGGCGGCGGACAGGCGGCGGTCGCTGGCAAGATTCGTCGCCATGCGGAACAGATAGGCGGCGGGATCGGCAATGGGACCGGAAGGGACGCGTTCCAGGCGGAACCACATATCCTGCAACACGTCCTCCGCCTCGTCCGGCCCGCCGAGGCGCGCGCTGAGGAGCCGCAGCAGGGCCGGGCGCTGCGCCAGGAACAGGGCTGTCAGTCCGCCTTCGCTCACGATGCCGTCCGCAGCTCCGCAATCCGGTCGGCCAGCGGCATGCGGCCGATCACTGCCGCCTCCACGATGCGGGCGTCGGCGATGCCGTCATCCGCCAGCCGTCCGGCGCCCGGATGGCACATGATGAGGTGCCTGCGCCCCGCCGCCTCGAAGAAGCGGGGGAGGAGGGCGCCGAAATCGCCGCGATAGTCATAATGACCGGCGAAGCTGTCATTGGCGGCGATGCCCCGGCGCCGGTACGCGGCGGCGAGACCGGCCGCATGGAGCGTCGATCCGAACGCCTTTCCGGCAAAGGGGCGGCGCAGCATGGCCGTCACGCGGTCCGCCGGATCGCGCATCCATGCGCCCGGCGCATGGCGTAGGGTGGCGGCGATGACGCATTGGCGAAGGCCGGGGAAGACATGGACATGCTGATGGGCATCGACGAAATCCGGGGCATGGCCGCGCGCCCGGATGAAGGCGGCGAACTGCGCCTCTATTTCCCGCGCCATCTCGCCGAGGTCAAGCCGCCCGGCATAGGCGAGCAGCATGGTCCGGTCGGCATCGGGCAGGCGGCCGTCCGGTCCCTGGCGCGCCATGCGGGTGAGCGGCCGTTCCCCCGCCAGGACGAGGTGGAGGCCGACCTGCACCGGCGCATCGGCGCTGCCGCCAAGGCCGGAGAGCAGCCGGGCGTCCCGTTCCCATGACGGCATGGCCGCCATGCAGCTTATCGCATTGATGCAGCCCCTGACGGCCAGTTCAGCGATCGTCTCGCTGATCGGCGGGGACAGCGCGAAATCATCCGCGCACAGGATATAGGTCGGCAAGCCCCGGCTTTTCCTCGCGATACTGCGCATCTCTTCTCAAACGGTCGCTCGACAGGGAGCGTTCCCGCAAACGCGGCCCCAGATAGTCGTGGAAGAAGGCCGGGCGGCCGGCGGATGTCGAGGCGTGATAGCGGAGCCGCTCGCCCAGCGTCCAGCCCACCGTGCTGACGGAACGGGGGCGCGTGATCGGCGCGCACTGGAAGCCATGATGATAGGCGATGCGGCCGCGCTGCTCGACACGGGCCATGATCTCGTGATCCTCCAGCACCCAATTCCAGAGCTGGGGGTCGAAGCTGCCCGCGGCCTTCAGCGCTTCGGTGCGGAAGACCTGTCCGGCGCCGCCATTATGGCATTGTTGCGGAAGGATCGCCGCCGCCGCCGCCATGTGCAGGCCCGCCATGCGCCGGGCGAAGCCGGACGCCTCCGGGGGGGTGGTCGCCGCGACCGCCGCCACGGCGCCGGTGCGGTCGAGCAGGGTGCCCGCGCGCTCCAGATAGTCGGCGGGATAGATGGTGTCGGCATCGCAGGTCGC
>JASGGS010000221.1:0-6756 GCA_047602685.1 Sphingobium sp.
ACGGGTGTCCTCCAGCGCCTCGCCGGTCTCCTGGTCGACGACGCGCATCGACAGGCGGACCTTGCCGCGATTGTCGATCTCGAGGACCTTGACCTTCACTTCCTGGCCTTCGGTCACGACGTCGGTCGGCTTCTCGACACGCTCATTCCGCATCTCGGAGACGTGGACGAGGCCGTCCTTGCCGCCCATGAAGTTCACGAACGCGCCGAAGTCGACGATATTGACGACCTTGCCGGTGTAGACCTTGCCGACTTCCGCTTCCTCGACGATGCCGAGTATCCACTTCCTGGCGGCTTCGATCTGGTCGATGTCGGACGAGCTGATCTTGATGATGCCCTCGTCGTCGATATCGACCTTGGCGCCCGTCTCCGCGACGATCTCGCGGATGACCTTGCCGCCCGTGCCGATGACGTCGCGGATCTTCGACTTGTCGATCTGGATCGTCTCGATGCGCGGGGCATGGGCCGACAGCTCGGTGCGGGTTTCGCCCAGCGCCTTGCTCATCTCGGCCAGGATATGCGCGCGGCCTTCCTTCGCCTGATGCAGGGCGGTCTCGAAGATTTCCTTCGTGATGCCCGCGACCTTGATGTCCATCTGCATCGTGGTGATGCCCTCGGACGTACCGGCGACCTTGAAGTCCATGTCGCCCAGATGATCCTCGTCACCCAGGATGTCGGACAGGACGGTGAAGTCCTTGCCTTCCAGGATCAGGCCCATGGCGATGCCCGAAACGGGGCGCTTCAGGGGGACGCCGGCATCCATCATCGACAGCGAGCCGCCGCAGACGGTCGCCATGGAGGACGAACCGTTGGACTCGGTGATGTCGCTGAGGACGCGGATGGTGTAGGGGAACTCCTCCTTGGTCGGCAGCACGGGGTGCAGGGCGCGCCATGCCAGCTTGCCATGGCCGACCTCGCGGCGGCCCGGCGCGCCGAAGCGGCCGACTTCGCCGACCGAATAGGGCGGGAAGTTATAGTGGAGCATGAAGCTCTCATAATGCAGCCCCGTCAGGCCGTCGATCATCTGCTCGGCATCCTTGGTGCCCAGCGTGGTGGTGCAGATGGACTGCGTTTCACCGCGCGTGAACAGCGCCGAACCATGGGTCCGGGGCAGGAAGCCGACAAGGGCCTCGATGGGACGGATCTGCGTCGTGGTGCGGCCGTCGATGCGCTTGCCTTCCTTCAGGATGGCGCCGCGGACGATTTCCGCTTCCAGCTTCTTGGTCAGCTTGATGCCGGCCATGACGGTCTGGGCGTCGAGGCCCTGTTCCGCGAAGCTCGCCTTCGCCTTGTCGCGCGCGGCGTTCAGGGCGTTGGAGCGCGCCGACTTGTCGGTCAGCTTGTAGGCGGCGGCGATGTCCTTGCCGATCAGCTTCTTCAGCTTGTCCTTCAGGCCGCCGAGATCGTCGCCCGCGGGAACGTCCCACGGGTCCTTCGCGGCCTTCTCGGCAAGCTGGATGATCGCGTCGACGACCTTGCGGCTCTGCTCATGCGCGAACAGCACGGCGCCGAGCATCACCTCTTCCGACAGCTCCCTGGCTTCGGATTCGACCATCATCACCGCGTCCTGCGTCGCCGCGACGATGAGATCGAGTTCGCCCGACTTCACCTCCTCGAGGCTCGGGTTCAACTGATATTCGCCATCCTTGTACCCGACGCGCGCCGCGCCGATCGGACCCAGGAAGGGCACGCCCGAGAGGGTCAGCGCGGCCGAGGCCGCGACCATCGCGACGATATCCGGCTCGCTCTCGCCGTCGAAGGACAGCACCTGGGCGATGACGTTGATCTCGTTGTAGAAACCCTCGGGGAACAGCGGACGCACCGGACGGTCGATCAGACGGGAGACCAGCGTCTCCTTTTCCGTCGCGCCGCGCTCGCGCTTGAAGAAGCCGCCGGGGATGCGGCCGGCGGCGGAATATTTTTCCTGATAATGGACGGTGAGCGGGAAGAAATCCTGCCCGTCCTTCACCGACTTCGCGGCCGTGACGGCGCACAGCACGACGGTTTCGCCATAGGTCGCCAGCACGGCGCCGTCGGCCTGGCGGGCAATGCGCCCCGTTTCGAGCTTGAGGGTCTTTCCGCCCCACTCGATTTCCACAGTCTTCACATCAAACATGATTTGTCCTTCCACCCACCGGCCCTATTGCGCGGCGGGGCTTGCTTGCGGGCACATGCCCTGGTGTGGAGAGCCTTTTCTCGCCCTCCTGTCCGTCCGCCCCCTGGCGAACGGTGCGGGGAAATTCCCCCTTGGCGCCCGTGCCGGATTGCACGGAGGCCAGAATCAGAAACGGCCCCTGGAAGGGGCCGTCCCGTCTTTAGCAGGCTTACTTGCGCAGGCCCAGCTTCTGGATGAGGTCGGTGTAGCGGCCCACATCCTTCTTCTTCAGATAATCCAGCAGGCTGCGGCGCTTGTTGACCAGCATCAGCAGGCCACGGCGGCTGTGATTATCCTTGTGATGGCCCTTGAAGTGCTCGGTGAGGTTGGCGATACGCTCGGAGAGGATCGCGACCTGGACTTCCGGCGAACCGGTGTCGCCCTCGGCACGGGCATGTTCCTTGATAAGCGCTTCCTTGCGCTCCGCGGTAATCGACATCGGGCTTCCTTTCAGTGTCTAGAGATTGAAGCCGCGCACCACTCTGAACTCCGGCCGGGTTTCCGGGCCACTGGCCTCCACCAGCGCGACGGGCGTCTCGCCCTCCATCGCCAGCAGGAGACCGGCCGAAAGACCGGTGTGCGGTTCCCCGATCAGCGTGCGCCCCTGGCGGAGCATCACCGCTTCAGCGGGAGAGACGGGGAGAGCCGGGATGTCGTCCAGCCCCGCCGTCAGGGGCAGCATAAGCCGCTCCAAGGCGCGGTCCCTAGCAGCATCGGCCAGATTGTCCAGCGAAATCGCGCGGGAGAGGGTGAACGGCCCCGCCTTTGTCCGGCGCAGCATCGTCACATGCCCGACCGTGCCGAGCGCCAGCGCGATGTCCCGTGCGAGGGACCGTATATAGGTCCCCTTGGACACATGGGCGGAAAGGGTCGCGCTGTCCGCGTCCGCCCCGGTCACCTCCAGCGCGCGGATCGTGACCGGCCGCAGCTTCATCTCCGCCGCTTCACCGGCGCGGGCCAGGTCATAGGCCCGCCTGCCGCCGATCCTGATCGCGCTGTACAGGGGCGGCGCCTGCTCGATGGGGCCGGTGAAGCGGGGCAGGATCGCCTCCACCTCCGCCCGCGTCGGGCGCGTCCCGCTGGTCGCGATCACCTCTCCTTCCGCGTCGAGCGTCGCGGTCTGCTCGCCGAAGCGGATCGTGAAGTCGTACATCTTGTCGCTGTCGAGCATGCGCCCCGCCAGCTTGGTCGCCTCGCCCAGCGCAATCGGCAGCACGCCCGTCGCCAGCGGGTCCAGCGTGCCGCCATGACCGACCTTCGCCTTGCCGGTCCCCGCTTCCCGGAGGGCGCGCTTGACGGCGCCCACGGCCTGCGTCGATCCGAGGCCCAGCGGTTTGTCGATGATGATCCAGCCATGCATGGCCCGGCGCGCTACAGCAACCGGCGGCGAATGTCAGCCTTTTGCGGCACGCCTCCCTCCGCCTGGAACGGCCGGGCGGCTATCCGGCCGGCCAGGCCCGCGGACGGGGAAGGGCATGATGGCCGCGCCAGTCGCGAACGGGGCGGCGCTGACCGGCAAGGAGCCGGGCGCCGGTTCCGGACGCGGGGGCGTGCCTCGCTTCCTCCCGCTCGACCGCGATCACGGCCTTTTCGGATGCCCGTATGCCGCCCGCCATGGCAAAGGCAGCGAAAGCGGCGGCGAGAGCCGTGGCATATACGCTGGTACGGGTCATGCTGTCCTCCTCGATCCCCGCTCCATGTCAATGGCGGAGGGAGGCTAGAGGGGACAGTCTTAGCGCGGCATGAACCGCGCCCCGGCCTCAGTCCCGATCAAGGTCGCGCGCCACCTTGGGATCGCGCAGCAGCCGGTCGATATGGCTGCCCTCCTCGAAGCTCTCATCGGCAAGGAATTTCAGCCGGGCCGCATATTTCAGCTTGATGCGGCGGGCGACCTCGCGTTGCAGATAGGCGGTATTGGCGCGCAACGCCTTCAGCACCGCCTCCTCATCCTTGCCCAGCAGCGATTTCACGAAAACGGTCGCATGGCGCAGATCGGGCGACATGCGCACTTCCGTCACGCTCACCACATGACTGGCCAGCACATCGTCATGCACGTCGCCGCGCTGGAGGATGCCGGACAGGACGTGGCGCACCTGCTCACCCACGCGCAGGATGCGGACGGAAGGGCCTTCGCCCGATGGATTATGCTGCGCCATCACCCAACACTCCCCCCTCCCGCGAAGGGGAGGGGATAATCATCACAGCGTCCGCGCGCGTTCCTCGACCTCGAAGAGTTCGAGCGTGTCGCCGGGCTTGATGTCGTTCGTGTCCTGGAGGACGGCGCCGCACTCGATGCCCGCGCGGACCTCGGCCACATCGTCCTTGAAGCGGCGCAGCGAGGCGATGACCGTCTTCGACACGATCACGTCGTCGCGCGTGAGGCGGGCGTTGAGGCCCTTGCGGATAACGCCGTCGAGGACCAGCAGGCCGGCCGCCTTGTCCTTCTTGCCGGCGGGGAAGACCTGCAGGATCTCGGCGCGGCCGACGATCGTCTCGATCCGCTCCGGACCAAGCTGGCCCGCCATCTCGCCCCGCACTTCCTCGATGAGGTCGTAGATCACGTCATAATAGCGCAGCGAAACCTTGTCGCGCTCCGCCAGCGGACGGGCCTTGGCATTGGGACGCACGTTGAAGCCGATGAGCGGCGCGCGGCTGGCGGCGGCCAGCGTCACGTCGGACTCGGTGATCGCGCCCACGCCCGAATGCAGGACGCGGACCTTGATCTCGTCCGTCGACAGGCGGTTGAGCGAGTTGACGATCGCCTCGACCGAACCCTGCACGTCGCCCTTCACCACGACCGGATATTCGATCTGGGTGGTGTTGAGCGCGGAGAACATATGCTCGAAGCTGGTCGGCGCCGCCGTGGTCCGCTTCCTCGTCGCCAGCTCCTGGCGATAGGCGGCGACCTCGCGGGCGCGCGCCTCATTCTCCACGACCGACATCTGGTCGCCCGCATGCGGCACGCCGGACAGGCCCAGCACCTCGACAGGGGTCGAGGGACCGGCGACCTTCACATTCTGGCCCTTGTCGTTGACCATGGCGCGCACCTTGCCGCTCTCCTTGCCGACGACGAAGGTGTCGCCGACCTTGAGCGTGCCGCGCCCGACGAGGATCGTCGCGACGGGGCCCCGGCCCCGGTCGAGCTGGGCCTCCACCACCGTGCCCTCGGCGGCGCGGTCCGGATTGGCGCGCAGCTCCAGCAGTTCGGCCTGGAGCAGGATCTTCTCGATCAGCGTGTCGAGGCCGATCTTCTTGAGCGCGGACACCTCCACATCCTGCGTCTCGCCGCCCATCGCCTCGACCTGGATGTCATGCTCCAGCAAACGCTCGCGCACGCGCTGCGGGTTGGCCTCATGCTTGTCGACCTTGTTGATCGCCACGATCATGGGGACGCCAGCCGCCTTGGTGTGGTTGATGGCCTCGATCGTCTGCGGCATCAGGCCGTCATCGGCCGCCACCACAAGAATGACGATATCGGTGACGTTGGCGCCCCGCGCGCGCATCTCCGTGAACGCCTCGTGACCCGGCGTGTCGAGGAAGGTGATGAGGTCGCCGCCCCTGGTCTTCACCTGATAGGCGCCGATATGCTGCGTGATGCCGCCAGCCTCGCCGGCGACCACATCCGTGCCGCGCAGCGCGTCGAGCAGCGAGGTCTTGCCATGGTCGACATGGCCCATGATGGTGACGACGGGCGGACGGGGCTTCAGCGTCTCGGGCGCATCGACGTCGCCCGCGGAGTCGATCTCGATATCCGAGTCCGACACGCGCTGGATGCGATGGCCGAATTCCTCGACCAGCAGCTCCGCCGTATCCTGATCGATGGTCTGGTTGACCGTGACCATCATGCCCAGCTTGAACAGCGCCTTCACGAGGTCGGCGCCCTTTTCGGCCATGCGGTTGGCGAGCTCCTGGACGGTGATCCCCTCCGGCACCACGACATCGCGGACCTGCTTCTCGCGCGGCTGCGCGGGACCGCCGCTATGGGTGCGGCGATATTCCTTCTCCCGCGCGCGCTTGAGCGCGGCGAGGCTGCGCGCGCGGGCGCTGTCGTCATCGGACAGCGCCCGCGTGACGGTCAGCTTCCCCGCCTGGCGGCGATCGTCGCCCGCAACGGCACCCGGACCGCGCTTGGGCCGCTCCACCTTCGGTTCGGGGCGCTTGACCGGCGCGACGGGCGTGAAGCGGCGCGGAGCGGGGGCGGGAGCGGCGGGCGCGGCGGCGGCGTCTTCCCCGGCCCTTGCCTCCGGCTCGGCGGCGGCGGCAGACGGCGCGGACGCGGGCGTCGCATCCGTGGTCTCCGCCTCGACACTGGCGGCCGCCTCGGCGGCCCTGGCTTGTTCGGTTTCCGCGGTGGCAGCGGCTTCCGCCTCCGCCTTGCGGCGAGCCTCGGCCTCCTCGGCGCGGCGCTTTTCCTCCTCGGACGCGGCCAGACGCGCCGCATCCTCGCGGCGGCGCGCTTCCTCCAGCGCGGCCATGCGGGCTTCCTCCGCCTCGCGCAGCAGCCTGGCCTGACGCTCCTGACGGGTCAGCAGGCTGTCGGCGGGGGCGGCGGGCGCCGGACGGGGCGCCGGGCGCTCGGCCGCGGGCTGGGAACGCGGCGGC
>JASGGS010000222.1:0-6754 GCA_047602685.1 Sphingobium sp.
GTCGGCGGCGCGGCGGCGCGCGCCCGCGGCATCCAGCGTCGCGGGCAGGTCGACCAGCGCCTCCTCCCATCCCGCGCCCTGCCGCTCCGCCGACTGGGTGCCCGCCTGATAGTCGCGGTCCGGATCATAATGGCGCACGGACAGACGGCGCGGCACGGTCTCCACCGGCTTGCGCTCCACCTCGCGTCCGGCCAGGCGCTCGCCGCGCGCCGCGCCGAGATCGTCCCCCGCCCGCAGGAGGATCGCCGCGTCCGCGCCGCCGGTCAGGACAAGCCCGTCGCCCTCCGCCCGGACCAGCAGGCCATGACCGTCCAGCAGGGGCCGCACGGCTTCCCCCGCATCCTCGCCGGACGCGGCATAGCCGCCCAGAAGCGGCTCCTCCCCGCCCGCGAACCCCGCCTCCAGTCCCGTCAGGGACGCAAGGACGGCGCTGACCGGCACCGCCGCCTCGTCCGCGACGATCTCGAAGGTGAGGGACGGGATGCGATTGCCGAAATCGCCGAGTTGCAGGCCCTCGAACACCGCATAGGCGAGGCCCCGATGCGCGGGCGCCGCCTCCCAGCCCCTGTCCGCCGCGATCAGATGATCGACCGGCTGATCCGGCCCGCCGTCATAGAAGCGGAAGTCCGTCGCCCCGCTCTTGAAGTCGCCCGCGCTCCCGCGCAACAGATTGCCGTCCGCCCAGATGCGGCCGATCCCCCGGACAGGCCGGGACGACAGCGCCACGGCAAAGCTGGCGGAATAGCTGTAGGTGGTGACATCGGGCTTCCCCTTGCCGCCGCGCGTGGTCTGCGCGCTCTCGATCAGGTCCGTCGCCCAGATCACCGTTCCCGCCACGCGCATCCGGCCATGAAGGCGCGGCATCTGCGTGCCGAAGCTCGACGTCTGCACGCGCAGGTCCGACAGGCGCGGTCCCTGCCGCCCCGCCGGACGGAAAAGCTGCGAATCTATCGCCTGTCCCGCCAGCGCGCCGATCGCCGCGCCGACGGGACCGAAGAGGCTGCCGACCGCCGTCAGCACTATGGTCGCCATGGTTCGTCACCTCATTATTGGGGGGATGCGGGCCGCCAGCGCGCCAGTTCCGGCCAGTTGCCCGGCCATGGCGCGCGCACCACGCGGCCCAGCCCGGCATGGGCATGGACCGCGCCATCGCCCGCATCGATCATCAGATGGATCTGGATGGGACTCACCTGCACGATGGACAGGTCGCCCGGCCGCCTCCCCCGCCCCTCGACCAGCCCCGCGGACCGCAGCCAGCCGGGCGATACCGGCAGGCTGCCCGTCCGCATCCGATAGGGCGGCGGGTCGGGCACGGCGAAGCCCGCCCCGCGCAGGCTCAGCAGGGCAAGCCCCACGCAGTCCACGCCGGTTTCCACGCTGCGTCCATGCAGGCGGAAGGGCACGCCGACCAGGCGCAGCGCCGCATCGCGCACCCGCGCGCCGCCGTCCGCCATCTCACTCACGCCCCCGGATAGCGGGTGAGGAGGTCGTTGCCCGGCAGATAAGGCTCGCCTTGGAAATTGGCCGCATTGGCGAAGCGCGCCGCGCAGGTCGCGATCCGCTTGTCGCATCCCTGCTCGATCAGGACGAGGGTGCCGGGCGCGGCCTCGCCGACCGGCGGCTCGTCCAGCAGCAGCAGGTCCGCCTCGCCGCCCGCTATGCCGTCCCACAGGCCGCAGCGCGCGCCGCCCAGCCAGCGCAGGCGCCCGCCCGCATGCGCCGCGCCGTCCACGCCGGGCACCGTCAGCCTCTCCCCGTCCAGCGCCGCGATCCGCGCCGTCCGCCGGAGCGGCGCCATGTCCACCCGGCAGTCCGCATCGCCCAGCGCCGCGCGGCAGGTGGGCGACGTGACCGGGGCCACCGCCCGGCCCAGCACCGCCTTGCGCCCGTTGAGCGCCGCCGTGAAGCCGCCGCGCGACTGCTTGACCGGCCCAAGCGTGCCGCGCGCCAGTTCCAGCCACAGCGCGCCCGGCTCCGTCCATTCGGTGAGGTGGAGCGCCACCGCCGCCCCGTCCCAGCGGCCCAGCGCCAGGTCGCCCGCGGACAGGCTGTCCGCCGACAGCGCGCCCTCCACATCCATGATGGCGGCATCCAGGGCGCCCGTCTGCCGGATCGCGCCGGGCACCATGCCGGGCGTCGCGGCATAGTCGAGGCCGCCTATGCTCAGCGTCCGGTCATGGCTGGTCAGGCCCAGCGTCACCCCGTCGCGCCGCTCCAGCCGCCAGCAGAAGGCCAGCGCGCAGAGCGGCTTGTCCAATATCTCCGCGACGCTCATTCCCTTATCTCCACCAGCGGCACGGACGCGGCCTCCCCGGCGGCGAACGTCTCCGCCTGGATGTCGAGGCTGTCCTCCTCGAACCGCACCGGCACGTCGAAGGCGAAACCGGCCGTGACGATGGCGCCCTCTGGCGGGGGCGTCTCGAACAGCAGCTCGCCCAGTTCCCCGGCCTGCCAGCCTTCCCGCCTCTCCACCCCGGCTATGGCGACGCGCACGCTGCCCGCCACCGGCCGCGTGATCCGCCGCACCTGCGGGTCGTCGCCCGCCCCATAATGCTTGACCAGCTGGAAGCGCGTCCGCGTCCCGTCGCCCAGGCCGATGCGCTGGTCGAACGGTCCCGGCGCATCGCCCCACGGCCCGCTGCCATGGTCATAGGGATCTGTGAAGCGAAAGCCCCGCGCCGCGCCCCTGCGCGCCCGGAAGAAGGCGATCAGCGCCGCCAGGTCCGCCTCCGACCGGACGCCCGGCCCGGCGTCGAAGCGCATGCGCGCATCGGCCCAGTCGCTGCTGCGCTGCTCGCGCCCGGAATAGGTCTCCACCGTCTGCGTGGAGAAGCTGGGGGAGACGCTTGCCTTGCGCCCGATGCTCAGGGGAAAGGCCACATCGTCGAAAGCCTGCACGTCCACATCCTCCGCTAGGTCGAACCAGGTGAAACCGTCGCGCGCCACCTGCGGCAGCGCCCAGATGAAGGTGGCCGCATCCCCGCCCGCGCGGGACGACGCCGCCGCCTCCGCGATCCATCGCCATTTGCGCGGCATGGCGGGATCGTCCCCGCCGTTGAGGACGAAGCCCGCCAGATAATGCTGCTCCCCGCGCGGATAGTCGAAACGCTGCGTGATCGCGGCGCGGCCGGAACGGGACAGGGCCATGCGCCCCTCCGTCACCCAGTCATAATCCTCCACCTGCAACCGGTCGAAGGCGGGGGCGGCCCAGCCCGTCGGGGCGTTGGCGCGGGCGATCTCCGGCGCCTCCGGGTCCAGCACGCCGGGCAGGAAGATCAGGAGCAGCGTCTCCGCCCCCGGCGCCGCCGCGCGCACCGCCGCGCACAGCGCCGCCGTCGATGCCGCCAGCAAGGCGCCCGCCGCGTCGAGCAATGCCTTGCGCGCCGCATCCATCGGCCCGCGCACGGTCCCGATCACCGGCGGCGCCCCGCCCAGCGCCGCCCGCGCCGCATCGTCATAGAGGCAGGGCCGCCCGTCCGGCGTCACCCACCACCATGGCTCGCCGACCTGGAACCGCACCGTCAGCCCCGCATCCCGCGCGATCCCCGCAAAGGCCGCGCCGACCGCCTGCAAATAGGCCATGGCGCCGCCATGGGCCGGGGACAGCAGAGTCGATGGCGGCGCCCAGCCGGTCAGGGCGGGATCGCCGTCCGCCGTCCGCTGCTTCCAGTCGCCCCAGCAATGCGCGTCGAACAATTCATAGGACAGCGAAAGGATGAGGTCGAAGCCCAGCGCCTTCGCCCGCTCCGCGAAATCCCGGTGCCAGGCCGCGCAGGGCGCATTCAGCGCGCCGCCCGACAGGCCGGCATAATGGCCGCCGTCCAGCGGTTCGAGCCGGAAATAATGGCTCATCCCCACATAATGGGTGATCGCCCCGCGATAGCCGAGGGCCAGTATCTGCCGCAGCACCCGCTCCGGCGAGAGATTATAGGCATCGTCATAGCCGGTCGCGATGGACAGGCCATGGCCGGGCAGCATCGCGTCGCCGATCTCCAGCATCGACCCCGACCCGTCGGCGCAGATGCCGGTCATCTCCACCCATGCCTCGGCACCGGCGGCGAAGACGGCCGTCCCCGCGTCATAGGCGGCGGGCACGATGGAGATGAACATGCGGTCTATCGCATGCGGCCACACCCTGTCCGCCTCCCCCGGCAGGCTGAACCCGCCGTCCAGCGCGTCGAAGTCCAGGTCGATCACCGCATCCTCCGGCGAGCCGGAGGCATGGTTCCACAGCCGCACATACCAGGAGCGGGCGGCGCCCTGTGCATCCCGCCCCTCTATCGTCAATGTCGGGCCGTGGATCGCGTCGAGCGGCTTCACCCCGCCACTGCGCCAGCGGAAGCGCAGGCGGCAATGCGCATAGTCGCGGCTGGTCCCATAGGCGAGGAGCGGATGGTCCCAGCGATCCTCCGACGCCCAGATCAGCCCGGCCAGGTCGCCGCTGCCGTAGAAGACCGCATCGACCCGCAGCGAATCCGGCCCCGTCGTCACCACCGACGCCATCATCGGCCGTGGGAAATCGACCGTCCAATAGGGGGCGGCGAAACGCTTGAACGCCGCCGCCTCCTGCCCCGCGCGTTCGCGGGCAAGCCAATAGGGCATGATGATGTCCTTCGATTATGGGTTGGAACGGCGCGCCGCCCCGGCTTGCGCGGGGGACGCTCCTCCCGCCCCTATCCGTCCAGCGCCGATCGCACCGCCCGCGCCACCTGCCGCGCGCTGCGCGCGAGGAGGCGGCTATTCTCGCCCTGCGGCGCGTTCACCTGGATGGCGATGCGCACGTCGCGCCCGCCGCCCGCGCCCAGGGGCGCGACGCTGCCGCTGCTGGTCGGCACGAACAGTTCCGGCCCACGCTCGCCCACCAGGAAGGCGCGGCCCGGCGACACCGGTCCGCCCGTGGCGCGCCCCGGCAGGCCCAGCACCGATCCCAGCAGCCCCACGCCCAGCCCCAGCAGGCCCGAACCGCCGCCGGAGCCGGAACCGCCGCCGCCCACGCCGATGCTCTCCAGCCCCGTGCGCACCGCGCTCGCGGCGATCTCCGCCAACACGGACAGCACCGCCCGGCGCATGTCCTCGAAGCCGGTCACGCCGCGCCGGGCCGCGCGCAGCAGGCTCGTCTCGATCAGGCGCCCCGCCTTGTCGGCGCCCGCCGCCAGCGGCCCCTCCAGCGCGCCGCGCATCGTCTCCACATCGCGCGCGAAGCCGCCCAGTTCCGCGCGCACGCCCACGGTCAGCGTCTCGATCTCATCCGCCATCGGAACATATCTCCTTCAGCCGCGCCAGTTGCGCCGCATCCATGCCGGGCGGCGGCGCCCCGGCCCCGGCGCCCTCCGCCAACCCTTCCAGTATCGCGGCCAGCTCCCCCGGCGTCGCCGCCCAGAAATCGTCCGGGCGCCAGCCCAGCAGCAACGCCGCGACGGCCATCAGCCGCCGCGCCGCCTCGCCGAAGCTCATCGCGCGCCCGCCAGTATCTGATACAGCACGCCGCGCAGGGCGGGCATGACGCGGGCAAGCCCCGCCTCCACCACCGCTTCGCCCAGCGCGTCGCGATCCCAGCCGCCTTCGGGCAGGCAGTGCCAGAACAGCGCCGCGATCTCGCCCAGCGCGATGCGCCCCTCCGCCGCCCGGTCCACCAGGGCCAGCAGCGGCCCCAGTTCCGCCTCAGCCGCCACCAGCGCGGCAAAGCTGGGGCGCAGCACGCAATCGCGCCCGCCCAGGGCCAGGCCGACCTCGCCCCTGATGCCGTTCGCCGCCCCGCTCACAGCGCGACCACCGGCCCGGAGCTTTCGAGGCTCAGCGTGTAATTGCGCTCGCCATTATAATCCCCGGCATAGTCGAGCCGGGTGACGAGGAAGCGCCCGCGCATCCGCTCCCCGCTCTCGAAGCTCAGTTCATACTCGTCGATCGCGCCCGCCAGCGCATGGTTGCGCAACCGTATCTCCGCCGCCGACCCGGTGAACACGCCCGCGCCCGACACGCTGACGGAGCGGACGCCCGCCCCCGGCAGCAATTCGCGCCAGCCGCCGCTATCCTTGCTGGTGATGTTCACCGCCTCGCCGTTGACGGACAATTGCGTCGTGCGCAGGCCCGCCACGGTGCTGTAGGCGACGGGCGCATTGCCGTCGCCGATCCTGAGCAGAAATGCGCTGCCCTTCTCCACGCTCATGAAGTCGTCCTTTCGTTGATAGGGATCAGGTGAGCCGCGACAGCCGCACCCCATAATCGGCCAGCATCGACCATTGCCCGTCGCTGGACCTCACCGTGCGCGCGCCGTTCAGCCGGACCGCGCCCGCGCGCCAGCCGCCCGCGCTTTCCGGCAGTCCGCCCATCACGGCATCGACGCGCCCCGCTATGGCGGCGAGCCGCTCCGTGCCGTCGCCCCGGTCCATGAAGGTCATCGGCACGCGGACGGAAAGGCCGTCCAGCCCCCGCGCGCCCCATTCGGTGGCCGCCAGCTGGCCGACCAGCACGGCGGGCGCCGTCACCTTGGCCGCGCCGCCATCCTCCACCGCATTGACCAGCGCCATCAGCGCCGCGTCCCCGCGCAGCGCCGCCAGCATCGCCCCGCGCAGGGCCAGCACCCCGCTCATGGCTCGTCCTCCCGCCAGTCGCGCAGCGCGTCCTGCGCCAGCCAGCGGCGGACGAGGCCCGGCCCGCTCAGCTCGATCCGGTCGCCCGCCTCGCGCACGGCCACGCCCGGCAACAGGCGCGCGACCCGCGCCCGCACCCGCGCGCGCAGCGCATCGGCCCGCGC
>JASGGS010000223.1:0-6741 GCA_047602685.1 Sphingobium sp.
ACTTCGAACGGCTCTGCTTGCGATCCTTGACGCCCTGGGTATCCAGAACGCCGCGCAGCACATGGTAACGCACACCGGGAAGGTCGCGCACGCGGCCGCCGCGAATCAGGACGACGCTGTGCTCTTGCAGGTTGTGGCCTTCACCCGGAATATAGGTGATGACCTCACGGCTGTTGGTCAGACGGACCTTGGCCACCTTGCGGAGAGCCGAGTTCGGCTTTTTCGGGGTCGTGGTATAGACACGGGTGCAAACGCCGCGCTTCTGCGGGTTCGCTTCCATTGCAGGGACCTTGGACTTGGTCTTCTGCAATTCGCGGCCCTTGCGGACCAATTGGTTGATCGTCGGCATGAAGCCCTTCACCTTTTCAGTTACTTTACCGTCCGCATCTCTTTACCGACGGGCATATTCCCAACGGCAAAAGCCGGGCAGCCTCCCGAAGGAAACTCCCAGGCCCACGAGCGCATAGGCAATGTTCGTGCTCTGCTTCGTCCCGCGAGTCCCGAGATTCGGGGGCGGGGCAGGCGCGCGCTATAGCTTTGGGGGGTCAGGCGGTCAAGCCGCCCGGCATGTTTAGAGCCAGAACGGCCAGGGAAGGGCCAGCGGGACAGCGACCAGCATCGCCAGCGCCACCATGAAGCGATCCTTGGCCCGTATGCCCAGGAAGGACAGCATCCCGCCATCCCCGCGCCACAGCAGCGGGCAGGACAGGCCCGCAAGCACGAGAAGCGCCGTTCCTGCCATGAAGGCATGCGGTATCCCGCCCTGCACGCGGAAGGCAAGGCCCGCCAGCCCGAAGGCCAGCGTCAGGAGCCAGGCGATCAGTCGCATGGAGAGAAAGTCTTGGGCATGGCATTCAGAACGGCGGACATGACGCCTTCTTTAAAGATGCGGGAAATGGACAAGAGGCTAATCCGCCGGCCCCTCGCCCGCGGCGCGCTGCGTATAATCGATCCGTATCCGGACCCAGGCACCCACCTGCGCCTTGCCGTCTATGCGCGGCGGCCTCACGAGGAATTGCCAGGCGGCCTGCCGCACCGCGCGCGCGAAACCGGAGCCTGGCGGCGATTCGCCAAGGGACTGGCAATTGTCGACATGGAAATTCTCGATGGTCTTGCAGGCGACCAGCCCCCATCCTTCGCGCGGCGGATTGGCCGGCATGTAGCCGGCCAGCTCCGCATCGGTCGGCCGCCTGTACCATTCGGCTTCGTAAAGCTGCACGCCCCCGGGCCCCTGGCCTGGTCCCGCGACCGCGCGGCTGTTACCCGTGGAGCCACCCGCGCCATTGGCCGCGCCGCGCGAGGCCATGCGCCCGATATCGGCCGCCGCAAAGTCGCTGGGCGAAAGCTGTATGAAGGATGGCGGCTCCTCCCTGGGCTTCGCGGCAATGGCGGGCGGGGGCGTCTGCGCCCGCTTTTGCGCCGGTGCGGGCGCGGCCCTGTCGGCCTGCCGGGTTTCCGCCTTCGTCTTCTCGCCCGCCTTCTTTTCGCTCGCTTCCGGCATGACGCTGAAGGTGACGAGTCCGTCATCCTCCTTGCGCACGACATGCGGCCCGCGCGACAGGAACAGCGCCAGCAGCATCAGGACATGAACTATGATCGTGAGGATCAGCGCGGCGCCGCGCCGTTTCAGGAAAGAAGCGTCTATGCGCGTCCATGCCCGGCGGCCAGTGTCTGTGATCGCAAGGTCGGGCAAGACGGGACTCGAAGCAAGGCAGACGCACTGCATAGCGCGCTTAGCTGAACGGCAGCTTTCTCATCGCTTGCACAGGGCGCCAAGCTCGGTCAATGCACTGATCCATGGCCATCACCGACGATATCGCCCTCGCTCATGCCCTTGCCGATGCGGCAGGCGCGGCGATCCGCCCCTTTTTCCGCGCGCGCTACGAGATAGAGGACAAGGCCGACGCCTCACCCGTAACCGAGGCGGATCGCGCGGCGGAACTCGCGATCCGCGATCTTCTGGAACGGGAACGGCCAAAAGACGGCATCATCGGGGAAGAATATGGAAAGACCCGCGAGGAAGCGTCCCGCCAATGGGTCCTCGATCCCATCGACGGCACCCGCAGCTTCATCGCCGGGCGCCCGATCTTCGGCACATTGATCGCTCTGATGCAGGACGGCTGGCCCATTCTCGGCATCATAGACCAGCCCATCTCCGGCGAGCGGTGGATCGGCGCGATGGGCACGCCCACCCTGCTCAACGGCGAGAAGGTGCGCACACGCCCCTGCCGCGCGCTGGACCAGGCGATACTCGCTTCCACAGGGCCGCAATATTTCGAGGGATGCACCGGGGAGCATTTCTCCATCCTCGGCGGACAGTGCCGGGACACGGTTTGGGGTGGCGACTGCTATAATTATGCGCTGCTCGCCTCCGGCCATGTCGATATCGTCGTGGAGACGGGCCTGAAGCTGCACGACATAGCCGCATTGGTGCCGGTGGTGGAGGGTGCCGGCGGCCGCATGTGCGACTGGAACGGAGATCCGCTGACCGATGCGAGCGACGGCCGCGTCATCGCGCTGGGGGACCCTGCACGGCTCGACGATATATTAGAAGCACTGCACCATGGCGGCCACGATCATTGACGCGCCGATACGCGCATAATCCCTTGGGAATCGCGTTAATTGCGGGTTCAGGAATCATGTTTTCCTCTTGATCGCAATGCAGCATTTGCTCAACGTAAAGCGCTGGACGCACCGTTTATCGCATTCGGCGTTGCATCACGGGCACCCTTTCCCGTGTGAGGGTTATTGGTCCGGACCGCTCCGGCAGAGCAGCGGCAGGCAGCTCTGAAACAGAAGTGGGTAACGCAATTGTTCAGCTTGTCCCGATCGTCCTTTGACTCTTCGCTGGTCTTCCTGGCCTTGATGGGGCTGATCGCCGCATGGCTGATGGGCCGCTCCCTCCTCGCCCAGCATGGGCGGGACCGGCCGGTCGTGGACGAGGCCATAGAGTTGGCGGGCGCCACGACGACGGCGTTGCTGGCCGTCGGCTTGCTGTTCGGAAATGTCGTCGATCTGCTGCCCATCTATGCCGCCTTCATCGGCGGCGCGGCGCTTTTGTGCTATTTCATCCCCCGCCTCTCCATGCCGGGCGTCATCTGGCTGACCGCGGAGATACTCGCCCTTGCCGTGGGCGCCCTCTGGAGCCACCATTTCATCAACGAGGCGGAATTCCCGAAATGGCTGGAGCAGGTCGCGCGTCTCGGCATATTGGGTTCCATCCTGATGGTCGCCGTCGGCCTTGCCTCCCGCATGGCCCGCGAGGCGCTGCTCACCCACCATCTCTGGCGCCTGCCCACCGACGCCCCGGCGCCCTTTTCCGCCACGCAGCGTCACAAGGTGTCGATCCAACTCGCCTGCTATGCGGAGCCGCCCGAGATCGTGATGGAGACGATGAACCGTCTCGCCGCGCTTCACTATGACAATTATGAGGTCATGGTATGCGACAACAACACCAAGGATGAGAGCCTGTGGCGGCCGCTGGAGGCGCATTGCGCGGAGTTGAACCGCCGCATCGGCCATGACCGTTTCCGCTTCTTCCATGTGGACCCGCTGCCGGGCGCGAAGGCAGGCGCGCTCAATTTCTGCCTGGAGCATATGGCCGCCGACGCGGAGCTGATCGCGGTCATCGACGCGGACTATTATTCGCAGCCGGATTTCCTCTCGCGCCTTACCGCCTTTTTCGACGATCCGCGCGTCGGCTATGTCCAGACGCCGCACGATTATCGCGATTATGAGGGCAGCGACTATCTGTCCGCCTGCTATTGGGAATATATGCCCAACAACAAGGTCGATATGCCGGGCGTCAGCGAATATGGCGGGGCCTTCACCATCGGCACCATGTGCATCCTTCGCGCTTCCGCCCTGCGCAAGGCGGGCGGCTGGGCCGAGTGGTGCCTGACGGAGGACAGCGAGGTGTCCGTCCGCCTTCGCGCCGTCGGCTATGAGGGCATCTATCTCGGCGAGACCTTCGGCCGCGGCCTGATCCCCGAGACCTTCGACGATTACAAGAAGCAGCGTTTCCGGTGGACGGCCGGTCCCGTGCAGCAGTTGCGCCGCCATTGGCGCCTGTTCCTGCCCGCCCCGCTGGCTCCCGAAATGCCCGGCTGGACCAAGGGTCTGGAGATTCTGCGCTGCATCTATCCCATACAGACGCTTTTCGGCCTGGTCAGCGCCCTGATCGGCGCGGTTGCCCTTGGCATCTCGCTGGCCAATGACACGGTTGAACCTGTCGACATACCCAATGTCACCTGGGCGATCCTGGGCATCGGCGCGGTCACCTGGTGGGTCCGTACCAAGATCCGCTACCGCCTGTCGGGATGCGAGAAGGTACGCGACATGATCCATGGCGAGATCGCCCGCATGGCCCTCACCTATGTCGTGCTCGTCGCTGGCGTGGCGGGCCTGTCCAAGCGCCCGCTGGCCTGGCGCCGGACCCCCAAGTTCGCGCTCGATTCGACCGAACCCTCGCCCTTCGCCTCGACCGTGCCGGAAACCGTGCTGGGCGGGCTCAGCCTGCTGCTGGTGCTGGCGGCCATATCGCTGGCGGGGACGATAGGTGTCGAAATGGCGCTGCTGCTGGTAATCGGCTTCGGCACCATGGCCTTCCGCTTCTTCTGCGCGCCCTACATGGCGGCATTGGCGATCCGCCACCAGAAGGCGATCACGGGCCTTGGCACGGGCCTTGGCGAGGCCGGCACGATCGAGACGGAAGCACTGGCCGGACCGCGCGAAGCGACCGCCTGACAGGCGCCTGCCGCTGACCATGTTGCCCGGCCGGCCCGCCGCAGGGTCCGGTTGGCGCAGCTTTATGGCTGCTTTCAGTACCATTCACCGGCTGTTCAATACGGCTGGCCTATGTCATGACCATCATGATGAAACAGCGTCTTGCGATCCTGGCGCTCGCCGCCGTGCTGGCAGTGGACGGGATTTCCATCACCGCCGCCTCCGCGCAGGGCTTTGGAGGTCCGCCTCCCGGCCCGCCGCCCGGTCGTTTCCGCAGCGACCAGGATGCCGCGCGCCAGGCCATGCTCCAGGGCAATGTCATGCCCTTTTCCGTGATCAAGCGCCGCGTCGAGGCGCAGATGGGCGGCGATGCCGACTATCTGGGATCGGAATTCATCCCTGAGCGTAATCGCTATCGACTGAAATATATGCGCGACCGTAACGTCGTCTGGGTTGATGTCGATGGCCGGACCGGGGATATCATCGGCTGGGCGGGCCGCTAGGCAGAGAATGTGAGAAAGGGACGAGATGCGCCTTCTGATCGTCGAGGATGAACCCACCCTCGGACCGCAGCTGAAAGCGACCCTCGAAGGGGCAGGCTATGCGGTGGACCTCGCCACGGACGGCGAGGATGGGCATTTCCTCGGGTCCACCGAGAATTACGATGCCATCGTCCTCGACCTCGGCCTGCCGGAGATAGACGGCCTCACCGTCCTCGACCGCTGGCGCAAGGAGGGGCGCGGCTTCCCCGTGCTGGTCCTCACCGCGCGCGACAGCTGGTCCGACAAGGTGGCGGGACTGGACGCCGGCGCGGACGACTATCTCGCCAAGCCCTTCCAGTCGGAAGAGCTGATCGCGCGCCTGCGCGCCCTCATCCGCCGCGCGTCCGGCAATGCGTCGAGCGAACTGACGGCGGGCGATGTCCGCCTCGACACGCGCTCCGGCCGCGTGACGCTCAAGGGCGAGCCGGTGAAGCTGACGGCGCAGGAATATAAGCTCCTCTCCTATCTCCTCCACCACAAGGGCAAGGTGGTGAGCCGGACCGAGCTGATCGAGCATATCTACGATCAGGATTTCGACCGCGATTCGAACACGATCGAGGTGTTCGTGACGCGCATCCGCAAGAAGCTGGGCGCGGACGTGATCTCGACCATCCGGGGCCTGGGCTACAGCCTCGACGAACCGGCGCACTGATCCCCAGCCCGTCAGGCATCGCTTGACCGAGACCGACCCTTCCGCGCCCGCCCGGTCCACCGGCTCGCTCAGCCGGCGCATGATCGGGATCGCGGCGCTGTGGATCGGCATATTGCTGCTCGGCGGCGGCGTCGCGCTCGACCGCATCCTGGTCAATGCCGTGACGCGCAGCTTCGACGACGGCCTCAACTATGTGCTGACGGCGATGATCTCCTCCGCCGAGATCGGGCCGGAGGGCGAGGTGCTGTTCAATCGCCCGCTGGCGGACCAGCGCTTCCTCGAGCCTGCAAGCGGCCTCTATTATCAGATCAGCGGCAAGGGGCATGAGGACTGGCGGTCGCGGTCGCTCTGGGACCGCGCGCTGCAAGTGGCGTCGGACGACGCGGCGGGCTTCACCGCGCATGACAGCCATGAATTTCCCGGCGAGCCGCTGCGCGTCATGCAGCAGGAAGTGATCCTGCCGGGCAGCAAGACGCGGTGGATATTCATCGTCGCGCAGGCCCGCAGCGCGCTGGACGCACAGATCAAGGCACTGCGCAGCACGCTGGTCTGGAGCTTCGTGCTGCTGGGCCTCGGCCTCGTCATCCTCGCGACCTTGCAGGTCTTTTACGGCCTGCTGCCGCTGCGCAAGATCAGGCGCGAGATCGTGCGCATGCGCGAGGGGGAGAAGGCGCGCGTGACCGAAGCCCTGCCGCGCGAGGTGCAGCCGCTGGTGGAGGAGCTGAACGGCCTGCTCGACCATGTGGAGCAGCAGGCGGAGGAGGCGCGCACCCATGCAGGCAATCTTGCTCATGCGCTCAAGACCCCGCTGACCGTGGTGAT
>JASGGS010000224.1:0-6716 GCA_047602685.1 Sphingobium sp.
CGCCGGAACCGCAATAAGACCAAGGCTGTCACTCTCCTCGCGCGTCTCGGACATGGATTCTCCTTGAAGATCGGAACGTCGATGGCATCCCGCATAGAGAGAGTTTGACAGATTTGCAAATGACTCTCATTATCTTGATATGAGCGCCGGATGGAGAGTCTCCCCATGTATGATCTGGTCGATCGCCCTGCCGCCATGCTGGGCCGCTCCGGCCGCCTCCTCCTCTGGGCGATGCGCGGCTGGCACCGCGCGCAGGACAGCGGAACGGCCCCGCCTGTCGCACTGAACAGGGCCTTCGCCTCGCTGGGAATAGCGCCGATCTTGTCCGACTTTCATGTTGCCATGTCGCTCCTGACGACGATGGGGCCTGACCGGATCAGCCGGTCTCCGCTCGACTCCCCACGCATAGGGGAAGGCGAGGCCGTGCTTCTCACGCTATGGGCGGACACCGCCAGTAAAAGGGAGGATCAGGCGGAACGAACCTTGACCCTTCTCACCGGACAGAACTTGGCCGGGCCGCTCTCCTCCGCCATGGCCGCGACGCTCGATGGGCTGGAAGCCTGCGGGTTCGGGACGGCGGATATGCTGGGCTTGGCCCGGCCCGGACAGGCGGGGAAGCGGACCGCCCTGCCTGCCGACGTGCTTTCCGTGCCCGACAGACCCTAGCCCTGGCCGTGGAACCGCGCGGTCGTCGACCCCGGCGAGCCGAGTTGCGCGAAGAGGTCCAGCCCGTCGGACCAGCGATCCCTCGCCCTGACAATTGGGGCTGTGGTCGTGAATGTCCGCCGCGTCCAGATCGTCGAGGAAGGCAAGATCGGTGACGCGGCTGCCCCGGACCAGGCCGCGCGCCTCGGTCCTGTTGGCGAGCATCCGGCGCCACAATGTCCGTATCCGTCAAGCCCGCAGCCTGCCCCCTGCAACAGACAGGGACAAAGGCCGGGGTGCGCCACGCCGTCCGGCCCATGGGCGAGGAGAGCGGCATTGACGAGCGACCCGACGGACGGCACCCTGGCACTGGACCTCAGCGACATCGAATGGCGCCTCGGCCAGCGCGTGGGCGGCGGGCAGTTGTTCGAGCCGTGCAACAAGACCGATATCCGCCGCTGGGTCATGGCGCTCGACTATGTGAACCCCATCCACTGGGACCAGCGTTTCGCGGAGCAGACGAAATTCGGCGACATCATCGCGCCGCAATCCTTCGCGGTGGCGCTGGATTATGGCCATGGCAACAACCAGGCCTGCGTCGGGCGGATCGACGGACAGCACATGATCTTCGGCGGGGAGGAATGGTGGTGGTACGGCACCCATATCCGCCCCGGCGACCGGCTGGTGCAGGAGCGCATCTTCACCGGGTACAAAGTGGCCGAGACGAAGTTCGCGGGGCCGACGCTGTTCCAGCGGGGCGATACCATACACCGCAACCAGCGCGGCGACCTGATCGCCAAATCCTGCCCCACCTGCATCCGCTATCTCGCCAAGGAGGCGGAGAAGCGCGGCATCTATGCCAGCACGGCGGGCGAATTGAAGAAATGGACGCGGGCCGATCTGGAAGAGATAGACCGCATCCGCCGCGAATGGTTCCTGTCCAACCGGGAGGGCAAGTCGCCCCATTTCGAGGAGGTGCGGGTTGGCGACAAACTGCCCAGGCGGGTGATCGGACCGCATAGCATCGCCAGCTTCACCACCGAATATCGCGCCTTCATCTTCAACATCTGGGGCAGCTTCTACTGGTATGACGTGCCGGGGGTGAAGGATTGCTGGGTCAATCAGGACATGGGCTGGATCGAGGGCTTCTCCTTTGACGAGGAAGGCGCGATGATCGATCCGCGCCTGCGCGACGGCCTGTATCTCGGCCCCTCGCGCGGGCATATTGACGATAGCCGCGCGAGCGAGATCGGCATGCATCGCGCCTATGGCTATGGCGCGACCATGGCGGCGTGGAACACCGATTATCTCGCCTTCTGGGCCGGGCATGACGGCATGGTGCGCCACGCCAAGTCCGAGTTCCGCGGCCCCGCCTTCGAAGGCGACGTAACCTATATCGAGGGCGAGGTGGTGGAGAAGTTGGAGAAGAATGACTGGGGCTTCCCGGTCGTCCGCATCAATGTCCGCATGACCAACCAGGACGGCAAGACCATCGTGACTTCGGTCAACGAAGTCGAGCTGCCCTATTGAGCGCGGCGCCCATGACCGGCCATCGCTTCGTCGCGGACCCGTCCGTCTCCATATCGCGCGGCATTCCCCTCTCCGAGGAGGCGGGGCTGGGGGAATTGACCCTTTCCGGCTTCATCCGGGAGGTGACGGAGCGATATGGCCCGCGCGAGGCGCTGGTCGATGGCGATGCGCGCTGGTCCTATGAAGACCTGTGGAACCGATCCATGGCGGTCGCGCGGGCGCTGGTCGCGCGCGGCATTGGCAAGGGAGAGCGGGTCGGCATCCTCATGACCAACCGGGCGGAGTTCCTGTCGGCGGTGTTCGGCACGGCGCTGGCGGGCGGGGTAGCGGCGACGCTCAGCACCTTCTCCACGCCCGCGGAGCTGGAGCATCTGGTGGCAGCGTCGGCCTGTTCCATCCTGCTGATCGAACGGCATGTGCTGAAGAAGGATTTCGCGGCGATGCTGGCGGAGATCGATCCGGCGCTCGCCAGCGCCGCCGGGCCGGGCGGGATCGCGTCCGTGCGCTTCCCCTATTTGCGCCATGCCGCCAGCGTGGACGGCGAGCCGCTGGGCGCGGTCGGGGACTGGGCGGGCTTCCTCGCCCCCGGCGCGGAGGTAGCGCCGGCGCGGGTCGCCGCGCGCGCCGCGACGGTCGCGCCCGCCGATCCGGGCGTACTGTTCTTCTCCTCCGGCTCGACCGGCAAGCCCAAGGGCATACTCTCCGCCCATCGCGGCGTGACGCTCCAGATGTGGCGCATGGGGGTGCAGCAGGGGCTGGACGAGGGGGTCAGGACATGGACCGCCAACGGCTTCTTCTGGTCGGGCAATTTCGCCATGGCGGTGGGGGCGACGCTGGCGCGGGGCGGCACGCTGCTGCTCCAGCGCCTGTTCAACCCGGCGGAGGCGATCGACCTGATGGCGCGGGAGAGGGCGACCTTCCTCTTCGCCTGGCCGCACCAATGGAAGCAGTTGATGGACGCGCCCAACTGGACGGCGGCGGACCTCTCCACGCTTCGCCATGTCGACCGGGATTCGCCGCTGACCGCGCATCCGGCCATCACGACGGACTGGACGGAGCCGCGCCATTGCTATGGCAATACGGAGACGTTCACGCTCAGCACCGCCTATCCCGCCAATACGCCGCGCGCGGTGGCCGGGGCGAGCCATGGCCTGCCCCTCCCTGGCATCACCATCAAGATCGTCGATCCGCTGACCGGCCGCGCGGTGCCGCTCGGCGAGCGCGGCGAGGTGGCGGTGAAGGGACCGACCCTGATGCTCGGCTATGTCGGCATTCCGCTCGACGACACGCTGGACGACGAGGGCTATTTCCGCACCGGCGACGGCGGCTATCTGGACGCGGAAGGGCGTCTGTTCTGGGAAGGAAGGCTCAACGACATCATCAAGACCGGCGGCGCCAATGTCTCGCCTGTGGAGATTGACGAGGTGATCCGCGACTGTCCGGGCGTGAAGGTATCGCAGACGGTGGGCGTGCCCGACGAGCTGCTGGGCGAGCTGGTGGTCTCCTGCATCGTGCCGCAGGAGGGCGCGGCGCTGGATGAGGCAGGGGTGCGGGCCTTCGCGAAGACCCGCCTGGCCAGTTACAAGGTGCCGCGCCGGGTCCTGTTCCTCACGGCCGGGCAATTGCAGATGACGGGCAGCGCCAAGGTGAAGACGGCGGACCTGCGCGCACTGGCGGAAAAGGCGCTGCGGGACGGGGCCGTCTAGGTCTCGCAAGGGTGGGCGGCTTTTGATAGGGCTGAGTGCGATGATCCATCCCGCCCTTCCCCCTCTCGCCCGCGCATGAGCCGGACCCGTTCCTCCCTGCGGCGGGGCAAGCTGGGCGGCATGCGCCTCGTCAAGGGGGGCAGCTTCCTGATGGGGTCGGAGGATTTCTATCCGGAGGAAGCGCCCGTGCGCCGCGTGAGCGTCGGCGATTTCTGGATGGACGAGACGCCCGTCACCAATGCCGGTTTCGCGGCCTTCGTCGCGGCGACCGGCTATATGACCTTGGCCGAGCGCTTCCTGTCGGCCGCCGATTTCCCCGGCTATACGGCCGATATGCTGGTGCCCGGCTCCTCCGTCTTCCTGGCGCCGGAGGATGCGGGCGGCATGCGCTTCACGGACGGCGTGGTGCCGGACTGGTGGCGCTTCGTCCCCGAGGCGAGCTGGCGCCAGCCGCTGGGACCGGGCAGCGGGATAGAGGGGCGGGAGGATCATCCCGTGGTCCATGTCGTGGCGGAGGATGCGGAAGCCTATGCGCGCTGGGCGGGCAAGGCGCTGCCGACCGAGGCGGAATGGGAATATGCCGCGCGCGGCGGGCTGGACGGCATGGCCTATGCCTGGGGCGACGAGCTGGAGCCGGAGGGACGGCGGCTCGCCCATTATTGGGATGGGCATTTCCCGGCGGAGAACCGCGCGCCGCCGGGGCTGGAACGCACGGCGCCGGTACGCCGATATCCCGCCAACGGCCATGGCCTGTACGATATGATCGCCAATGTGTGGGAGTGGACGGCCGACTGGTTCTCCGATGCGCCGGGCAGGCAGGGCGCCACTTGCTGCGGCAGCCCGGAGCGGGAGCGGCGGAAAGCGCTGGAGAGCGTGGACCCGCGAGCGCCGGTGGGCGTGCCGCGCCGCGTCCTCAAGGGCGGCTCCCATCTGTGCGCCGCCAATTATTGCCGCCGATACCGACCCGCCGCCCGCTGGCCGCAGGCGATCGACACGTCCACCTCGCATATCGGCTTTCGTTGCATCGTGCGGCGTTAGATGCGGACGCGCGGTACTGGCTGACCCCGGACGCCGGGATCGAAGGCGAAGAGATTGCCCGCCAGTGGCTGCGCCGCCAGATCGGCCTCCGACAGGCCCTTGCGCGCGGTGGTCGCATAGGCGGTGGCGAGGCCGTCGCCGCCAAAGGCGATCTTCGTCACATTGGCCACGGGGAAGCGCACCACGCCCATGAGCGCGCCGGACGGATCGTAGCGCCGCACGCCCCATCCGCCGAAAAGGCCCACCCACAGGCAGCCCGCCGCATCGACGACGGGACCGTCCGGATAGCCTGCGCCCTCCTCCATGCTGGCGAAGAGACGCGTGTCGCGGAGTTGGCCATCCTCCTCCACGCGGCTGCGCCAGATGGCGCGGCCGAGCGTGTCGACATGGTAGAGGATGCTGCCGTCGGGCGAGAGCGCGGGACCATTGGCGATGGAGACAGGCGCCGCGCCGCTGTCCGCGCATCCCGCGCCGTCCATGCGGTAGACGCGGCCGGTCTCCGCCGCCTCCGCATCATCCATCGTGCTGAACCAGACACGGCCCGCGCCATCGACCGTCGCGTCGTTCAGGCGATTACCCGGCAAATGCGGCTCCGGATCATGATGAGGGGTGAAAATGCCGGAGGCAGGATCGAAGCGATGAACGCCCGTCCGAAGCCCGGCGAGGAAATCGCCGCCCTCCGTCGGCAGCACCCAGCCGGTCTGCGCCGGAGCGGACCAGTAGCGATGCATGCCGGAGGAAGGGTCGAAGCGGTGGACGGCGGGCGCCTTGATATCCACGAACCACAGCGCCCCGTCCTCCGCCACCCAGACCGGTCCTTCGCCAAGCGTCGCGCCGACGGAGAGGATGCTTTCCGGCCGGATTGCGGCGAGCCTGTCGCTCATCGCCAGCCCGCATCGATGAAATAGTCGTGGCCGGTACACATGCGCGCATCGTCCGAGGCGAGGAACAGGGCGAGCGCGGCCACGTCCGCCGGCAGGATGCGTCCGTCCAGGCACTGGGCGGCGACCAGTTCCGCCTCCGCCTCCGGCGAATACCATTTCTCCTGCCGGGGCGTCTTCACATTGCCCGGCACGATGGTGTTCACGCGGATATTGTCGCGGCCGAGATCGCGGGCGAGACCACGCGTCATGCCCTCTATGGCGGCCTTGGCCGTCTGGTAGAGGACGAGTCCGGGCAGGCCCAGATGCCAGCTGATCGACCCGAAATTCAGGATCACGCCGCTCCCCGCGCGCTTCATCATCGGCACCACGGCCTGCGCGGCGAAGAAGAGATGGCGCAGGTTCACCGCCATGCGCTCCTCCCAATAATCGGGCGTTACATCGGCGACGGCATGGCGGTCGTCATTGGCGGCATTGTTGACGAGGATGTCGATCCCGCCCAGCACCCCTTCCACCGCGCCCAGCATGGCCTGCACCGCCGCAACGTCGCGCAGGTCGCAGGGATGGAAGATCGGGGCATGGGCAGCGTCCGCGCCAAGGCGGGCGGCGACGGCCGATCCCGCATCCTTCGCTATGTCGCAAAAGGCGACGCGCGCGCCCTGCGCCGCAAAGGCTTCGACAAGACCCTCGCCAATGCCGCTCGCGCCCCCGCTGACGAAGACGCGCTTGCCCGCCAGGCTGGGATAGATGGCGCGGCCGCTCATACCGCCGGTTCCCTCGCGGGGGCGAGAAGGCCGCGCTGCGCGAGATTGGCCATGAAGGCACCGATGCCGGTGGTCCAGGGCGCGGCGTCCTTCGACGTGGTGACCCGGTTGACGAGGCGGCCGAGGCGCGGCGTGGCGATGGCGACGATATC
>JASGGS010000225.1:0-6695 GCA_047602685.1 Sphingobium sp.
TTGGGCGAGCCGTCGCTATTGTAGCTGTCCCCGCTGTTTATCGTGTTCGTGCCCGCGTTCAGCCAGACGATCTGCGGATTGCGGCTCAGGGCATAGGCGAGGCGAGGCAGGATGCCGCCGCCCCGGCCCGCCCGATTGTCGATCAGATGGTCGCCGCCAATGCCCTGGTTCGCGCCGTCCCAGCGGATCGTCTGCCCGCTGTCGATCCAGGGATTTGCGGGGTCGTACCAATAGTCGAAATTGACGCGCGGATCATGGCCGACGGCCGCCTCCATCGCGCCCTGTATATTGGAGGAGACGGCCAGCGTCGTGTTGCTCATGGTCGCGTTGAACTGCGACAGGCTGTCGCCATGGGCCGCGATGCGCGCGCCGGGGGCGAGCGGCAAGGCGGGAAGCGGGTTCGCCATCACCTTGACCGTTGCGATCACACTCTCGATCCCGGCGCCGCTGATCGTATAATCCTTGCCCGCTTCCTCTACCAGCACGCCGATGCCGGTGACGAGACGCCATCCCTGCTCATCATTGCCCGCGATCACGATGCGACCGTCATTGGGCGCGATGGCGGGCGTGACGCCATAAGGAACGCCGAGCAGATCAGCGACGAAGGTGCCGACCGGCGCCTCAAGCCACACGGTCGGGCTGGTTGGCAGGATTTCGACCGCGACAGGTGTCGCTCCGCCATCCGCGCCCAACCAGTGGCTGCTATCCTCGACAATCTGAATTCCGTGGAAATCGGCCATGAGCGTTCCTTTTGGTTGAAGCTGTTGCGGAATGGCTTTCGACAAGCCTCAGTCGTTGGCGGCCTCCAGATGCGCGCGCGGGAGGTTGGAGATCAGCACCTCGCCCACAGCCTTCGGCCGGGGGCCGATTGCATAGGTTGTCCGCAGCGGCAGGATGGCGAAGTCCGCGAAGGTGGTGCGGACGCCCGCATTGTCGTTGAGCGAGAGGAGGAAGCCGCCCTTGATCCCGGCGAGCTGCGCCGCCAGCGCCGCGAAATCGTCGCGGCCGAAGATGCCGGGGCCATAGTCGCCTTCGTTCGACCAATAGGGCGGATCGAGGTAGAAGAGCGCGCCGTCCCGGTCATAGCGACGGATGAAATCGCCATAGGGCAGGTTTTCGATGACGACGCCGCGCAGCCGGTCATGCAGATCGGCCAGCATGGTTTCGATCCTGCCGACGTCGAAGTGGGCGGACGTGCCCGCACTGACCCCGAAAGTCCGCCCGCGCACCTTGCCGCCAAAGGCCAGCCGCTGGAGATAGAGGAACCGCACGGCGCGTTGCAGATCGGTGAGCGTCTCGGGGCGCTGCGCCAGCAGCCGGCCGAATTCGTCCCGGCTCGTCACCCGGAATCGCAGCATGTCGAGGACATAGGGATAATGCTCCGCAAGGCAGCGGAACAGGGTGGCGATATCGCCGGAGATATCGTTGATCGCCTCCGCGCGGGGACGCTTGCGCCGACGCAGGATATGCCCCCCATGCCGACAAAGGGTTCGGCATAGCTGCTGTGCGGCGTCCGCTCGATGATGGCGCAGATCCGCGCGGCCAGGTTTCGCTTGCCGCCGATATAGCCCGCGACGGGGGCGGCGGGGCGGACATCGCCCAGCGCGAGCGGATCGAGAATATTGGGAGTGGACATGTTGGATTTCCTGCACGATGCCCTCTCCGGCATGCGTCGGAGGGGCTGGATGGGCGGCGCGCCGCCCGAAGGTGCGAGTACAGGCTCGCGGTCGAGGATGTGGGGACATCCTTACCCCCTCCGAAGAGGGCGCTTCATTCCGCCGGGGCCGCGACAACCGGGTCCGGCGCATTGGTGATGACGCCCGCCGCGATCTTCACCTCGACGCCCAGCGCCACCTTATCGACGCGATCCTTCGTGGCGGCGCGGTCGTAGTTGCCATTCTCCTTCAGAACGGCATTGACCGAGCGGGCATGCGTCACGCCGCCATGGGTGAAGGTGACGGGAACCGTCCTGCTGTCCTTGTCATAGGCGCCGATAGAGATTTCCATGGATTTTCCTTTCTTCAGTTGCCGATGGCGACCCAATCGAGCGCATCGAAGGTGTCGGCGCTGGCACCCTGCGCACCGGCCCACTGGACGTACCATGTGGCCCCGGTCTTCGTCAGGGTGAGGCGCTGGGGGAAGGAATCCTTCCCTCCGTCCAATTCGGTGATGATGGGAGTAAGTTGCAGGGACTCGCAGGCGGTCGGGAATTCGATGGGGAATGTGAAGGTGTAAGCCCCATGGCTTTCGTAGAACGGCCCGGTAATGACCCCACGTTGCTCGATCTCGAATGCGCCGCCGCCCACGGGATAGCGCCGCCATTTGCCGTTGGCGTTCTCCCCATGCGTGAACTGGCTGTCCAGAAACTGCTGCGGCGACAGGCCGCGCCACAGATCGGCGTCCAGACCCGACCCCGCGCCGTCGTTGCTGGCGCGCCAGACGTCCGAAACATGCTGATCGAAAACGATATTGCCCAGGTCGGTGATATCGACCTGCGCCTTCAGGCGGTAACCTGACCATCCGATATGGATGCTGCTTACACCATTCTGCCCGGCACCGCCACCCTGTCGTACCGGCGTGTAGCCCAGACGCGCCGGGACGTCCGCGTAATAGGCTCCCTGCTCGCCGTCGAGCAGGTCCGCGTCGACGCCGGACCCCGCGCCGTCGACCGCAACGAGTTTCGCCAGCACATCGGCCGCCGTATAGGCGAGGGCGTTGAGCGGTGTGTAGCCCAGCCGCGCGGGTACATCGGCATAATAAGCGCCGTGCTGGCCGTCGAGCAGATCGGCATCAAGGGCCGATCCTTCCCCATCATTGCCCCCATGCCAGAGCACATAGGCATTCGCGCCCAGGCTCCACCCGCCGATCTTAAAACGGTTGTCCGTGTCCAGACCCAGATAGCAGGCCTGCTGACCCACCCGATGGAAGGTCATCATGGCGGCGCCGGTGCCATTGCCACAAACCTCTATGGAGCCGAGATTGGCATCTCCCACGCCAAGGGCGCTATCGCCCGTAACGCTGGCGGCGCTGACAAGCTTGCCGTTCATCGTGCCGCCCGCCTTGTCGAGCGGCGTATAACCCAGGCGGGCCGGGACGTCGGCATAGTAGGCGCCGTGCTGACCATCGAGCAGGTCCGCGTCGACGCCGGACCCTGCGCCATCGACCGCCACGAGCTTCGCCAGCACATCGGCCGCCGTATAGGCGAGGGCGTTGAGCGGCGTGTAGCCCAGCCGCGCGGGGACATCGGCATAATAGGCGCCCTGCTGGCCGTCGAGCAGATCCGCGTCAAGAGTGGAACCAGCTCCGTCATTGCTGGCGCGCCATACATCGGCGATATGCTGATCGAAGACGATATTACCTTGGTCGGTGATATCGACCTGCGCTTTCAGGCGATCACCTGACCACCCGATATGAATGCTGCTCACACCATTTTGCCCGGCGCCGGTGCCTGCCCGTACCGGCGTGTAGCCCAGGCGCGCCGGGACGTCGGCATAATAGGCGCCATGCTGGCCATCGAGCAGGTCCGCGTCCATTCCGGACCCCGCGCCGTCATTGCTGGCGCGCCAGATATCCGCGCCCCAACTGCCCAGCCATGACTGGAATGCGACCCACAGGGTCTTGGGCGTGACGATGCGCCGGTCATCGGTCGCGGCGAACACTTCCGCCTGTGTCGCGATCTCCGCGACGCCCTGCACCTCCTCGGTCGCGGGCGGGTTGAGGAAATTGGCATTGCCGAAAGCGATGTCGGTCGCGGCGATGTCCACGAAGCGGACATCGACCTGAAGCATCATGGCGGAAGGCGCCGCCTTTTCGAGGATAGGCGTGTCCTGGCCATAGATGCCGAACAGGGTGCCGTCCGCCAGATAGAAGGCCATGCTGCGCACGGTGTAGGCGTCGAACCCTTCATCGCGCACGATGACATGGATGGTGTCGGCGTCCACCACGGCGCCCGACAGGGTTGCGAGGCGCTTGATCTCGCTGGGCAGGCTGGTCGCGAGGACCGTGGGCGTCAGTGCCGTTGCGGAGATGCCGCAGCTCGCGACGACAACCGGCGCGGTGCCATTGTGCTCCGCATTGAGGAGGGCGGCGCGGCCCGCATTGGTGATGATGAGTTGGAGGGCCATGCTTTCCTCGATGTCAGGCGGCGAAGTCGAGGCGCGCGGTCACCACGGGGCGCACGGCGCCGACGAGGCCGATGCCGCCCCGCGCTTCCAGCGCCTGGGTGAAGGTGAAGTGGGACCGGACCGGCTTGGTGCGCCGAACCTCGTTAATGACGCTTTCGACATAGGCGGCGCCGGGCGCCTCTCCCGCGATGGCGGCGAGCGACAGGATCAGCGAGAAGGTGTGCGGTTCGCCCCTGGGTTCCGTCTGCCACCATTCGCGCAGGGTGATGGCGCCGCCCAGGCTGGCGACGATGGCGCGGACGGAGGCCACGGCGCCCTTGCGCCGCTGGATTTCGATGGCGCGGCGGGTGCGCTCCCGTTTCACGGCCTCCGGCCATTCCGGCGACCAATTGTCGATGGACAGGCCATAGGCGAGATAGGGCAGGATCGCGGCGGGCGCGGTGGACGGGCGCCAGACATCCTCGATGGGCGTCGGTATCGCGCCGATGCGGGACATGGCCGCTTCAAGCGCGCGTTCGAGGGGCGTGGCGTTGGGCGGGAGGAGGCTCGTCACTCGCCCGTCCCCGCATAGGCGATGGCGATGCCGGTGCAGTTGCCCGCCTGGGTGCGATCAAGGACGATATCGGCCGCCGGGCTGGCAAGGTCGACATTCTGGACGCCGGGGCAGTAGAGCGCGGCGATGATCCCGGCGCGCGTGATGTCGCGGCCGAGGCGATGGGTCTCCGCGATATAGGCGTCGAGCCGCGCGCGCGATTCCGCCAGGACAATGGCGCTGTCGGGACCGGCGAAGGTGGTGAGGGTGGCGATGACCGCATAATCGACGATCTGCGCCGACTGGACCGTCACCATGTCCGTGAGGGGGCGGCGCGTTTCGTCCGAGAGATAGGCGGCGACCGTCGCGACCAGCTCCGGCGCGGCGGCGCCCGCTCCGTTCCGCGACAGGACGGTTACGAGGACTTCGCCGGGCTGCTCCGTTTCCACCGCGCTGGCATCCAGCACGTCGGAACTGGCGGACAGGGCATGGAAGATATAGGCGCCCTCCGGCCCGGCGACCGAATAGCCTTCGGGCGCCAGCAGGACGCGGCGGCGCAAATCCGTGTCGTCTTCCATGACGGCGGCGACATTGTTGATGGTATCGGCGGGCGTGAGGGTGAGGCGCTCGACGCCGAAGACGGCCGCGAGATGATCGAGGTCGCCCTCTTCGGCAAAGGCCACCATGACGGCGCGGGCGGCGTCGTTGATACGGGCGCGGATGGTGAATTCCCGCAGCGCCGCAACCTGAAGCAGCTTGACGGCGGGATCGCTTTCCACCGTCGCGTCGAAATCCGGTTCCCGTTCGAGGAAGTCGGCCAGAATATCCGCGTAGATCGTTTCATAGTCGAGCGCCTCCACGACCGAGGGGGCGGGGAGTTTCGACAGATCGACGGCGGTGAAGGTATCGGCCATGCCGCCATGTCGTTCGGCGGGCGCGCGCAGGGCCAGACGCGGGGATTGTAGGGGCGGGCCTTACAAGGGAGGGGCGTCAGCCGCCGACCGGCGCGGCCACATGCGCGAGGAGCAGATCCAGCATGTGCGAGCGTTCGGCCGCCGTCAGGCCCAGCAGCACGCGGCGCGGGTAGCGCACGGGCTTGGCGTTGGCGGCGGGCCTGTCCATGCCGCCGCCCTGATGAACGCCAGCCACCGCCGCCGCGCGGCCCGTGAAGCCGACCCATGCGCCGAGGTCATCCGTCCCGGCCTTGAGGTTTCGGCCGTTGCGCAGTTTCCGGAACATGGCCGCGCGGCGGATCGAACCGCGACGGCGCAGGCGCCCGCCGGGTTTGGCCGCGTCCTTCGCCTCGACAGGCAACCATTTTTCGATCCGGTCCCAGAAGAAGCTGCGCAACCCGCCAGCCTCGATATCGAAGCCGGTGATGAGCGGCCCCTGACGGACCCAGCTTTTCATCAGCACCAGGCGCGGGGAGGGGGACCCTTTCGGATACAGGAATCGCACGGGATAGGCGCCGGGCTTTTCCTCCCGGCGGGCCTTGCGCGGCTCATAGGCCGGGCCATCCGGATCGCGCTGCTCGGCAATGCGCGCGGACTGCGACTTGCGGATATCGCGGGCCATGGCGCGCAGCAGGCGGCGACGGCCCGCGCCGTCCAGGCTCATCACCAACCCGCCCGCAATCCGTTCCAGTTCGACCAGGCCGTCAAGGTCGCTCATGGCTGGAAGGCGGGATCCGCCGTCTGTGCGATCAGTTCGTCATGCAGGAAGAGTTGCCACAGCCTGGTGCCGCAGGGAACGCCGTCGAAATGGTCGAGGCTGGCGGGCGGAGGCGTTTCCGGATGGGTGACATTGTAGCCGCCGCCCTCGCGCGGGATGACGATGACCGCTTCGGTGAGTTCGATGACGATGGAGATATCGCGGCTGTCCGCGTCCAGTATCTCCGCCTCGAAGGTCAGGGGGGTGGCGCCTGGCCGGGCCAGCAGTTCCGGCTGGTTTTCCGCGATCCATGCCAGCACGGGGACCATGACCGCATCGTCATTGCCCGCATAGGCTTCGATCACGGCATTCAGGCGATAGCGATATTC
>JASGGS010000226.1:0-6668 GCA_047602685.1 Sphingobium sp.
ACGTCATCACCGCCGAGCATATGAAGGCGATGAAGCCGATGGCCATCGTCTCCAATATCGGCCATTTCGACAGCGAGATCCAGATTTCGGCCCTGTCCAACTATGAATGGACCGAAGTGAAGCCGGGCACGGACCTGGTGAAGTTCCCCGACGGCAAGGAGATCATCATTCTCGCCAAGGGGCGTCTGGTGAACCTGGGCTGCGCGACGGGTCATCCCAGCTTCGTCATGTCCTCCTCCTTCACCAACCAGGTGCTGGCGCAGATCGAGCTGTTCACCAAGGGCGGCGAGTATAAGAACGACGTCTATGTCCTGCCCAAGCATCTGGACGAGAAGGTGGCCGCGCTCCACCTCGAGAAGCTGGGCGTGAAGCTGACCAAGCTGTCGGAAAAGCAGGCGGCCTATATCGGCGTGACGACCGAGGGACCGTTCAAGCCGGATCATTATCGCTACTGATCGGGCTTGCAGGGATTTTGGCAAGGGCGGCCCGCAGCGATGGGGCCGCCCTTTTCATGTGGCAAGCATCATGTCCGTCATGGAATTGCCGCATGCCATATGGCCGGTGCAATGCGATCCGGTCGAAACATCGTGGCCGGGATGGGCTTGCGCCAGCCCGACCCCACGCGTCGGCGTGGGCGCGGATCATCAGCCCCATTGCCCGACACACCCGCACGCCCTAGGACGAGGCGATGATCGTGCTGACGCCCATCGCACTCGCAATCGCAGGCGGGTTGCTTGCCATCTGGTTGCTGGTGTCCGTCTGGGCGGTGCGTTCGGGCCTTGTCATGCGGATGCAGGCCCGCGCCACGCGCAAGCAGGTGGAGGCGATGGCCGACCTGCTGCAATCCGCGCCGGCCATCGCCGTGATCGTCCGCGCCGATGGCCGGATCGAGGCTCCGGACCGGCTGGCCGCCTGGCTGGGGCGCGACAGCGTGCCCGGCTTCGTGTCGGAACTGACGGCGGCCGACAGCGGCCTGAAGCCCGACCATGCGGCGCAACTGGCGGAGGAGATCGCGGCGGCGCAGCGCGGCAACCGGTCCTTCGTGCTGCCGGTCAAGGCGGAGGGGTCCGAGCGTTCGCTGCTGGTGCGCGCGGTGCCTTTCGCGCCCGGCCACGCGGCGCCGGGCGCAACGGTCCTCTGGATATTCGACGCGACGGAAAGCCAGTCGCAGATAGACTCGCTGCGCGCCGAGGTCGGCCGCTACCGGGAAGCGCTGGAGGCGCTGTCGGCGGTGATCGAGGCCGCGCCCATGCCGGTCTGGTTCCGGGGGCTGGATCGCCGTATCCAGTTGGTCAACACCCATTATGTCCGCGCGGTCAATGCCGAGTCCGCCGAGCAGGTCATCAGCCAGAATGTCGATCTGGTCGAACCCTTTGAAGGGCAGTCGGCGGCGGATGCGGCCGCGGCGGCCAGCATCGCGCGCACGGCCATGTCCCGCACCCTGCCTGTCACCATCGGCACCAGCCGGCGCGTGATGCGCGTGGTGGACGTGCCGCTGGGCGAGCAGGGGGTCGCCAGCTACGCGCTCGACATGCATGAACTGGAGGATGCGCGCGCGGAACTGCGTCATCTCGCCCAGGCGCAGCGCGACATGTTCGACCGGCTGTCGGCCGGCGTCGTGCAGTTCGGCGCGGACCAGCGCCTGAAATTCTGCAACCAGCCCTTTATCAGCATATTCGGTCTGACCCCCGACCAGGTAGCGCAGGATACCGATTTCGACCGCGTGCTCGATGCGATGCGCGACAGCGGAAACCTGCCGGAAACCCGCGATTTCCCCGCCTGGCGCAGGGAACGCCGCCAATGGTTCCTCAGCCAGTCCCCGCAGGAGGAGAACTGGCTGCTGCGCGACGGCATCCATATCCGCGTGGTGGCCCAGCCCCTGCCGGATGGCGGCCTGCTCCTCATCTTCGAGGATCGGACGGAACAGGTCCAGCTTTCGAGCGCCCGCGACACGCTGCTGCGGGTGCGGACCGCCACGTTCGACAATCTGTTCGAGGCGATCGGCGTGTTCGCGGCGGACGGGCGCCTGCACCTGTGGAACAGCCGCTTTCGCTCCATATGGGGCGTGGAGGAGCGCGTGCTGGGCGGGCATCCGCGCATCGACGAGCTGATGACCATCGTGGCGGATCGTCTCGCCAAACCGCAACAGGCGAGCCTGGTGCGCCAGCTCATCCGCGCCGCCACCAACGAACGGCGCCAGCGTGTCGGCCGCATCGCCTTTGCCGATGGACGCTATTTCGAGTTCGCCGCCATACCGCTGCCCGACGGCAATGCCCTGTTCGCCATGCTGGACATCACCGACAGCCGCCGCATCGAACGCGCCCTGCGCGACCGGAACGAGGCGCTGGAGGAGGCGGACAGGGTAAAGACCGCCTTCGTGTCCAACATGAGCTATGAACTGCGCACGCCGCTGACCTCCATCGCCGGTTTTTCGGAGATGATGATGGCGGGCTATGCGGGCACGCTGAGCGATGTCGCGCGCGAATATGTCGAGGCGATCATGGCCAGCACGGAGCGCCTGACGGACCTGATCGACAATGTGCTCGACCTGACGCAGGGCGCGGCGGGCGCGCTGGCCATCGACCGACAGCCGCTGGACATAGAGGGGCTGGCGCGTGCCAGCGGCGAGCGTTTCGAGGCGGCCGCCGCTGCGGCGGGCATCACGCTGGCCTATGATATTCGCGAGGGCGCAGGGACGATGGAGGGCGATGCCCGCCGCATCGGACAGGCGGTCGATCATCTGCTCGACAATGCGATACGCTATACCGGGGCGGGCGGACGCGTGCTGCTCCATGCGGACGGCGACGAGGCGACGGTGCGGATCATCGTGTCCGATGACGGCCCCGGCATGGATGATAGGGCGCAGGCGCGCCTGTTCGATGTATTCGCCCGCTTCAGCCAGGAACGGCAGGGCGAACCGGACGGCCTCGGCCTGCTGCTGGTGCGGCGCCTGATGGAGGCGCATGGCGGCACCGTCTCGCTGCTGTCGGAACCGGGGCAGGGCACCATCGTCACGCTGGAACTGCCGCGCGCATGATCCTGTCGAGCGCAGAGGAGATGGAGGCGTTCGGCGCCACGCTGGCGGAGCGCCTGCTGCCCGGCGACATCGTTGCGCTGACCGGCGACCTGGGCGCGGGCAAGACGACGCTGGCGCGGGGCGTGCTGCGCGGCTTGGGCCATGAAGGCGATGTGCCCAGCCCCAGCTTCGCCATCGTGCAGCCCTATGAGCCGCCCGCCGTCCGGCTGCCGCTCGCCCATGTCGATCTCTATCGCCTGGAAGCGGAGGAGGAGGTGGAGGAACTGGGTCTCGACGAATGGCTGTGGGATGGGGCGCTGGTCGTCGAATGGCCGGATCGTCTGGGCGCGGCGCTGCTCGCCCTCGCTCTGCGCATCGACATAGGGGTGGAGCAGGACGGCGCCCGCATCTTGACAGTGGCGGTGCCGGAGGCTTGGGAAACCAGATGGCCGCCACGATGATTCCACCCGCTTCCGCTCCGCTGTTCCTCGCATCCTGTGGATGGGGAGGGGCCGGGATATCGCCATTGGCGGGCGACGCGTCCTTCCGCCGATATTTCCGGGTCGTGGATGGGGACCGGCGGGCCGTGCTGATGGACGCGCCGCCGCCCCATGAGGACCCGCGCCCCTTTGTCGCGGTGGACGAATGGCTGGTCGGCCACGGCTTTGCGGCGCCCACGATATTGGGCCGCGATCTGGAACAGGGCCTGCTGCTGATCGAGGACTTCGGCGATGCGCGGGTGAAGGAGCATGTCGAGGAAAGCCCGGCGGAGGAGGCCGCCGTCTATCGCCGGGCCATCGATCTGCTCGCTGCGCTGCATCGCCTGCCCGCGGCGGACGTCCCCCCCTATGACCGGCCGGTCTATCAGCGCGAAGCCGGATTGCTCACGGAATGGTATTGCCCGGCCGTGGGACTGGATGTCGACGGGGCCGGCTATGCCGCCGCATGGGATGCCGTGCTGCCGCTGGTGGAGGATGATACCGCCGCGCCCGTGACCGTGCTGCGCGACTATCATGCCGAGAATATCATGATTCTGGACGATGCGGGGCGGTCCTTCGGCCTTGGCCTGCTCGATTTCCAGGATGCGCTGGCGGGGCATCCGGCCTATGATCTCGTGTCGCTCCTGCAGGATGCGCGACGGGACGTGGACCCGGCGCTGGAGCAGGAGATGCTGTCGCATTACCGGTCACGCGCGGCGGTCTCCGCCGATTTCGATGCGGCCTATGCCATTCTCGGCGCGCAGCGTAATGCAAAGATCATCGGCATCTTCACCCGGTTGTGGAAACGCGACGGCAAGCAGCGCTACCTCTCCTTCCTGCCGCGCATGTGGGGCCTGCTGGAACGCGACCTCGCCCATCCCGCGCTGGCGCCGGTCAAGGCCTGGTTCGATGCCAATATCCCGGCGACCCATCGCCACGATGCCCAGTCGCATGAGGCCGGGGCATGAGCGCGGAGCTCGATACGGCGATGCTGATGGCGGCGGGCCTCGGCAAGCGCATGCGCCCGCTCACCGCCACGCGCCCCAAGCCGTTGATCAAGGTGGCGGGACAGACGCTGATCGATCATGCGCTGGACAGGATAGAGGCGGCGGGCATCCGGCGCATCGTGGTCAATGTCCATTATCTGGCCGATACGGTGGAGGCGCATCTGCGCGCCCGTTCCGGCCGCACCGGCGCCGAATATGTCGTTTCCGACGAACGCGACCTGCTGCGCGAAACCGGTGGTGGCCTGATGAAGGCGGCGCCGCTGCTGGGCGACAGGCCGTTCCTGTGCGCCAATAGCGACAATATCTGGATCGATGGGCCGCGGAACAGCATCGCATTGCTGGCCGAACGCTGGGACGATGCGCGCATGGACGCGCTGTTGCTGCTGGTCCCCCACGCGCGGGCCAATTGCCATGGAGGCCCCGGCGATTTCCACATGGACGCCAGCGGCCTCCTCAGCCGCCGCAGGCAGGGACGCGTCGCGCCCTTCGTCTTCACGGGCGTGCAGATCATGTCGCCGCGCCTGCTGCGCGATCCGCCCGCCGCTGTGTTCTCCACCAATATATTGTGGAACCGGGCCATTGCGGAAGGCCGCGCCTATGGCGTCTCGCATCCGGGCCTCTGGTTCGACGTGGGCACGCCCGCCGCGATCCCCGTGACGGAGGCGATGATCGCCGGTGGCTGATGCGCCGCGCCCGGCCGTCTTCACCATCCCGGCGCACCGGGCCTTTGCCGATGCCCTGGTCGCCGGCGTGCTGGCAAGCCATGGCGGCGTGCGCAAGGGGGGCGGACCCGACGCGGTTGCCCAAGGGCTGATCCTGCTGCCCAACAATCGCGCGGTCCGCGCCGTGCGCGATGCCTTTGTCCGCGCGTCGCAGGGAGGGCTGCTGCTGCCCCGTCTCGTCCCCGTCGGCGATGTGGAACTGACCGAACGCGTCGGATTGGCCTTGGATGCCATGGAGGAGGGGACGGACATCCCGCCCGCCATCGATCCGATGCGCCGCCATATGATCCTTGCGCGGCTGATCCAGGATGCGCGGGCGGCGGAAGGAAAGCCGGTCGATGCCAGCGAGGCCCTGCGGCTGGGCATCGCGCTCGGCACCACGCTCGACCAGTTGCTGGTGGAGCGCAAGACGCCCCGCGACGTCGCCGCGCTGGAAGTGAAGAAGGAACTCTCCGGACATTGGCAAACAGCGCTCGAAACGCTCAACCTGCTGCTGGAGGCCTGGCCGCGCGAACTGGCGGCGCGGGGTTGCATCGACGGCGCCGACCGCCGCAACCGGCTGTTCGACGCATTGGCGAAGCGCTGGCGGACGCAGCCGCCGCCGGGCTTTGTCATCGCGGCGGGCATCACGACCACCGCGCCCGCCATTGCCGGGCTGCTGCGCGTCGTGTCGGAACTGCCGAAGGGACAGGTGGTCTTTCCCGATCTCGACCTCAATCTCAGCACGGAGCAATGGGACGCCATCGCGCCGCTGGAGCCGGCCGATCCCGCGACGCCCCGCGAACGCGCGGCGGAAAGCCATCCGCAATTCGCGTTGAAGCTGCTGCTCGAACGCATGGGGGTGAATCGCGACGAGGTGGCGCTCTGGCGCTGGGGCAGCGCGCATGATGCGCGGGCGGCGCGGGGCAAGGCGATCACCAATGCCATGCTGCCCGCGCAGCTCACGGGCATATGGCGCACGGTCCCGGACAGCGAAAGGCTGTTGAAGGGGGTGACCGCGCTGGAGGCCGCCCATCCGGCCGAGGAGGCGCAGGCCATCGCCATCGCGCTGCGCGAGGTGCTGGAGACGGAAGGGCGCACCGCCGCCCTCGTGACGCCGGATCGCGACCTGGCCATGCGCGTGTCCGCGCAGCTTCGCCGCTGGGGCGTGGAGGCGGATGACAGCGCGGGCCGCCCGCTGGCGCAGACGCCGCCCGGAACCCTGCTGACCGCCATCGCCTTCGCCGCGGCCGAGCGGTTCGCGCCCGTATCGCTGCTGGCCCTCCTCAAGCATCCGCTGGTCCGTGCCGGGGAAGGGCGCCTGCCCTGGCTGGACAGGGTGCGCGCGCTCGACCTGCTGCTGCGCGGGCCGAGGCCGCTGCCGGGGCTGGCCGGGATCACCACCCTGATCGCCGATCCGCCGGCGGGGCGCGGCGGCCATGCGCGGCAGGTGCGGGACTGGTGG
>JASGGS010000227.1:0-6594 GCA_047602685.1 Sphingobium sp.
GCCGCCGGGCGGCTGGGCAAGCGCCGCGCCCGCCATCAGCAGCGCGGCGAGCGCCAGGCCGCGACGCATGGGGATCACAGTCCTTCGGGCGCCGCTATGCCCGCCCGCGCGCAGGCCGCGACGAGCGTGTTGCGCAGCAGGACCGCGATGGTCATCGGCCCCACGCCGCCCGGAACCGGCGTGATCGCGCGCACATGGCTCGCCGCTTCCGCCGTGGCGACGTCGCCGACGAGGCGCGTCTTGCCTTCCTCCGCGGCGGGCACGCGGTTGATGCCCACGTCGATCACCGTCGCGCCGGGCTTGATCCACTCGCCCTTCACCATTTCCGGCCGTCCGACCGCCGCGACCACGATATCGGCCTGATAGACGATCGAAGCGAGATCCCGCGTCCGGCTATGGGCAATGGTCACGGTGCAGTTTTCGGCGAGCAGCAATTGCGCGACGGGCTTGCCCACCAGGATCGAACGCCCCAGCACCACGGCATTGAGTCCGGACAGGTCGCCAAGTTCGTCCTTGAGCAGCATCAGGCAGCCGAGGGGCGTACAGGGCACCAGCCCCTGCTGCCCCAGGGCAAGGCGCCCCGTGCTGACGGGAGTCAGGCCATCGACGTCCTTCGCGGGACTGATAGCCTCGACCACCGCCTTTTCATCGATGTGGGAGGGAAGCGGCATCTGGACGAGAATGCCGTCCACCCTGTCATCGCCATTCAGTTCCTCGACCAGTTCGATCAGTTCGGCCTGCGTAATGGAAGCGGGGCGGCGGAACGCAAAACTCTCCATGCCGAGCTGCACGGTCGTCTTCTCCTTGCTGCGCACATAGACCGCGCTTGCCGGATCGTCGCCCACCAGCACCACCGCCAGGCCCGGCGTGCGCCCCTGGCTCGCGAGGAAGCCGGCGACGCCCCGCGCCACCTCGGCCCGCAGCCCTCCCGCGAAAGCCTTGCCGTCGATGATCTTGCCGATGGTCATGTGAGCGCCTCCAGTCTTTCTATTCTCTCGACGGCGGCGGGGTCCGCCTGCCTGATCCGTATCCGTTTCAATCGGCTCGCCTCCCCCGCCTCCAGCGAGATGGACGAGCGCGGCAGGCCGAGGGTTTCGGCCAGCAACCCGATCAGCGCCGCATTGGCGCGGCCCTTGTCCGGCGGGGCGGTGACGCTGGCGCTGAGCCATGACCGGCCGTCCGCATCGATCCACAGCCCGCCTATCCGTTCGGCGGCGGCGCGGGGGCTGAGCCGCACCGCCAGCAAAATGTCCCCGCCCGATCGCCGGGCGACCGCGCTCACGTCAATCCCTCATCCCGGCCCCTCAAATCAGGGACGCGAACAGGGGCGGCAGGATCGCCTGTTGCAGGATGATGATGATGAGCAGCACCACCATGGGCGACAGGTCCAGCGCGCCCAGGTCCGGCATCACCCGCCGGATGGGCCGGTACAGCGGCTCCGTCATGCGGTCCAGCGCATAGAGGATGGTGCGGACGAAATCGCTGCCCGTATTGATGACGTTGAACGCCACCAGCCAGCTCACAATCGCCTGGATGATGATGATCCACTTCGCCACGTTGAGCAGGATCATCAGGGTCGTGAAAATCGCGTAGGCCATGTAGTCTCCCGAAGGGCGAAGCGTGGCGTCCCTGTAGCCGATAGCACCGCCCAACGACAAGCATGCGCGACGGGAAAGCGCGTCAAGGGCGCGGCTTCAGATCGCTCCGCGCAATATGCCAGGCCAGTTCCTGCGCGCTCGCGCCGTCGACGTCGTTCACGCGGCGCAGCGTCACCGGCCCCGCCATATGGGCGACGCGGCCGTCGCGCAGCACCGCGTCGACCGTCACCGGCACCTGATAATAGAGCGAACCCGCGCCCCCTTCCACCGCGCCATCGCCAAGGCTGACGGTGATGCGCCGGTAGCGGGACCAGGCGTTCGCGAAGCCGTCCGCATCCAGCCCGCTACCCTCGCCGCCATGGCCCCATTGCGCGCGCCCGCCCGCCCAGTCGCCCCGTTCCAGCGCCCGCGCCCAGTCGAGCAGCACCGCCCGCGCGCCCTTCTCCCCCTTCGCCGCCTCCGGCGTCAGCGCCTCGCGCTTCTCGACAACGCGGGCATCGGTCGGCGCTATGGCGAGATTGGCGGGCAACCGGGGGAGCGAGCCGGTCATATTGGCCGGGGTGGCATCATTTTGCAGCTCCGGCGCCTGACCGCAGGCGACGAGCCAAAGCGGCGCGGCGAAGGCGAGGGCGGCACGGACAGCGGGGGGAAGCGCGATATGGGTCACGCCCCTCCAACAACCGGACGCGTCGCGCGTTCCCCCCTCCGAAATGCGGCCGCCTTTCGATCATCTCCGGGCGAGCCATCAAAAAGCCTTTGGCGGGAATGCGCTCAGGCGTGGACCAAGGTTCCCGCGCCGCGCTTGGTGAAGATTTCCAGCAGCATCACATGCGGCACCCGGCCGTCGAGGATGACCGCCGCCTCCACGCCGCCCTGCACCGCGTGCAGGCAGGTCTCGACCTTGGGGATCATGCCGCCGGAAATGGTGCCGTCCTCCTGCAGCGCCTTGATCCGCGCCTCGTCGAGGTCGGTCAGCAGGTCGCCGCTCTTGTCCAGCACGCCCGGCACGTCGGTCAGCAGGAAGAAGCGCGTCGCGCCCAGCGCCCCCGCGATCGCCCCCGCCATGGTGTCGGCGTTGATATTATAGGTGTGCCCGTCCGTCCCCGCCGCAATGGGCGCGACCACGGGAATGATGCCCTCGCCCGACAGCGAGTTGAGGATGCGGGTGTCGACCGCCACCGGATCGCCCACAAAGCCCAGGTCGACATGGCGCTCTATGCCCTGGAGCGGATCGGCCTCGCGCTTGCCCGCGACCTTCTCGGCCGTGACGAGGCCCGCATCCTTGCCCGATATGCCCACCGCCCGGCCGCCCGCCGCGCCGATCCAGCCCACGATCTCCTTGTTGATGGAACCGGCCAGGACCATCTCCGCGATCTGCGCCGTTTCCGCATCCGTCACGCGCAGGCCGCCGACGAAGCGGCTTTCCACGCCCAGGCGCTTGAGCATCGATCCGATCTGCGGACCGCCGCCATGGACGACGACGACATTGATGCCGACCATCTTCATGAGGACCACATCCTCGGCGAAATCGCGCGCCAGTTCCGGATCGCCCATGGCATGGCCGCCATATTTCACGACGAAGGTCTGGCCCGCATAGCGCTGCATATAGGGAAGCGCCTCGGTCAGGGTCTCCGCCTTGGCGAGCAGGGCCGGATCGGGTGCGTGGCGATCCGAGCCTTTGAAGTCAGTCACGCTTTGATACTCCGTCGATGCCGCGGCCGATGGCCGCCGACAAATGGATGAGGGGCGGCACGAGCAGCAGGGACAATAGGACCTTGGCCAGCATCTGCCCGGCCATGAGCGCCCCTATGGGCCGTTCGCCCAGAAAGGACAAGCTGATGAAGAGGAGCGCCATGGCGGCGATCAGCGGCACGAAGCCCATGCGCACCAGCATGTCGGCGGCGCGGCGCCCGTGCAGTTCCGCCGTCGTGCTGGACAGCACGACCAGCAGCAGGAAGGGGAATATGCCCGCCTCCACCGCCAGCGGTCCCAGCGCCACCTGCTTCGCGCCCAGCACGCCCGCGATGCACGTCATGCCGCCATAAAGCAGGGCGAACAGCAGGAGGGAGCGGGGAAAATTGTGCGGCGGCGCGCTCGGCATGCGCGGCCCTTAGAGCGATTTCCAGTCGGGTGGAACCGCTGACGGCGCGATCATCGCGGAAAAATGCCCTGGGTGCTTTCGGGGTCAGGGGGGAAGTCACGCGGCGACGAGACCGGCATGGGCGTCGGATTTGGGTGGGTTCAGGACATTATCTCCCCTCCCGCAGCCGGGAGGGGAGAAGAAGCCCGCTCCTAGCCGCTACCGGCCGATCCCTTCGCGCCGATAAAATTCAGCAAGATCACGGGATGTCGACAGCTTGATCTTCGGTAATTCAATGGCCGCGAACTGCGCCTCATTGCGTCTTCGGTTCCTGCGGGTGGTTACAACGATATGGTGAATCATGTCCCATTTCACGCTGTCCTTTCCCCCTGCCAGCCCACCGATACGGGAACGCTCAAACCAACATCGCCGTAAATAGCGGACGAGACTTGTGGTCGTTGACGCATCGAGTTTTATGACGCCGGTGGCTCGTCCCAGCCGTTGCCGTAGACAAAGCGAATAATTTCCATCCATTACCCATGCATCGCCAGCCAAAGCCTCGTCATGAAGCGCCACAAATTCGGCATCCGAGCGAACCTGCCAGTCGGTGTTGGGCAGGTGGCGAAGTTGATCGAGATGGATGGGCCGCAGATTTTTCTTTCGAGCCACAGCCTCGGCGAGCGTGGACTTTCCGCTACCGGACCGCCCGAGGATGCAGATGCGGGGTCCCAGATCTTCCAGCGTAACCATGGGAACCAGCCTCCGTCGCTATAGGGCGCGTTCCGGCATTTATGCGAGGATGAGCGAACGGCTGCTATTGAAGAATGCTCAACAGGCGCCGAAGGGCGTGAAACGGTCGTCAACCGGCACGCCTATCCCGCCGCCGCCAGCGCCGCATCCCTCAACCCCTGCCAGACCCGCACCGCCTGCACGCTCTCCGGCACATCATGAACGCGCACTATCGCCGCCCCTGCCCGCACGCCTTCCAGTGCCAGCGCGACCGAACCGCCCAGACGCTGCGACGCGGGCGCCTCGTTGGACAGCGCGCCGACCACCCGCTTGCGGCTCGCGCCCAGCAATAGCGGCAGGCCGAATGTCTGAAAGGTGGACAGGCGATTGATGAGCGCCAGGCTGTCGGCCAGCGACTTGCCGAAGCCGATGCCGGGATCGACGACGATCCTGTTCCGCGCGATGCCCGCCGCCACGCAGGCCGCGATGCGCTCCTCCAGGAAGCGGTGGGTTTCCGCCACGATGTCGGCATAGGGCGCGGCCTTCTCATGCGGATTCTGCCCGGCGGAGGGCGAATGCATCAGCACGACCGGGCAAGCGGCCCGCGCCACCACCTCCAGGCTGCGCGGTTCGTGCAGCAGCGCGCTCACATCGTTGACGATATGGGCACCGGCGGCCAGCGCCGCTTCCATGACGCCCGCCTTGCGCGTGTCGATGGAGATGACCGCGCCGCTTTTCGCCAGCCGCTCGATGACCGGCACGACGCGCGCGATCTCGTCCCCTTCCCACACCTGGTCCGCGCCGGGCCGGGTGGACTCGCCGCCCACGTCGATGATCGCGGCGCCCGCCAGCCCCATGGCAAAGCCCGCGTCCGCCGCGGCATCCGGATCGCCCAGATGCCTGCCGCCATCGGAAAAGCTGTCCGGCGTCATGTTGAGTATGCCCATGACCTGCGGCACGTCGAAGCGGACGGTCCGCGCGCCGAACGTCAGGGGCGCTCGCGGCGCGGCCAGCCCCGCCAGCTGCGCATCGGCGCGGGCGCGATCGGCATCGGTCAGCCCGTCAAGCCACGCGCCCAGTTCCGCGACCGGCACATGCTCCGGCGGCAGGCCGGGACGCCGCGCCTCTATTCCCTGATACCAGAGCAATGTGTTGGCGAGGCGCGCCCATGATCCGTCAGGCAAGCCGATGGGGGAATCGATGAAATGGATGGGGCGGAGGAGAAGCGCGCTCATGATTGCCGCCCTAGCGCGGCGGGGAAGGGCTAGTCGAGGGCTGAAGGATGATTGGGTCCGCTTGCGCCTTTCCGAGATTGACCACTGGCAATCCACTTATCATGCTAACTGATAGGACCGACCGCAGCAGGCGATGCTAGAGCCTGTCGCGGAGGTGTCCGATGAAACCGAAAATCAGCCTGATCGGGCTTGGCGTTGCGGATTTCGCACGATCCCTGGCATTTTACCGTGACGGCCTCGGCTTCGAAACCCATGGATATAGCGAGGGCGAAACCTTCGCCATGTTCAGGCTCGAAGGCACATGGCTCAGCATCTATCCGCGCGAACTGCTTGCGAAAGATGTCGGAGTTTCATCGAAAGGCTCAGGATTTCCAGGCTTCACGCTGGCCCATAATGTCGGGTCCGAAAAACAGGTGGACGATGTCTATGCCTTCGCCCTTTCCCACGGCGCGACCGCCGTCAAGCATCCGCAGGCGGCGGAATGGGGCGGCTATTCCGGCTATTTCGCCGATCCAGACGGGTTTCTGTGGGAGGTTGCCTTCAATCCCTTCACGGATCTCAGCTAAGCCTCCCCTCCCTCTCAAGGCTGGGTGGCGAGCAGATAGGTCTGGCGCAGGCTGTCGATCGGCTGGAGACCGTCCTTCCCCTCATAATGCCAGAAGGTCCAGCCATTGCAGGACGGGGCGCCCTGCAACGTCGCGCCCAGCTTGTGGATCGACGCGCTCGCGCCGTCCTCCCCCGCCAGCGAACCGTCCGCGCGCACGATCGCGCGCCAGCGGCGCCTGCTGTCCGTGACGATCGTGCCCGGCTCGATATAGCCCGTCTCGACCAGCGTGCCGAAGGCGACGCGCGGCTGCGACTTGGCCGACTGCATAATGGTCAGCGCGCTTTCGTCCAGCGGCAGGGCGGACGCGATGCGCTCCAGCGCGGCGTCGATATACGGCCCCTCCCG
>JASGGS010000228.1:0-6525 GCA_047602685.1 Sphingobium sp.
GCGCGTTCGAGGTCGGGGCGCAATATCGCAAATGGTATCGAAAGCCCGTCGCGGGCGGCGCGGACCAGTTGATCCTCGACGAACCCGCGCTGGCGGAGGGGCATGACTATTTCCGCCTCGGCGCGATGTCGGTCAGCCCGGACGGACGCTATCTCGCCTATGCCATCGACAATGACGGCTCCGAACGGTTCGAGGCGCGGATCAAGGACCTGACCACCGGCGAAATCCTGCCCGAAGTCATCCCCGGCACCCTTTCCGCCCTTGTCTGGACCAGCGACAGCAAGGGGCTGCTCTACGGCCTCGCCAACGAGAATTGGCGGACCGACAATGCGCGGCTGCACTGGCTGGGGCAGGGCGTGGAAAGCGATATCGAACTCTTCCACGAGGATGACGAAGGCTTCCGCGTGTCGGTGGGCCTCACTTCCTCGGAAAAATGGATCGTCATCGCGACCGGCGACCATGTGACGACCGAAGCATGGCTCCTCCCCGCCGACAATCCGACCGCCAGGCCCTTATTGGTATCGGCGCGCAAGCCGGGCCGCGAATATGATGTCGATGAGCATGAAGGCACGCTCTACATCCGCACCAACGACGCCCATCCCAATTTCCGGCTGGTGAAGGCGACCCTTGCCGCGCCTGACCAGTGGGAAGAAGTCATCGCGCCGGACGATCATTTCTACCTGACCGATTTCACGCTGTTCAAAAACTTCTACGTCACCGAGGGGCGGCAGGACGGCCTCGACCAGATCGAACTGCGCGATTACGCCACGCACGCGCCCCGACGCATCCCCTTCCCGGAGGCGAGCTATTCCGCCTCGCTGGATGACAATCCCGAATATGACGTGACCAGGCTGCGGATCGGCTATGAATCGATGGTCACGCCCGACACCATCTATGACTATCATCTGGATACGGGCGACCTCGAAGTCCTGAAGGTGCAGGAAATCCCCGCGGGCTATGACGCGACCCGCTACGAGACCGAGCGGCTGATGATCCCCGCGCGGGACGGGACGCCGATCCCCGTCTCCATCGTCTATCCCAGGGGGCTGCCCCGCGACGGCAGCGCGCCGCTGCACCTTTATGGCTATGGCGCTTACGGCATCGCGATGGAGCCGGGTTTCTCCACTACGCGGCTGTCGCTGCTGGACCGGGGCTTCGCCTTCGCGCTGGCGCATATCCGGGGCGGGGACGATCTGGGCCAGCAATGGTATCTCGACGGCAAGCTCGACAAGCGCACCAACACGTTCAACGATTTCGTGGACGTGGCCAGGGGCCTCATCGAACGCGGCTATACCGCCAAGGGCCGGATCAGCATCTCCGGCGGATCGGCGGGCGGCGAGCTGATGGGCGCGGTCATCAACTCCGATCCGGATCTCTGGGGCGCGGTGGTGGCGCATGTGCCCTTCGTCGACGTGCTCAACACCATGCTGGACGAGACGCTGCCGCTGACGCCCGGCGAATGGCCCGAATGGGGCAACCCCATAGAGGACAAGGCGGCGTTCGAGACGATCCGCGCCTATGATCCCTATGGCAATGTCCGCGCGCAGGACTATCCGCCGCTGATGGTGACGGCGGGCCTCAACGACCCCCGCGTCACCTATTGGGAACCGGCCAAATGGGTGGCGAAGCTGCGCGCGGCGAAGACCGACGGCAACCTCCTCATCCTCAAGACCAATATGGGCGCGGGCCATGGCGGCAAGTCGGGCCGCTTCGAAAGCCTGCACGAAACGGCGGAGGAATTCGCCTTCATCCTCTGGCAACTGGGCGTGGCGGACTCACGGCGTCCAGCTACACCACGCATATCGCCGCGCTGCCGGAACATATCGATGTGCTCGGCCATGTGAACAACGCGGTCTGGGTGCAATGGATGGAGCAGGTCGCGACCGAGCATTGGACGCGGGACGCCGACCCGGCGCATCTCGACGCCTATGTCTGGGTCGTGACCCGGCATGAAATCGACTATCGCGGCAATGTGAAGGAGGGCGAGGTCGTCACCGTCCGCACATGGATAGCCGAACCGCCGCGCGGCGCCCGCTTCGACCGCCTCATGGAATTCACCGGCCCGGACGGCAAGGTGAAGGTCGCCGCCAAATCCACCTGGGCGATCATCGACAGGGAAAGCGGCCGCATCCTGCGCGTCCCGCCGGACGTCGCCGCGCCCTTTCTGGACCGCTGATCCCGTTCAGACGCATTCCCGCGCGGTGGCGGTGCGGACGCTGTCCAGCGGATGCAGGCGCAGCCGCGGCCCCGTCCGCATGACCTGCCCCGGAAGCGGATGGCCCAGCAGGACTTCGAACGTCCGCGCGACCTCGATCAGCGCGTCGAGGTCGATCCCCGTCTCATGCCCGCTTTCATGCAGGAAATGGACGAGGTCCTCCGTGCAGACATTGCCCGTCGCGCCCGGCGCGAAGGGGCATCCTCCTGTCCCGCCCAGCGCGGATTCATAGCGGGTGATGCCCATGTCCAGCGCGGCGGCGACGTTCACCAGCGCAAGGCCCCGGCTGTTGTGGAAATGCAGCGTGATCTCCGTATCCGGCAGCGCCTCCAATATCGCGCCGCACACCTGCCGCACGATGGCGGGCGTGGCCATTCCCGTGGTGTCGCCCAGCATCAGGCGATGGATGCCCGCCCCGGCATAGGCCCGCGCGATCTCCACCACGCGGTTGACCGCCACATCCCCTTCGAAAGGACAGCCGAAGGCGACGGCGATGCTGCCTTTAAGGGCGATCCCGGCGGATGCCGCCGCTTCCGCGATATTCGCCAGCCCTTCGAGCGAGCCTGCGATGGACCGGTTGAGATTCTTGGCGTTGTGGCTTTCGCTGGCGGAAAGGAACAGGGCGGCTTCGTCCGCGCCTGCCTCCGCCGCCGCCAGGACGCCCTTGATATTGGGCGTGAGCGCCAGCACGCGCGCTCCGGGCGGCGCCTGGATGCCCCGTATCACGTCCGCCGCGTCGGCCATCTGCGGCACGGCGCGCGGCGATACGAAGGCGGCGGCGTCGATGGACCGGATGCCGCAGGCGAACAGCTTGCCGATCAGGTCCAGCTTGGTCGCGGTGGGAAGGATCGCGGCTTCGTTCTGAAGGCCGTCGCGCAACCCCACCTCGGTAATCGCGATCTTCATGCCTGTCCTCTCCTGCGGTTTGCGCCATTGTGTCGAAGCGCGCGCCGCAGGGCAAGACGGTCAGCGCAAGGCGGCGGACGCCAGATCGTCGATGACCGGCTCGCTTTCCATATCCTCCCGCTCGGCGGCCTGCCGCGCCCACATGGCGGCATAGAGGCCGTCCGCGCGCACCAGGTCGGCATGACGCCCCCGCTCCACGATGCGCCCCTGATCCAGCACGATGATCTCCTCCGCATCGACCACGGTCGAAAGCCGGTGCGCGACGATCAGCGTCGTGCGGCGGCGGGAGATGGAACGGAGCACTTCCTGAATCTCCGTCTCCGTCCGGCTGTCGAGCGCGCTCGTCGCCTCGTCCAGCACCAGCACCGGCGGGTCCTTCAGCAATGTGCGGGCGATGGCCACCCGCTGCTTCTCCCCGCCCGAGAGCTTGAGGCCCCGTTCCCCGACTCGCGTGTCATATCCCTGCGGCAGGCCCATGATGAAGTCGTGGATGGACGCCGCCTTCGCCGCCGCCTCGATCTCTTCCTGCGTCGCGCCTTCCCGGCCATAGCCGATATTATAACCGACCGTGTCGTTGAACAGCACCATGTCCTGCGGCACGATGCCGATGGCGGAACGCAAGGATTGCTGCGTCACCCCGGCGATGTCCTGCCCGTCGATGGCGATGCGCCCGCCCTGAATGTCGTAGAAGCGGAAGAGCAGCCGCGCGATGGTCGACTTGCCCGCGCCCGAAGGCCCGACGATGGCGAGCGTGTGGCCCGCCGGGACGGAGAAGCTGACGCCGTGCAATATCTCGCGCTCCGGGTCGTAGCCGAAGCGGACCTGATCGAAGCGCACTTCGCCCGCCTCGACATGCAGCATCGGCGCGCCGGGCGCGTCGGCGATCTCCGCCTGCGTGTCGATCAGCCTGTACATCGCCTCCATGTCTATGAGGCCCTGCCGGATCGTGCGGTAGACCATGCCGAGCAGGTCGAGCGGGCGGAAAAGCTGGCTTAGCATCGTGTTCACCAGCACCACGTCGCCGGTGCTGAACTGCCCCTTGCTCCATCCCCAGACGGTATAGCCCATCGCCCCCGCCATCATCAGATTGGTGATGAGCGACTGGCCGATATTGAGCCAGGCGACGCTGTTCTCGCTCCTGACCGCCGCGTCGGCATAGCGGCGCATGGCATGGGCATAGCGGGCGGCCTCGCGGTCCTCCGCGCCGAAATATTTGACCGTCTCGAAATTCAGCAGGCTGTCGACCGCATGGGCGACCGCGCTGGTGTCGAGGTCCACCATGTCGCGGCGAAGCTGGCTGCGCCATTCGGTAATCGTTCGGTGAACCCGGAGAGGACGACCATCAGCAATGTCGCGGCAACCAGCCCCCAGCCGAATTTCACGAAGAAGATGATGCAGACCGCCGCAAGCTCGATGATCGTCGGCGCGATGTTGAACAGCAGGAAATAAAGCATCGTGTCGATGCTCTTGGTGCCGCGCTCGATGATCTTGGTGACGCCGCCGGTCTTGCGGTCGAGGTGAAAGCGCAGCGAAAGCTGATGCAACTGCACGAACACATGCTCGGCCAGCCGCCGCGTGGCTTCCTGCCCGACGCGTTCGAAGGCGGTGTTGCGCAGATTGTCGAACAGGATGCCGCCGAAGCGCGCGCCCGCATAAGCGAGGATGAGCGCGATGGCGAGCGCGACCTGCGCCTCCATGCCCGCGGACATATGGTCGATCGCGCCCTTATAGGCGAAGGGCATGATGAGCGTGACGGCCTTGGCGATGAGCACCAGCAGCAGCGCGACGACCACGCGGCGGCGCAGCGCGGGGGCGCCGGCCGGCCAGAGATAGGGCAGGAACCGCCGCAGCGTCGCGCCCAGCGGCGGTGCCGGTTGATCGAAGGAAGACGTGTCGGGAGGCATTGCCGGGCGATGTAGGGATTTATTGTCCCGGTGCCAAGATGCCCGCGCGCGGAAGGGTGCCAGCGCGAGGCCGTGGCCTTCATTCGCCCGGACCGCACATGGCTGCTGTGGGGTTCACCATATTCGATCCGGGCAGGGCGATCCTGAGGACCACCCCGCGACTCATGACCTGAAGTGGGATCAGGCCGCGAGGTCGCGGGCCGATGGTTGGCATGTCAGATGCCGAGTTTCAAGGCCTAAAGGGTTAATATCAGGTAAGAATTTGGCTTTTGATGAGGCGGGGCTTTCATCCCGGGAAAGCCCCGCTTCGTCCCGGTCAATCGCGCAGCAGGTCGTTGATCGCGGTCTTGGCGCGGGTCTGCGCATCGACGCGCTTGACGATCACCGCGCAGGAAAGACTGGGGCCGGGCGTGCCGTCGGGCAGCGGCTTGCCGGGCAGCGAGCCGGGCACGACCACCGAATAGGGCGGGACCTCGCCGACAAAGACTTCGCCGGTGGTGCGGTCGATGATCTTGGAGGTCTTGGAGATGAACACGCCCATGGAGAGCACCGCGCCCTTGCCGATGCGCACGCCCTCGACCACCTCGGAGCGCGCGCCGATGAAGCAGTCGTCCTCGATGATTACCGGATCGGCCTGGAGCGGCTCCAGCACGCCGCCGATGCCGACACCGCCGGAGAGGTGCACATTCTTGCCGATCTGCACGCAACTGCCGACGGTCGCCCAAGTGTCGACCATCGTGCCTTCATCGACGAAGGCGCCGATGTTGATGAAGCTCGGCATCAGCACGACATTCTTCGCGACGAACGAACCGGCGCGCGCGAAAGCGCCCGGCACCGCGCGGAAGCCGGCCTCGCGGAACCATGCGGCGTCGCGGCCCTGGAACTTGCTGGGCACCTTGTCCCACCACACGCCGCCTGCCGGGCCGCCCTCGATGATCGCATTGTCGTTGAGGCGGAAGGAGAGGAGCACGGCCTTCTTCAGCCACTGGTTGACCTGCCAGTCGCGGCCCTCGCCTTCGCCCAGCGGCTCCGCGACGCGGGCCTGGCCGCTGTCGAGCAGCGCCAGCGCGCTTGTCACGGCATCGCGCGCTTCGCCCTGCGTGGCGGTGGTGATATCCGCGCGATTCTCCCATGCGGCGTCGATGGTGGCGATCAGGCTGCTGTGGTCGGTCATGCTCATGCTCCCAATAAATGCTGAAGAAACGGCGTCAGATGCTCCGTTTCGAAGTCGATGAAATCCGGATGGGCGTCCACATGCCCGCTTTCCGACCCGTTGTTGAGCCAGATGGTGGACATGCCCAGCGCCTTTGCGGGCTTCAGATTGCGGGCCATATCCTCGAAGAAGGCGGCGCGCGCAAGGTCAATCCCATGGACATCGCGCAGCATCGCATAGCCATGGGGGTCGGGTTTCGGGCGATATCCGGTCGCGTGGATATCGTGCACCAGCTCGAAATGGCTGGCGAGGCCGAGCCGGTCGAGCACGCGGCGGGCATAATGCTC
>JASGGS010000229.1:0-6503 GCA_047602685.1 Sphingobium sp.
CCTCAAGATCGGCCTGATCGAGAGCGGCATGGGCTGGGTGCCCTTCGCCGTCGAAGCCCTGGAGCATCAGTTCACCGAGATGCTGCCGCGCTTTTCCAAGGTGCTGACGCGCCGCCCGTGGCAGTATCTGCGCGATCATTTCTACTGCACTTTCTGGTTTGAAAAGGTCGGCCCGAAGATGCTGCTGGAAACGATCGGCGTGGATAATGTGATGTTCGAGACGGATTTCCCGCACCCGACCTCGCTCTATCCGGGCGTGCAGGAGCATATCAAGGATGTGCTGGGCGGCTACGACTATGCCATCAAGAAGAAGGTGCTTCAGGACAACGCGGTCAAGCTGTACAACCTGCCCTTCTGATCCGGGCACCGGCCAAGAAAAAAAGGAAAAAGGGGTGGTCGCGATGCGGCCGCCCCTTTTTCATGGGGCAAGAAAGGCCGAGCAAGATGAAGATGGCGATACAGGCTCGGCAGATCATCCAGATCAGCGGCCTTTGCGATCCCGATGAGCAATTCGCCTATCGGTCAGCTCACAACCTTGAAGCGCTGATCTATAAGCGCTGTCGTGAGATGTAAGCCAGCAAGCATGGTGGCCGCGTCCATCCAAGCCGGAGTGGCGGACAGGGTGGGATTCGAACCCACGGTGGGCGTGAACCCACGGCGGTTTTCAAGACCGCTGCCTTAAACCACTCGGCCACCTGTCCAATGGGCCATGTCGCTAGAGCATCTGGCGCGGGCGGGGCAAGGTGAAAAGCGTTGCGGGCTCGCGCCGTCGCAAAATTGCGGGCGCCGCCGGTGGCAGGGGTTTCGTCGCCGGGGGAAGCTGTGCCACATAGGGGTATGATCGATGCCACCCGCCTGATGAGACGCGCCCGGACAGCGGCCGCCTGTATTTCGCTGCTCGGCGTCACCGCGGCCGGGGCGCAGATGCCCGCGTCGCCGCCGGGGGTCGTGCCCAATGCCACGACGACGGACACCGCCTTTGCCGCCTATCTGGCCGGGGTGCGTTCCAAGGCGGTGGCGGGCGGCGTGCGCGCGGCCACGGTGGACGCCGCCTTTGCCGGGCTGACCCCCAATCCGCGCGTCATCGCGCTGGACCAGAACCAGCCGGGCGGCAGTTTCGATTCGCCCATTCCCGCCTTCGAGCCGTATCGGGTGAAGCATGTCGATGCCGCGCGCATCAGGCGCGGGCGCACGGCCTATGCCGCCAATCGCGGCAAGCTGTCCGCCATAGAGCGCGAGACGGGCGTGCCGGAATCGGTGATGGTCGCCATATATGGCCATGAGACCAATTATGGCGCGTTCACCGGCGATTTCGACCTTGTGCGCTCGCTTGCCACCCTCGCCTATGAAGGGCGCCGCCGGGACCTGTTCGAGCCGGAGCTGATCGCGGCGCTGCGCATGCTCGACAGGGGCGTTCCGCGGTCCCGCCTGGTCGGCAGCTATGCGGGGGCGACCGGCTATCCGCAGTTTCTGCCCTCCGTCTATCTGCGCGTGGCGCGCGACGGGGATGGGGACGGGCGAATCGATATCTGGTCGAGCGAGGCGGACGCGCTGGCCTCCATCGCCAATTATTTCGTGAAGGCCGGATGGCGGCCGGGCCAGCCCTGGGGCATCGCGGTGTCGGTCCCGGCCACGCTCAACCGCGCGCGCATCGGCAACCTCACCGCCGCGCCGCGCTGTCCGCGCGTGATGGAGCGCCATAGCCGCTGGCTTTCCATGGCGGAATGGCGCGCCCTCGGCATCGTGCCGGCCGGTGGGCGGACGTTGCCCGACAGCGCCATGGCGACGCTGCTGGAACCGGATGGCCCCGGCAAGACCGGTTATCTGCTCACCAGCAATTATCGGGTCATACTCGATTATAACTGCTCCAATTTCTATGCCCTGTCGGTGGGATTGCTGGCTGATGCCGTCGCCGGCTATTGAGCGCGGGGCCGCGCTCGCCCTGCTCCTGTTCCTGGTCCTGCCGGGCGGCGTCGCATCCGCACAGCCGAGGGCCGCGATGGAGGCGCCGCTGGATGAGGTGGGCTATGCCACCGCCATGGGCGGCGCCGACGGCACGGCGATCCGGGGCGGGCACCGGGCGCTGCCCGTTCCAAGCTATGTGGAGGTGACGGCGCTCGCCAGCGGGCGCACCGTCCTGGTGGAGATCGCGGAGCGTGGCGGCGAGGCGCCGGGCGAGGTGATCGCGCTGTCCTGCGGCGCGCTGCGCCAGCTCGGCCTGTCGGCGCTTCCGGCGCCGGTGCGCGTGCGCCGCGTCTCTCCGCCGGATCAGGAGCGCACGACATTGGCGCAGGGGCGCATGGCCGCCGCCCGCCTCGATGCGCCGGAGGGGCTGCTTTCCGCGCTGCGGCGCAAGCTGCCCGCTGCGCCGCGTTCGCCGGGCGGCGGGGATTGCGGCCTCCCGCCATCGGCATCCCCCGCGGCGGTCCGCCCGCCGGAAACCGTCCCGCCTGCGCGAAAGACGCAGGCCTTTCCCGACAAACCCGCCAGGACGGCATCCGCGCCGTCGTCCCCGGCCCCGAAACCTCCAGTGCCAAGGCCCGGGGCGGAAAAGGCGCGCCCGCCAGCGCCCGCCGCGCAGCCGCCCAAAGGGCCGGGCTATGTCATACAGGTCGCCGCGCTTTCCAGCCGGGCGCGCGCCGATGCCCTGGCCAGGTCCATCGGCGGCCATGTGCAGGGGGCGGGGTCGGTTTTCCGTGTCCGCAAGGGGCCTTATCCCACCGAGGCCGCCGCGCGCGCCGCTTTGCCGCCAATCCGCGCGAAGGGCTTTGCAGACGCGCGCGTCATCCCTAATGAAGGTCGCTGAACCCCTGTCCCTGTCTTCACGCTGGACGAACTGATGACGTCTTTTCCTATCCGATCCGTTGCGCTTTTGCTGGCCGCCGTGGCCGTCCCCACCGCGGCCGTGGCCGTCCAGGCGCCGCCCTATGATTCCGCGGCGCCGGTCGCCTATATGATCGACCTGTCGTCCGGCAAGGTGTTGTACGAGCGGGATGCGGACCGGCCGATGCCGCCCGCGTCCATGGCGAAGATGATGACGACCCATGTCGCCTTCCGCCTGATCCAGCAGGGCAAGCTAAAGCTCGACACGAAATTCCCCGTGCGCCCCGAAACCTGGCAGCGCTGGCATGGCCCCGCCGCCGGTTCGACCATGTTCCTCAGCCCCAATGAGGAGGTGACGGTGGAGAATCTCCTCCACGGCATCGTCACCCTGTCGGGCAATGACGCCTGCGTCGTGCTGGCCGAGGGCATTGCGGGCACGGAAGAGGCCTTCGTCCAGATGATGAACGAGGAGGGGAAGCGCATGGGCCTGCGCAACAGCCGCTTCGGCACGTCCAACGGCTGGCCGGACGAGGGGCGCACCTCCGTCACCGCGCGCGACCTCGCCCTCATCGCCAGGGCGACGATCGAGCAGACGCCCGATCTCTACAAGCGCTTCTACGCCACCACCTCCTTCACCTGGGGGCGCACCATGGGCGGCGCGGACATCACCCAGGCGAACCGCAATCCCATCCTCGGCAGGATCGCGGGCGCGGACGGCCTCAAGACCGGGCATACGCAGGAGGCGGGATTCGGCTTCACCGGATCGGCGGAGCAGAATGGCCGCCGCCTCATCATGGTCGTGGCGGGCCTGCCCAGCTTCAACGGCCGCATCACGGAATCGGTGCGCTTCATGGACTGGGGCTTCAAGTCCTGGCGCGCCGTGCCTCTGTTCAAGAAGGGGGCGGAGGTCGAGACGGCGGAGGTGCAGGGCGGCAGCGAACTCACCGTGCCCCTCGTCGCGCCCCGGAACATGGCAATGACCCTGCCCATCGCCGCGTCGGACAATCTGAAGGTCAGCGTCGTCTATGACGGCCCGATCAAGGCGCCCATCGCCAAGGGGCAGCAGATCGCGCAACTGGTCGTGCGCACCGCCGACGGCGATACCCAGGCCATGCCGCTGGTCGCCGGTTCGGCGGTCGAGGAGGCGGGCTTTTTCGGTCGCCTCTGGAACGGTTTCCGGTCCCTGTTCGGATGAGCGGCACGCAGGGGCGCTTCATCACGCTGGAAGGCGGGGAGGGGGTGGGCAAGTCCACCCAGGCCCGCCTGTTGCAGGAAGCGCTGAAGCTGCGGGGCATCAACGCCCTTCTGACCCGCGAGCCGGGCGGCAGCGGCGGGGCGGAGGCGATCCGCGAGCTGTTGCTGGGCGGCGACGACGAACGCTGGAATATCCGGACGGAGGCGCTGCTGTTCGCCGCCGCCCGCGCCGATCATGTGCGCCGCACGATCAAGCCCGCCCTCGCCGTGGGGCGCTGGGTGATCTGCGACCGCTATATCGACAGCAGCCGCGCCTATCAGGGCGGGGCGGGCCTGATCGGCGACGATGACGTCATGGCGCTGCACCAGTTCGGCAGCCGCGGCCTGATGCCCGACCGCACCATCCTCCTCACCCTCTCCATAGACGAGGCGACGGAGCGGGTGCGCCGCCGCGACGGCGACGCGCATGACCGCATCGCCCGGCGCCCGGACGATTATCATCTGGAGGTCGCCTCCTTCTTCCTCACCATCGCGCAAGCCGAGCCGCAGCGGGTGAAGATGGTCGACGCCTCCGGTTCGCAGGAGGATGTGGCCGGGCGCGTGCTGGCGGCCATTTCCGACTTCCTCTGATGGGCCGGTGGCGCGGGCAGAATCGGGCCGTTGCCGGGCTGCTCGCGGCGCTGGGCGGGGAGCGGCTGCATCATGCCTGGCTGCTCGGCGGCCCCTCCGGCGTGGGCAAGGCGGGGATCGCGCTCGACTTCGCGCGCCGTCTGCTGGGCGCCGCCGCCGATCCCTTCGCCGCGCCGGACGAGCTGTCGGTCCGCGAGGACGATCCCGTCGCGCGCCTCGTCGAGGCGGGCACCCATCCGGACCTGGTGCGCATCGAGCGGCTGGTGAAGGAAGGCAGGAAGGGCGAGGCCGCGACGCTGGCCCGCAACATCACGGTCGACCAGATACGGTCGCTCTCCCGCTTCCTCCATCTCGCCCCTTCCATGGCGGAGCGGCGGGTGGTCATCATCGACGCGGCCGAGGACATGGAGCGCGGCGCCGCCAACGCCCTGCTCAAGAGCCTGGAGGAGCCGCCGGGCGGCACGGTTTTCCTCCTCATCAGCCATATGCCCGGCCGGCTGCTGCCGACCATCCGCTCGCGTTGCCGCTATATCCATTTCCAGCCGCTGGGCGATGCGGACATGGATGCCGTGCTGTCCGGGGTCGCGCCGGACCTGTCCCCAGCCGACCGGCAGGCGCTGATCCGGGGATCGGAGGGCGCGCCGGGCCGTGCGCTCGCCATGCGCGAGCTGGACATCGCCGCCCTCGAATCCGCGCTGGACCGGATCGCGGACCATGGCGACCCCACGCATCGCGAGCGCATCGCGCTGGCCCGAAAGCTGGCGCCCAAGGCGGCGCAGGCCCGGTACGAGGCGTTTCTCGACCTCGTGCCCCATTATATCGCGCGTCGTCTGAGGACAGGCCGCGACGCGGCGCGGGCCGATGCCTGGTCGGAGGCGGTATCGCTGGGCCAGGGGGCGGTCACCTTGTCGCTTGATCCCTCCGCGACCATATTCGCCCTCTGTGGCGCCGTTGCCAAACTTGCCGGACGGAACTCGCCCTAGGCATAAGCGCAAGGCTCCATTAGAGAGCCTGCCATCTCATCCGTCCTCTCCATTCCAGAGAATCCTATGCCCCCGCCCGTCACGATTGCCCCCGTCACGATTACTACTGCGATCGCCTATCCCAATGGCCGCCCGCATATCGGCCATGCCTATGAGCATATCGCGACCGATGTGCTGGCCCGCGCCCACCGGCTGGCGGGCCGCGATGTCTTCTTCCAGACGGGCACGGACGAGCATGGCTTGAAAATGGCGCAGGCCGCCCGCGCCAGGGGCGTTTCCCCGCGCGAGCTTGCGGACGAAATGGCCGCCTATTTCAAGGAGATGGATGACCGGCTGAATATCAGCTATGATCGGTTCATCCGCACCAGCGAGGCGGAGCATTATCGCGCCAGCCAGGCCCTGTGGCGGGCGATGGAGGCTAGTGGCGACCTGTATCTGGATCGCTATGAGGGCTGGTATTCGGTTCGCGACGAAGCCTTTTACGACGAGAAGGAACTGACCGAGCGGGAGGGCGGAGAGAAGCTCTCGCCCCAGGGCACGCCCGTCGAATGGACCGTGGAGGAAAGCTGGTTCTTCCGCCTGTCCCGCTATCAGGACAAGCTGCTGGCGCTCTATGCCGAACGGCCGGACTTCATCCGCCCGGAAAGCCGCCGCAACGAGGTGCTGCGGTTCGTGGAGGGCGGGCTTGCCGACCTCAGCATCTCGCGCACCAGCTTCGACTGGGGCGTGCCCGTGCCGGGCAGCGACGGCCATGTCATGTATGTGTGGGTCGATGCCCTCACAAATTATATCACGGGATGCGGATATCCGGACGATAAGGAACGTTTTTCTCATTATTGGGCGGAAGGCGGCGACATCACGCACATTATCGGC
>JASGGS010000230.1:0-6498 GCA_047602685.1 Sphingobium sp.
CTTGCCCTTCTGCGTCACGACATGGATCAGCACCGGCCCTTCGGCATTGTCGCGCACATTTTCCAGCACGGGGATGAGCTGGTCGAGATTATGCCCGTCGATCGGGCCGACATAATAGAAGCCCAGTTCCTCGAACAGCGTTCCGCCCATCGCCATGCCCCGCGCGAACTCGTCCGTCTTGCGGGCGGCATTGTGGAGGGGGCGGGGCAGTTTGCGCGCCAGCCGCTTGGCCAGGTCGCGCAGGCCCAGGAATTCGCGGCTGGAGACGATCCGCGACAGATAGGCGGACAGGCCGCCCACGGGCGGCGCGATGGACATGTCATTGTCGTTGAGGATGACGACGAGGCGATTGCCCGCCGCCTCCGCATTGTTCATCGCCTCATAGGCCATGCCCGCCGACATGGCGCCGTCGCCGATGACGGCGATCGCCTTGCCCGGCTGGTCGGCCAGCTTGTTGGCGACGGCGAAGCCCAGCGCGGCGGAGATGCTGGTGGAGCTGTGCGCCGCGCCGAACGGGTCATATTCGCTCTCGGCCCGCTTGGTGAAGCCGGACAGGCCGCCGCCCTGGCGCAGGGTGCGGATGCGATCGCGGCGTCCCGTCAGTATCTTGTGCGGATAGCATTGGTGGCCGACATCCCAGATCAGCTTGTCGCGGGGCGTGTCGAACACATAATGGATGGCGACGGTCAGCTCGACCACGCCGAGGCCGGAGCCGAGATGGCCGCCGGTGGTGCCCACCGCCGATATCACCTCGCGCCGCAGTTCGTCCGCGATCTGGCCGAGCTGCGCCGGGGCGAGCGCGCGCAGGTCCGCCGGCAGCTTCACGGTGTCGAGCAGCGGTGTCGCGTCTGGATGAGTCATCCCGTCCCCTTAGCAGCCTTCGCGCCGGAGTCTAAGGTGCCGATCGGTCGATCAGGCACATTTGGCGCATCGGCCCAGTATTTCGATGACAGGGCGCTCGGCGGTGAAGCCCTGATGCCGGGCCATGGCGCGGACATTGCCGGTCAGGGCGTCGTCATCGACATGGGTCGTCTCGCCGCATGCCTTGCAGACCAGGAAGATGCAGTCATGGCGGCAGCCCGGATGCGCGTTGACGACGAAGGCATTGGCGCTCTCGATGCGAAGGGCCAGGTTGCTGGCGACGAAGAGGTCGAGGATGCGATAGACGCTGTTGGGCGCCACGCGCTTGCCCCGCGCGGCCGACAGCCGGTCCGCTATGTCATAGGCGGAACTCGGTTTGTCGTCGGCCGCCAATATGTCGAAGATCGCGGCGCGCATGTCCGTCCACTGCTCGTCGCGCGCCTCCAGCGCCCTGCGGGCGGCCTGGGCGAGATCCTCTCCGGCGGGTTCGATATGATGATGGTGATGCGCGGCGCGTGCCATGCGCCCAATCTAGGGCACATGAACGGCGCGCGCAACTTCGCTCCGCTTCATGGGTTATCACGACCCGCCGATGAAGAGGGGGAGGATGACCGCATAATGGCCGACTGGATGCTCGACGGGCTGCAATATTATGGCGCGGCGGCGGCGACGCTGGCGGCCTTGACCGTCGCTCTGGACCTGGGACGGCGGATCACCGGATGGGCGTTCGTCCTGTTCGTGACCAGCTCGGTGGCCCTGATCGCCTGGGGCTTCCTGCAACCGGACAGCGAAGGGATAGGCTGGCAGAATATCGCCCTCCTCCTCATCAACGCGACGGGCGTCTACCGCTACCTGATCCGCAAGTCCGCGCCCTGCTGAACCGTCTTGCGCGATGACTGTGCATCTGTACAGTCAGGCCGAAAGGGAGAGGATCATGGCGGATTTCGACATTGCCGCGCGCGAGGCGGAGATCATCGGCAAGCCGCAGCGCATCGCGCCGCTGGCCGAGGAGGCGTTCAGCCCGGAGGCGCGGGCGCTGGTCACGGATATCCGCGCGACGCTGGGCGCCGAAACCACCAGCATTCCGGAAGTGTTCGGCGTGATGCTGCACCATCCGCGCCTCTTCAAATGCCAGATGGACGCGGGCATCGTCTTCTTCCAGGGCGAGATCCCGCCGCGCGAGCGGGAACTGGCGGTCCTGCGCGTCGCCTGGTGGTGCAAGGCGCCCTATGAATGGGGCGAGCATGTGGACATCTCCAAACGCCATGGCGTGACCGCCGAGGAGGTGGAGCGCGTGACGCACGGTTCCGCCGCGCCGGGCTGGAGCGATCATGACCGGGCGATCCTGCGCGCGGTCGAGGAATTGCTGGGCGACCAGATGATCTCCGACGCGACATGGGCCATCCTCGCCCGGACATGGACGGAGGCGCAGCTTGTCGAATTCCCCCCGCTCGTCGGCGCCTATTTCGCCACCGCGCTCCAGCAGAATGCGCTGCGCGTCCGGCTGGCGTCCGACAATCCCGGCCTGACGCATCGCTGATGGCGGGGCCGGCATGGGACCTTTTGGCAGGTGACAGCCTGTTTCGCCGGGTCTAAAGGCGGCAGCATGACGGGGGTTCTTCGCCAGAGGGGAATGCTGCGCGCGCTGTTCTGCGCGGCGGTGGCGCTCGTCCTGGCGGCCCGGCTGCTCGCACCCGCCGGCTTCATGCCCGTCATCACTTCCCATGGCGTCATGGTCACGCTCTGCACCGGGCAGGGCGCCGTGAAGATGCTGGTCGAGCGGGAAAGCCTGCCCGAAAGCCGCAAGGCCAAGGGGGCGGGCCAGTCCGATCCGGACGACGGCAGCGCCAATCCGCATTGCCCCTTCGCCGCCGCGGCCGCCGCTCCCTCGCTGCCTGCCGCCGACATCGTGCCGGTGCTGGCCGCCTGGCACCTGCCCACCGGGCCGGTCGCCTTCGCCCTGCGCACCGGCTGGATCGCGCGCATCGCCGCGCCCCCGCCGCCATCCTCGGGACCGCCCCGCATCCTCGCCTGAACCGCAGCCCGCCACCCGCGCGGGCCGTTGCCCTGTGTTCGAGGATAGTCCCATGCCCATTTCGCGCCTGCCGCGCGCCGCCCTGCTGTGCGGCGCCTGCCTTTCCGTTTCGCTCGCCGCCCCTCTTGCCGCTCATGCCGGGGAGGCGGAGGCCGACCAGGCCATCATCGTCATCGGCCAGCAGCAGCGGCCCATGGACATCGCCCCGCGCGGCCTCTCCGTCAGCCTGGGGGAGGAGCAGTTCGCCGCCGTCAACGCGACCAACACCGAGGACCTGATGAAATATGCGCCCAATTTCTTCGTGCGCACCCGTTTCCCCGGCGACAGCAACGGCGTTCCCGGATTTCGCGGCACCCATTCCACCCAGAGCGCCCGGACGCTGGTGATGGTGGACGGCTTCACCGTCTCCAACTTCCTCGGCAACAGCTTCGCCTTCTCGCCGAAATGGGGCGTGGTCGGGCCGGGCGAGGTGCGTCAGCTCGATATCGTCTACGGCCCCTATTCCGCGCGCTATGCGGGCAACAGCATGGGCGGCATCGTCAACATCACCACCCGAAACCCGGAACGGACGGAAGCGTTCGCCCGCGTCCAGCTCATGGCCCAGCCCTATGACCAGTTCGGCACGAAGGACAACTATTGGGGCTGGTCGGGCGAGGCGGGCATCGGCCTCAGGCAGAAGGACGGTCCATGGTCCCTCCGCCTCTCCGGCCGTCATTTCCGCAATGACGGCCATCCGCAGATGTTCTACGGCCTGACGCCCGTCGCGGGCACGGCGGGCACCCCTGTCACCGGCGCGGTCATCGACCCGAAACAGGGGCAGGCGAGCGCGGCGGGCACCGGCCTCGAAAACGTGCCCGCGGGTGTCCAGCGCCCCAATGTCCCCGGCTCCGTCGCCAACCCCATCTTCGCCGCCCAGTCCCCCGCCGCGATCACCCAGGATCAGGCCAAGCTCAAGATCGGCTATGACGATGGCGGGATCACCGGGCAGTTCCTCGCCGCCTACTGGCATAATGAGGACCGCCAATATGCGCCCGATTGCTATCTGCGCGACGCGGGCGGCAATGCGGTGTGCGACGGCACGGTCCGCATAGGCGAGCAGAGCTACACCGCGACCGGCGCGAGCTATTCCCGCATCATGCGCGACGAATTGCTGGTGGGCGGAAAGCTGGCCGTCCCCCTTGGCGAGGCATGGACGGCGCGCGCCTCCCTCTCCACCTACCGGATATTGCGGTCCGATGCCTTCCAGTCGGCCGGCTACACGGCGGGCCGGACCGGCGGCGCGGGGCAGGTGACCGCCTTCGGCCCCACCGGCTGGATCACCGGTGACCTGTCCGTGGAACGCGGCGGCGGCCCCGTCGACCTCGCTTTCGGCCTCTCCGGCAACCGGTATCGCACGGACAGCATGATCTTCACCTTGCCCTATTGGGACAGCAAGGCGGGCGCGATCCCCGGCACCCGCACCTATGGCCGCACGCGCACGCTTTCGGGCTGGGGCGAGGCGGTGATGCATCTCGCCCCCTCGGTCACGCTGACGGCGGGCCTGCGCTACGACAACTGGCTGGCCTATGGCGGCGGCATCGGCACGCCGACGCTCGCCAATGCCTATCCGGAGCGGCGGGAGGATGCGCTCAGCCCCGCCGTCACGGGACAGGTGGACCTGCCCGGCGGCACCCGCCTGCAACTCAGCCTCGCCACGGCGACGCGCTTCCCTACGGTGGGCGAGCTGTTCCAGGGCGGCCTTCGCGCGGACGGCAGCTTCAACGACGGCTTCGACCCCGATCTGAAGCCTGAGCGGAGCATGGACGCCAATTTCCTCGTCTCCCGCCGTTTCGGCCCGGTGCGTCTCACCGGCTCCGCTTTCTACCAGCGGGTGAAGGACACGATCTTCCAGTTCTACGGCTTCACCTCGGCGGGCGTGGCGTTCAACAATTACAAGAATATCGACCTGACCCGCCAATATGGGTTCGAGGCGATGGCGGAGACGCGGGACTGGCCGGTCAGGGGCATGGCGATCGAGGCGAATGCGGCCTGGATCGATTCGCGCACGCTCGGCAACCCGTCCAATCCGGCGGCGGAGGGCGTGCTGTTCCCTCGCATCCCGCGCTGGCGCGTCAACGGGTCGGTGCGGCAACGCCTGACGGAGAGGCTCGATGGCGCCGTCGGCCTGCGCTATGCCAGCCGCCCCAACACCGACCTGTTCGGCATGCAGCGCGGCGACAGCTACGGCTTCACCTCCGAACTCTTCTCGCTGGATGCGAAGCTGAACTGGCGGGCGACGGAGAATCTCCGCGTCTCGGCGGGCGTCAACAACCTGACCAATGACCGGGCATGGGTGTTCCATCCCTATCCGCAGCGCAATGTCCTGCTTGAGGCGGAGTGGAGGCTGTGACCGATACCGGCCTCTATCGCGCGCTGTGGCGCTGGCATTTCTATGCGGGGCTGATGGTCATGCCCCTGATCCTCATCCTGTCGGTCACCGGCGCCGTCTATCTGTTCAAGCCGCAGGTGGAACGGTGGGAGGAACGGGCCTATCACGGCCTTTCCAGGGCGGGCGCGGTCTCGCCCGATGTCCAGGCGGAGGCGGCGCTGGCCGCCTTTCCGGGCGCGCGCTTTCATTCCTATCGCCTGCCGGAACGGCCGGGTGACGCGGCGATGATCCATCTTGCCCTTGCCGACGGGCTGTCGATGCGGGACGTGTTCGTCTCGCCGCGGGGGCGCGTGCTGGGCAGCCTCGATCCGGAGCGGCGGATCATCGCCATCGACCATGATATCCATGGCCAGTTGCTGCTGGGGCCGAGGGGGAGCTGGATCGTCGAGCTGGGGGCGAGCTGGGCCATCGTCATGATCCTGACCGGCCTCTATCTCTGGTGGCCGCGCGGCAGGGGCCTGGCGGGCGTGGCATGGCCGCGCCTCTATCTCGGCAAGCGGGCCTTCTGGCGGGATATCCATGCCGTCACCGGCTTCTGGGTCGCGGGCTTCGCCCTCGTGCTGCTGGTGACGGGCCTGCCATGGGCCGATGCCTGGGGCAGCGCGTTCAAATGGGCGCGGACGGAACTGGGCCTCGTCCGGGGTGCGCAGGACTGGACCATCGGCGGGCGGGCAGCCGTGGAGGGCGGCGAGCATGCCGGTCATGCGGGCATGGATATGGGAAGCGCCATGCATGCCGATCATGACCATGCGGCCATGCTGCGCATGCAGGCATCGGGCGCGGCGCTCCCCTCGCTGGCGCGGATCGTGGCGAAGGCGGAGCGGGAGGGGCTGGCCTTTCCCGTCATCGTCGTGCCGCCCGGCGCGCCGGGGCAATTCGGCGCGGCGGGCGACGCCATGGCATGGACCGTCCGCTCCGACGCGCAGAACCGGCCGCTGCGCGCGACGATCCGCTACGACATGGCGACGGGCCGCGAACGGTCGCGCTCCACCTTCGGGCAGAAGCATGTGATCGACCGGGTGATCGGCTATGGCGTCGCCTGGCATGAGGGGCAGCTTTTCGGTTGGGTGAACCAGCTTGTCGGCCTCCTGACCGCGCTCATGCTGATGCTGCTGACGGTCAGCGGTTTCGTCTTGTGGCGCCGCCGCAAGCCGCCGGGCGTGCTGGGCGCGCC
>JASGGS010000024.1:0-31968 GCA_047602685.1 Sphingobium sp.
TCTTCTCGTCGAACTTCGCCTCTTCGGTCACATAGTCGACCGAATAGGCAAGGCCGGAGCAGCCGCGGCGCGGCGTGGACAGCTTGACGCCTATGGCCCCTTCCGGCGCGCGCGCCATCAGGTCGGCGACGCGCTGCTCGGCGGAGGGGGTCAGCGTCACGGCGGCGGGGCGGGCACGTACGGGTGTCGGACTCAAAGGCTGACCTTGCGCGTTCATCACAGCATCCCCAGTTCGAGCTTGGCCTCATCGGACATTTTCTGCGGGTCCCATGGCGGGTCCCAGACGAGATTCACTTCGGCATGGCCGACGCCGGGCACGGACCCGACGCGCAACTCCACCTCGCCCGGCATGCTTTCGGCGACCGGGCAATGCGGCGTGGTCAGCGTCATGGTGACGGCGGCATGGCCGTCCTCGCTTACCTCGACGCCGTAGATGAGGCCGAGATCATAGATGTTCACCGGGATTTCCGGATCATAGATTTCCTTGAGCGCCGCGACGATGCCCTCATAGATCTCGCCGCCCGGCTCGCCGGATTTCACGCCTTCGGGCTTTTCCCGCAGGAAACCCTCCAGATAATCGCGCCGGCGCGGCTCGGCTGCGGACGCCTCCGCATCCTCGACCCGTGCCCTGGGCGGGGGGGGCACGCCGTCCACTTCCTCGACCATGATCTTGCGCTCTTCGGTCATCCGAAAATCTTCCTTACCCGTTCCATGCCGCGCGCCAGCGCGTCGATGTCGCTTTCGTAGCTGTAGATGCCGAAGCTGGCCCGCGCCGTGGCGGGGACGCCCAGCGCCTCCATCAACGGCTGCGCGCAATGATGGCCTGCGCGGATCGCGACGCCGCTTTCGTCCAATATGGTGCCGATATCGTGCGGATGCACCCCCTCCATCGCGAAGGAGACGATGCCGCTCGAATCCTCCGGGCCCAGCACGCGCACGCTGTTGACGCCGTGCAGCACCTCGCGCGCCGCGCGCACCAGCGCCTTTTCATGCGCGGCGATCCGGTCCATGCCGATGGCCTCGACATAGTTGATCGCCGCTGCCAGCCCTATGGCCTCGGCAATGGCGGGGGTGCCCGCCTCGAAGCGGGTGGGGGCAGGGGCATAGGTCGTCCTGGCGAAGGTCACGCGATCGATCATCGACCCGCCGCCATGCCAGGGCGACATCGCGTCCAGTATCTCCGCCCTCGCCCAGAGCGCGCCTATGCCGGTCGGCCCATAGAGCTTGTGCCCCGAAAAGGCGTAGAAGTCGCAACCCAGCGCCTTCACGTCCACCGCCATGCGCGGCACGGCCTGGCAGCCGTCGATCAGGATCTTCGCGCCCGCGCCATGGGCGATCTCCGCCGCGCGGCGCACGTCCAGCACGGAGCCGAGCACATTGGAGACATGGGCCAGCGCCACCAGCCTGTGCCGCTCGTCGATCATCGCGGCCATCGCGTCGAGGTCGATGCGGCCGTCCCCGGTCAGCGGCACCACGTCGATCCCGGCACCGACACGCTCCGCGATCAACTGCCACGGCACGATATTGCTGTGATGTTCGAGGGTGGAGAGGAGGATGCGATCCCCCGCCTTCAGGTTCGCCGCGCCCCAGCTATTGGCGACCAGGTTGATCGCCTCCGTCGCGCCGCGCACGAAGACGATCTCGCCTTCCTCCGCGTTCAGGAAATGGGCGACCGTCCGCCGCGCCGCCTCATAGGCGAGCGTCATCTCGGCCGACCGGGAATAGACGCCGCGATGGACGGTGGCGTAATTCTCGCCCAGCGCGCGGGCAACCGCGTCGATCACCTGCCGCGGCTTCTGCGCCGTCGCTCCGGTGTCCAGATAATGCCAGGGCCTGCCGTCCGGCCCGATCAGGCCGGGAAAATCGGCGCGCACGTCGATGGGCCCTCTGCTCAACGAGGATTCGAGCACGCTCATGCAATCACCTCCACGCCGCTCAGCGAGGCCAGCTTGGCGAGCGCGGCCTTCTCGAACCTCTCCCGCTCGGCCTCGTCCTCCATATCGTCGAACAAGCCCGCGATGAACGCCTGGAGAAGGAGGGTCCGCGCCGTCGCCGGGTCGATGCCGCGCGCCGCGCAGTAGAAGAGGGCGGTCTTGTCCAGCTCGCCCACCGTCGCGCCATGGGCGCATTTCACGTCGTCGGCGAAGATTTCCAGTTCCGGCTTGGCATTGGCCGTGGCCGTGCGGTCGAGCAGCATGGCCTTCACCGACTGCTCCGCATCGGTCTTCTGCGCATCGCGCGCCACGGCGATGCGGCCCAGATAGCTGCCCGTCGAATGCCCGCCCAGCACGGAGCGGACGGTCTGCCGCGACGTCGCCTCCGGCTCCGCATGGCGGACATGGGTGATGACTTCGAGGGTCTGCTCGCCGCCCGCGATGATCGCGGCATTGAGTGCGAAATGCGCGCCTTTGGCGAGGCGCACGTCGAAGCTCGCCCGGCCCAGCTGCCCACCGATATTGAGGAGGTGGATGTTGAGCGATCCGCCCTCGGCAATGTCGACGACATGATCCAGCACGACCGCCGCATCGCGGGGGGCGTCCTGCAATATGGTGCGCGCGGCCGTTTCGCCGGCGCCGACGCTGATCTGTCGCGGCGCGGGCAGCGGCCAGATGCCCGCCACGGCCTCCACATCGCTATAACGCCAGTCCTCGGCCTTGCGCGTGGGGAGGGCGGACAGGCTCATGCCCCGGCCACCTCCGCCCCGACCACATCGGCATAGCCTTCGCGCTCCAGCGCCAGCGCCAGTTCCGGGCCGCCCGACTTCACGATCCGGCCCGCCGCCAGGACGTGCACGAAATCGGGTTTCACATAGTCGAGCAGGCGCTGGTAATGGGTGATGAGCAGCACCGCCTTGTCAGGCTTGCGCATGATCGCGTTGATGCCATGGCCCACGGTCTTGAGCGCATCGATGTCGAGGCCGGAATCGGTCTCGTCCAGGATTGCCAGCCTGGGGTCGAGAATGCCCATCTGCACCATCTCGGCCCGCTTCTTCTCGCCGCCGGAAAAGCCGACATTCACGGGACGCTTCAGCATCTCCATGTCGAGGCCGAGAAGCTGCGCCTTCTCCTTGGCCAGCTTGATGAAGGCGCCGCCCGACAGCGGTTCCTCGCCCCGGCCCTTGCGCTGGCTGTTCAGCGCCTCGCGCAGGAATTGCAGGTTGGATACGCCCGGAATCTCGACCGGATATTGAAAGCCGATGAACAGCCCCGCCGCCGCGCGCTCATGCGGGTCCAGCTCGAACAGGTCCTGCCCGTCGAGGGTCGCGGTCCCGCCCGTCACCTCATAGCCGGGACGGCCGCCCAGCGTATAGGCCAGCGTCGACTTGCCCGCGCCGTTCGGTCCCATGATGGCATGGATCTCGCCGGGATTGATGGCGAGCGACAGGCCCTTGAGGATCGGCTTGTCCGCGACGGTGGAGTGGAGATTGTCAATCTTGAGCATTCAGCTTCTCGGTTCTGCAATGATTTCGCGTATTTCATGGGTGTCCATATAGCCGTCACCCTGTTCCAGCAGGCGCTGGCGGAAAGGTTCCAGTTCGGGTGATGCCTTCACCGATGTGAAGTCATCCCAATCCCATTTCTTGTTGCCAGGAGCGTCGCCGACGAAAGATTCGAGCATCGTCGCCAATTCGGATCTCGTCATCTTTCGTCACCCCGGACTTGATCCGGGGTCCAGCTGTCTTTGGCCCTTGCGGATGAAGAAGCGGGATGCCGGATCAAGTCCGGCATGACGGAAGTGATAAGGATGACGTTCACCCCACGCTCCCCTCGAGGCTGATGCCCAGCAATTTCTGCGCCTCGACGGCGAACTCCATCGGCAGTTGCTGCAACACCTCCTTGGCGAAGCCATTCACGATCAGCGCCACCGCCTGCTCCTGATCCAGCCCGCGCTGCATGGCGTAGAAGAGCTGGTCGTCGCTGATCTTGCTGGTCGTCGCCTCATGCTCGATGGTCGCGCTGGGATTGCGCACCTCGATATAGGGCACGGTATGCGCGCCGCAGTCCGAACCGAGCAGGAGAGAGTCGCACTGGGTGAAGTTGCGCGCATTCTCCGCCGCGGGGCCGACACGCACCAGCCCGCGATAGGTGTTGTCGCTGCGCCCCGCGCTGATCCCCTTGGACACGATGGTCGAGCGGCTGCCCCGGCCATTATGGATCATCTTGGTGCCGGTATCGGCCTGCTGGTAATTGTTCGTGACGGCGACCGAATAGAACTCGCCCACGCTGTCCTCGCCGTTCAGCACGCAGGACGGATATTTCCAGGTGACGGCGCTGCCCGTCTCGACCTGCGTCCACGACACCTTGGACCTTTTGCCCTGGCACAGGGCGCGCTTGGTGACGAAATTATAGATGCCGCCCTTGCCCTCGGCATCGCCCGGATACCAGTTCTGGACAGTGCTGTACTTGATCTCCGCATCGTCGAGCGCGACCAGTTCGACGACGGCGGCATGCAGCTGGTTCTCGTCGCGCTGCGGGGCCGTGCAGCCTTCCAGATAGGAGACATAGGCGCCCTTGTCCGCGACGATCAGCGTCCGTTCGAACTGCCCGGTATTCTCCGCGTTGATGCGGAAATAGGTGGAGAGTTCCATCGGGCAGCGCACCCCCTCCGGCACATAGACGAAGGTGCCGTCGGAGAAGACCGCGCAGTTCAGCGTGGCGAAATAATTGTCATGCATGGGCACGACCTTGCCCAGCCACTTCTTCACGAGGTCCGGATATTCCCGGATCGCCTCGCTGATGGAGCGGAAGATGACGCCCGCTTCCTCCAGCTCCTTGCGGAAGGTGGTGGCGACGGACACGCTGTCGAACACCGCGTCCACGGCGACGCGGCGGCTGCCCTTCACGCCCGCCAGCACTTCCTGCTCCGCGATGGGAATGCCCAGCTTCTCATAGGTGCGGCGGATTTCCGGATCGAGATCGTCCAGGCTGTCCAGCTCGACCTTCTTCTTGGGCGCCGCGTAATAATAGGCATCCTGATAGTCGATCGGCGGCACGTTCAGCTTCGCCCAGTCGGGCGGGGTCATGGTCAGCCAGTGGCGATAGGCCTTCAGGCGCCAGTCGAGCATCCATTCCGGCTCGTTCTTCTTGGCGGAAATGAACCGGACGGTATCCTCGGACAGGCCCTTGGGCGCGAATTCCTGCTCGACGTCGGAGGTGAAACCCCATTCATAGTCGGAGGCCTTGCGCGCGGCGGCCAGCGCTTCCTGGTTCTTGACGGGCGCGCTCATAGCGTGGCTCCATTGGTGGGTACGGGCGTCGAGAGGCTGGCCAGCGACACATGGGCGAGGGCGCCCCGCACCGCTTCATTGACCGGTCCCCAATGCGGGCGCACGGCGCAGACCGATTCCCGCTCGCACTGATGCGGGCCGCCCTGTTCGACGCAGGGGGTGAGGGCGATGGGACCTTCCACCGCTTCCACCACATCGGCGAGGCTGATCGCCGCGGCGGGCCGGGCAAGGCGTATGCCGCCTTTCGCGCCGCGCACGGAGGCGAGGAGACCGGCGCGCGTCATCAGGCTGACCAGCTTCTGCGCGGTCGGCACATGGATGCCGGTCGCCGCCGCCAGCTCGGCCGCGCTCGTCAGCGACCCCCCGGCGCCCTTGGCGCCGCAACGGGACGAAGCCGCCTGCATCAGGACGACCGCTTGGTCGGAGAGGCTCGAAAGACGCAAATCCTGCCCTCTGTTACATCCGAAAGACAAATCGGACCGATTCGTTCCGATTGGGCGCCATGTGGGGCCGTCGCGCCGTCCGATCAAGGCTTTTTGCAGCATTTCCGCCTGTTGCGAGCGCTTCTCAACCGGACTGTTGTCAATCCGCCCCGGCCCCTTGCGAGTCGAACCGCTCCCGCGCGCCCTTGATCGTCATGATATTGGCGATGACCCATTCGCCCAGGGCCGATACCGGCACGCGTAGCGAGTGGCCGAGCGGTGTCAGCGCATAGTCCACGCGCGGCGGGATGCTGGGCGTCACCGTGCGCGTCACCAGCCCGTCCCGCTCCAGATTGCGCAGGGTGAGGGTCAGCATGCGCTGGGAAATGCCGTCCACCAGCCGCTTCAGCTCGTTGAACCGGCGCGGTCCGCTCGCCAGGATCATGACGATCAGGATGCTCCACTTGTCGCCGACGCGCGACAGCACCTCGCTGACCGTGCGGCAGCCGCGCTGTATCTCCACGGGATCGAGCGCAGCCGTGCCCGCATGGCCCGGCGCGATCGGGCCATGCGCATCGGCCAGCGCCTCCGGGGCGGTTACATTCATGTGTCCGAGTGACAAAATTGTGCCTCCTTGCGGGGGTGTCCCATGTGGTTACATATCGTGCCCCGGTTACTGATATATACCGAAAGGGCATGAAAATGAAGCTCCTCCACATCGATTCCAGCATCACGGGCGATCATAGCGTTTCCCGCCAGCTCACCGCCTCCATCGTCGCGCGCCTGACCGCCGCCGATCCCTCCATCGCGGTGACGCGGCGCGACCTCGCCGCCGATCCGCTGAACCATCTCGACCTCGCCGCCCTGCCCGGCGACGGCAATGATGCGGCGGTGCGGAGCGCGGCCATACTCGACGAATTCCTGGCGTCCGACATCGTGGTGATCGGCGCCCCCATGTATAATTTCACCGTGCCGACCCAGCTCAAGGCCTGGCTCGACCGCATATTGATCGCGGGCCGGACCTTCGCCTACACGCCGGAAGGGCCGAAGGGGCTGGCCGGTCCCAAGCGCGTGGTCATCGCCATATCGCGGGGCGGCTTCTACGGTCCCGGCTCCCCCAGCGCCTCCGTGGAGCATCTGGAGACCTATTTGCGCGACGTCTTCGGCTTTATCGGCCTGGCCCCGGAATTCGTCGTGGCGGAGGGGATCGCCGTGGGGCCGGAGCAGCGCGCCGCCGCGCTGGACGAGGCGGGCAAGAGCATCCTCGCGCTGGCGGCCTGAGACGGCGCGCCGGACGGGCGCGGGCAGGGGAGGCCCGCCCGCGCCTTTCAGCTTATGCGGCTGAGGTCGGCGATATTCCCCTCCACATCGCGCCTGTTCATGGTCAGGCGGATGACGAGGCTGGCATCGTCGCGCAGCTGGCTGGGCGTCAGGCCGATGAAATGTTTGAACTCGCGGATGAAGTGCGACTGGTCGTAAAAGGCGCCGTCGCACAGCTCCTGCCATTCCACATTGTCCCGCGCGAGGCTGAGCGCGCAGCGCAGCGCGCGATATTTGCGCGCCAGATATTTGGGCGGCGAACCATAATGGCGATTGCACAGCCGCGCGATCTGGCGGGATGACAGGCCCGTCCTCTCCTGCAACACCTCCACGCGGGGCGAACGCTCGTCCGCCAGCCAGTGATCGACCGCCGCGACGAAGGCGATGTCGTCCGCCACGGGGTGGCGGATGCGTTCGCGCAGGAAGGGCCAGATGCGTTCGGCGATCCGCTCCGCATCGGTCATGCCGCACAGTTCGGCATGGAGCGCGTCCCATTCCGTCCCGAACCGGCCCGCCAGATCGAAGAGATTGTCCGCCACCAGGCTGGCATCGCCCGCCCGCAGCGCGCACCAGCCGAGCGGCAGCACGGATACGCCGACCACCCGCATGGGGCCTGCCACTTGGAACCGCGTGGCGGCGGTGGTGGGGCCGAGCATGCAGCAGCGCGGCGTCGCGACATGGCGTCCGTCATGGAAAACATAGTCGCCTTCCCCCGCAAGCATGAAGCGGACCTGCGCGAAGTCGGCGCGGGTATGATCGGACACGACCGCCTTGTCCGCGATGAAGAGATAAAGGGGGCCGAAGAAAGCGGACAAATCCTCGGGTGGCGCGAGATAGCTCAGCGCCACCTGGTTGGTCGGCGGTAATCGTTCCGCCTGCCCCCCTTCATTGTGCGGCTCAGGACAGGCGGGGTCTATGGACCCGTCTGTCTCCGATGGACGATCTACCACAACATCTCCACGATACTGCTGGTACGACCCCGTACGGCATGTTTTTGTCTCGTTTTGCGACGCTTGTCACAGTTTCGGGAGGATGTGAATAAAAAAGGGGCCTCATCGGCCGAAGCCGATCGAGGCCCCCAGGTACAAGGTCTCCTGAGTCGGACGACATCAGAGCCCTTCGGGTCGCAGGGGTCGACTACACCCTTTTCCCATCGCGAATATTGGACGGAATCGACATAATTCGAGATGAAACGATGATATTGCTCTATTTCATAGGAGCCGCGACCGCCGGGCCGGGGCGTTTGCCGCAGAAAATTCACGCGTTGCGACACAGGCTGTGATAGGCGCCGCGCCATGCTTTTCCCGATCGTCCGTCCGCTTCTGTTCCGCCTCGACGCCGAGTCGGCGCATCGACTCGCCATCCGCCTGTTGACGCTGCTGCCGCGAACCGGTCCGGCACAATGCGACTCGATATTGTACCAAAGGCTGTTCGGGCTGGATTTCGCGGGGCCGGTCGGCCTTGCCCCCGGTTTCGACAAGGATGCGGAGATATTCGACCGCATGGGCCGTTTCGGCTTCGCCTTTGCGGAGGCGGGGACGCTGACCCCGCGTCCGCAGCAAGGCAATCCCGAACCGCGCCTCTTCCGGCTGGAGGAGGATGAGGCGGTCATCAACCGCATGGGCTTCAACAATGGCGGGCAGGCCGCCGCCGCCGTCCGCCTCGCCCGTCCCCGTCCGGCCGGGCTGGTCGTCGGCGTCAATATCGGCGCGAACAAGGACAGCGGGGACCGGATCGCCGACTATGTGGCGGGCGTTCGGGCGCTGGGCGCCCATGCCGACTATCTCACCGTCAACATCTCCTCGCCCAACACGCCGGGCCTGCGCGCGCTCCAGGATCGCGGCGCCCTCGACGCCCTGCTGGCCGCCGTGATGGCGGCGCGCGGGGCGGACGGCCCGCCCGTCTGGCTGAAGGTCGCGCCCGACCTCGAACCCGCCGACATAGACGACATATCCGAGGTGGCGCTGGCGCATCGGCTCGACGCGCTGATCGTCTCCAACACCACCGTCACGCGCCCCGCCACGCTCCGCTCGCGCCTTGCCGGGGAAGCGGGCGGCCTCTCCGGCGCGCCCCTCCACGACCTGTCCCTCCAGCGGCTGCGCGATTTCCGGCGTGCGACGGGCGGACGCCTGCCGCTCATCGGCGTGGGCGGCATCGCGGATGCCGGGCAGGCCTATGCCCGCATCCGGGCGGGCGCCTCGCTCGTCCAGCTCTATTCGGCCATGGTCTACAGGGGGCCTGCGCTGGCCGCCCGGATCAACCGGGGACTGGCGGAACTGCTGCGCCGCGACGGACTTTCGTCCATAGCCGAGGCGGTCGGCGCGGATTGTCCGCTTGCCTAACCGGTACTGATGCGCAACCTTTCGTCCATGACCCGATTCTGCCGCGCGCTCGCCCTTCTCGTCCTTTTCCTCGTCCAGCCGCTTGCCGTTGCCCATGCCGGTGGCGGCCTGGTCGCCTCCGCCGATCCCCGCGCCAGCGAGGCGGGGCGGGAGATGCTGCGCAAGGGCGGCTCCGCGACCGACGCCGCCATGGCGATCATGCTGGCCCTGACCGTGGTGGAGCCGGAATCCAGCGGCATAGGCGGCGGCGGCTTCCTCCTGCGCCACGACGGCAGGACGGGCGCGCTCTACAGCATTGACGGGCGCGAGACGGCGCCCGCCTCCGCCACGCCCGGCCTGTTCCTGGACGCGGACGGCAAGCCGCTGCCCTTCGCCTCCGCCTTTCCGGGCGGCAAGTCCGTGGGCGTTCCGGGCAATGTCGCGCTGATGGCCAAAAGCCATGCGCTCTGGGGCAAGCTGCCCTGGGCCGACCTCTTCCAGCCCGCTATCCGCCTCGCGGAGCAGGGCTATGCGGTCAACGACTATATGTACAAGCGGATGAGCGTCGTCGCGCCCCTGTGGAAGGATTTTCCGGAGGCGCGCGCGCTTTACTGGATCGACGGGGCGCCCGCGCCGGTCGGCACGATCATCCGCAATCCCGCCCTGGCCGCCTATCTGCGCCGCCTCGCCGCCGAGGGGCCTCAAGCCTTCTACAGCGGCCAGAATGTGGAGGCGGTGGCCAGGGCGACGGCCTCCGCGCCGGTCAATCCCGCCACCGTCACGGCGGAGGATTTCGCCCGCTATGCGGTCAGGGAACGCCCGCCCATCTGCGGCCATTACCGCGTCTACAAGATTTGCGGCATGGGTCCGCCCTCCTCCGGGGCCATCACCGTCGTCGAGATGCTGGGCATGCTGGAGCGGTTCGACCTCCCTCGGCTCGGCAAGGACGATCCCGAAAGCTGGCACCTGATCGCGGAGGCCATGCAGCTCGCTTATGCCGACCGCGACACCTGGCTGGCCGACCGCGACTTCGTGCCGGTGCCCGTCGCCGGCCTGATCGACCCCGCCTATATCAGGGCGCGTTCCCGCCTGATCGACCGCAGCCGCGCGCGCGGCCATTATGAGCCGGGCAAGCCCGCGGGCGCACCGGCGCGGACAAGGGCGCTGTCGTCCGAAGTGCCCCAGACCAGCAATTTCATCGCCATCGACGGTTCCGGGGACATCGCCGTCATGACCTCCACGGTGGAGGGCTATTTCGGCAGCCAGCTCGTCGTGAACGGCTATGTCCTCAACAATGAGCTGACCGACTTCACCTTCGCACCGGAAAAGGACGGCGCGCCCGTCACCAACCGGGTGGAGCCGGGCAAGCGGCCCCTTTCCTCCATGGCGCCGACCATCGTCTATGACGCGTCGGACAAGCCGGTGATGGTGGTCGGCGCGGCGGGCGGACGGACCATCATCATGCAGGTGGCCAAGGCGATCATCGCCCATCTCGACTGGGGCCTCGATGCGCGGGAGTCGGTCGCGCTCGGCCTTCTCTACTGGGGCAGTGAGGGACCGGTGATCGAGGAGGGCAGCGCGATCGAGGCGATGAAGGCCCCGCTGGAGGCAAGGGGGCACAAGGTCACGGTCGCGCCCGCGGGGCTGAAGGCCAATGCCGCCGTGCTGGGCGATGCGGGCTGGACCGCCGCCGTCGATCCGCGCGCGCCGGGCGCGGCGCTTTCGGAATAGCCTGGCGGAATAGCCTGGCGGGCGCGCCGCCGCCGGGTCATGCCCTCCGGCTCGCCGGGAAACGCTACGGCATCCAAGTTTTTTGCGTTTGTGAAACGGGATCGGGTTCCGGTTTGTTGAACCCGATATTAAGAGACCCGTCCTGACGGAAAAAAGAGAGAGGATGCCCGATGCGGCAGTTCGAGCATTTTTCGAACCTGACGGCGATGTTCTTCACCCGCGCGGCCGAACGGGGGGACAGGCCCTTTCTCTGGTCCAGGCAGGGCGAGACATGGGTCGCGCAAAGCTGGGCGCAGGTCGCCCGCACCGTCTCCTCCCTCGCGGCGGGTCTCGCGGCCAATGGGGTGCGTCCCGGCGACCGGGTGATGCTGGTCAGCGAGAACCGTCCGGAATTCTGCATCGCCGACCTTGCCATCATGGCGGCGGGCGCGGTGACGGTGCCGACCTACACCACCAACACCACGCGCGACCATGCCCATATCATCACCGATTCCGGAGCCAGCGCCGTCATCTTCTCCTCGGCGAAGATCGCCAAGGCCCTGATGCCCGCCGTGCTGCGCTCGCCCATCCGCCTCGCCATCGCGATGGAGCCGCAGCGCGCCATGCAGAGCGGCGATGTCGCCCTGCTCGCCTGGGATAGCGTCATCGCGGCGCATCCCGGCGACGTGGCCGCCACCGCCGCCGCGCAGACGGCCGGGCGCGGCGACCTTGCCTGCATCATCTATACCAGCGGCACGGGCGGCGCGCCGCGCGGCGTGATGCAGCATCATGGCTCCATCCTCACCAATGTCGAAGGCTGCGTCGACATCATCGCATGCGATTTCGGCTGGGACGAGGAGGAGGTGTTCCTTTCCTTCCTGCCCATCAGCCACGCCTATGAGCATAGCGGCGGCCAGTTCCTGCCCATCGGCCTCGGCGCGCAGATCTATTATGCCGAAAGCCTGGAGAAGCTGGCCGCGAACATACAGGAGGCGCGGCCGACCATCATGGTCGTGGTGCCCCGCCTGTTCGAGATGCTGCGCGGCCGCGTGACCAAGGCGGTGGAGAAGGAGGGCAGGCTCGCCCGCTTCTTCCTCGGCACCGCCCTCGCGCAGGGGAACCGCGCGGCGGACGGGCGGCGGGGCTGGTATGACGGGGCGCTCGGCGCCGTGCTGAACCGCACCATCCGGCCGAAGATCGGCGCCCGCTTCGGCGGACGGCTCAAGGCGCTGGTGTCGGGCGGCGCGCCGCTCAATCCGGATGTCGGCAATTTCTTCCAGTCCCTCGGCATCACCCTGCTCCAGGGCTATGGCCAGACGGAGGCGGGGCCGGTGATAAGCTGCAACCGCCCGCGTGCCGGGATACGTATGGACAGCGTTGGCCCGCCGCTCGCCAATGTCGAGGTGCGCATCGCGGAGGATGGAGAGATATTGGTGCGCGGCGAACTGGTCATGCACGGCTATTGGCGCAACGAGGCGGAGACGGCGCGCGTGCTCAGGGACGGCTGGCTCCACACCGGCGACATAGGGGAGATCGATGCGGCCGGGCGCCTGCGCATCACGGACCGCAAGAAGGACCTGATCGTCAATGACAAGGGCGATAATGTCGCGCCCCAGCGGGTGGAGGGCATGCTGACCCTCCAGCCGGAAATCGGTCAGGCCATGATCCATGGCGACCGGCGCCCCTATCTGGTCGCGCTCATCGTCCCCGATCCCGAATATTGCCGCGAATGGCGGGAGGCGCGCGGCCTGCCGGAGGATGCGCCCCTGTCCGGCGATCCCGAATGCCTCGCCGCGATCCGCGCCGCCGTGGACCGGGTGAACGGCGAATTGTCGGTGATCGAGAAGATACGCCGCTTCATCCTCGCGGACGAGCCCTTCACGGTGGAGAATGGCGAGATGACCCCCTCGCTCAAGATCCGCCGCCATGTGATCCGCGCCCGCTATCAGGACCGGCTGGACGCGCTGTACAAGGGATAGGCCAGCCGACGCGGGCGGCCCTCTCCCCTCGATGACGCGCCACCCCCGCCGGAGCGGCGAGCGCCTTCACTTCCCCGGCGTGCGATAGGGAATGAAGTCGCCCAGCGCGCAGGACGGGCCGCGCATGCCGGTGGTCAGGTCGACGACATGGGCGATGTCGTTGCGGCAATATTGCCCTGTCGTGGGCTGGAGCACCAGCGTGCTGCCATTGGCGATCCCGCTGCACCGGCCGTTGAGGTCGTTGCGGTAAACGAGGTCCCGGCTGACGCGATAGATCAGTATCTCGTCGCTGATCGGCGTCAGGCCGCCGCTGCTGCCCGCATTGATGGGGACGCAGCCGACAGGCTTGCCCGCCTCCTTGCCGTCCAGCGCCTTGGCCAGCGCCTGCGCCTGCTTGGGGGTGAGGCGGCGAACGCCGTCGGTCGGCGCCTTTTCCGCCGCTGCCGCGCCATAAGCCAGCCCAAACGCGGCGAGCAGGACGATTCCGGTCCTTGCCATGATCTTTCTCCCTCATCCCGCCCGCTCCGGCGGTTCAACGCCTCAGAACCTATCCTTCTCCGCCCGGCGCCGGGCCAGTTCGGCCACGCTGTCCGCGCGCAGGAAGGGATTGGTCGCCCGTTCCGCGCCGATGGTGGTCGGCACGGTCGCCTCGCCCGCCGCCCGCGCGGCCTCCACGGCCTTCAGCCGTTCCGCCACGGCGGCGTTCCCCGGTTCCGCATGCGCGGCATAGCGCCCGTTGGAGAGGGTATATTCATGCGCGCAATAGACGCGCGTGTCGTCGGGCAATATCTCGAAGCGGCGCATCGCGCGGTACATCTGCTCCGGCGTGCCCTCGAACAGGCGGCCGCAGCCCATGGCGAACAGCGTGTCGCCGGTGAAGATCACGCCCGCCGCGCGCAGATGATAGGCGACATGGCCCGCCGTGTGCGCGGGCACCTCCCACACCTCCGCCTCCAGCGCGCCGATAGGGGCGCGGTCGCCCTCCGCCACCGCATGGTCGATATGGCCGATCTTCGCTTCCTCGGCCGCCGGCGCGGTGACGCGCGCGCCCGTCGCCTCCCGGATCGCCGCATTGCCGCCGATATGGTCGGGGTGCCAGTGGGTGTTCCAGATCTGCGTGATCCTCCATCCGCGCTCCTCCGCCGCCTCCAGCGCGGGCTCGGCCTGGGCGGGATCGACCACCACCGTCTCCTGGCTGTCCGCATCGTGCAGCAGCCAGATATAATTGTCGCTGAGCGCCGGGACGCGCACGATCTGGAGAAGGGCTTCCGGCTGGAGAGAGGCTTCGGGCGCGGGCATCACCATTGCCCTATATTGGGCATGGAGGCCCAGGGTTCGGCCGGTTCCAGCCGCCCGTCCTGCAACAGCTCGACGGAAATGCCGTCCGGTGTGCGGATGAAGGCCATATGCCCGTCGCGCGGCGGCCGGTTGATGGTCACGCCCCCGTCCAGCAGGCGCTGGCAGGTCTCGTAGATATTCTCGACCCGATAGGCGATATGGCCGAAATTGCGCCCGCCGGTATAGACCTCCGCCTCGCCTTCTTCCGGCGGCCAGTTATAGGTCAGCTCGACCTGCGCATCCTCGTCGCCCGGCGCCGCGAGATAGACGAGGGTATAGCGCCCCTTCTCATCCTCGAAGCGGCGGACCTCGTTCAGGCCCAGCAGGGTGAAGAAGGCGATCGTCTTGTCGAGGTCGCTGACGCGGACCATCGTATGCAGATATTTGGGCATGCGCGTTCGATCTCTCGCTCGATCCGATGTCCCTGTACCGCCCGCCGGGTAAGGGGAACGGCCGGAACGATTCGGCTGGAGCCTCCTATGTGGGCAAGGGTCCGCCTTCCGGCAACCGCTTCCGTCCCGCGATGCAACCTGTCGGGCGGTCCGTTCGTTGAAGGGGTGAAACTGTCCCGCTGCCGATAAGGGCGCGCGGGCGGCCTCAACAAGGAGAGGATGCACTCATGCTCTGGACCATTTTCGTCATCCTGCTGATCCTGTGGCTGGCGGGCTTTGCCTTCCATATCGCGGGCGGCCTCATCCACCTGCTGCTGATCGCGGCGCTGGTCGTCGGCCTGATCCAGCTCTTCACCGGCCGCAAGGTGGTGTAGCCGTTCCCAGGCAGCCGTCGCGGCGTTCCCGACAGCCGTTATCTGCCCGGCCACATGCGCTGAAGCTCCGGTTCCCGGTCAAGGAACTGGTGCTTCAGGGCGCCGCCCACATGCAGCGCGAAAAGCAGGTAGAGCAGCTTCGCCGCCAGCCCGTGCAGCGCGCCGAACCCATCATGCAGGCCCTCCTTCGTCGCAGGGTCGAGATTCGCGATGAACCCCAGCCGCGGTAATTCCCATCCGGTGCCGAGAAAGGCGATGGGATGGGCCGCCGCGTCCTTCCACGCCGAATCCATGATCCAGCCCGACAGCGGCATGGCGAACATCACCGCATAGAGCAGGACATGCGTCACCCCTGACACCCTGATTTCCCAGCGCTGGAATTTCGTCGGCAGGGCGGGCGGCCTGTGCCCGATGCGCCAGAGCAGGCGGAGGATGGCGAGACCCAGCACGATGATCCCGATGCTCTTGTGCCAATCGATCGCGGGCCGCACCGTCTCGTCGGCTATCCACCCGCCTTCCCAGGCCCAGTTCAGCCCGACGGCGGCGATGATGAGCAGCGCGATGGTCCAGTGAAGGGCGATGGCCGTCCCCGTATAGCGCTCAACCCGCATATCATATCCCTTTTTCCCGCTGGCCAGTCCCTGCGCGCGGGGATAGTAGCGCAATGTCCCGTTCATTCCCAATATGCGAAATGACAGCGCGCATGACCTCGCTCGACCGCACGTTCGACATGCTCTCGCCGCGCGTCCGTCCGCGCGGGGCGACGCTTGCGAGCGTCGGCATCAACGGCCTGGCGATGGGTATCTTCCTGGCGCTGGTCGCGCAGATATTCGGGCGGCACGATCTCGGCATGTGGTCGATCGGGATCGTCTATATCCTCTACGACACGGCCCTCCTGGTCTTCACCGCCTGGAACATCCGCGACCTGGGGCGGCACGGCGGCGCGCCGGTGCCGCCGCCGGACGCGCCGCGCCCGACCCTCGGCATCATCGTCGCCGCCTATAACGAGGCGCCCGTGCTGGGCGTCACGGTCGCGCGGCTGGCGGCGCAGGACGATCCGCCGGACCTCATCATCCTGGCCGATGACGGATCGCGGGACGGCACCGCGCGGGAACTGGCGCGCCTCTACGGCCTCGAACCGCCGCCCTTGGGGGAGATGAGCGCGCCCGCGCCGCTGGAGCCGCGCCTGCGCTGGCTGCGCCTGCCCCATGGCGGCAAGGCGCGCGCCCTGAACGCCGCCGTGGAGCGGATCGGCACCGATCTCATGCTCACCGTCGATGCCGACACGCTTCTCTCGCCCGGCGGGCTGAAGGCGATGCGCGACGCCTTCGCGGCGGAACCGGAGCTGGTCGCCGCGACCGGCGTCCTCATCCCCGCCTGCGGGCCGCATCTCACCGGCCGCTTCTTCCAGTGGTTCCAGCGCTACGAATATGTCCGCAACTTCCTCTCGCGCCATGCATGGATGCGGCTCCGCAGCCTGCTCCTCGTCTCCGGCGCCTTTGCGGGCTTCCGCACCGCCGCGGTGGTGGAGGTGGGCGGCTTCGACACCGAATGCATGGTGGAGGATTATGAACTGATCCACCGCCTCTACCGCCATTCGCGCGACAGCGGGCGGGACTGGCGCGTCCGCGTCGTCGGCGATGCGGTGGCGACGACGGACGCGCCCGCGTCCCCGCTCGCCTTCCTCCGGCAGAGGCGGCGCTGGTTCGGCGGCTTCCTCCAGACGCAATATTGGAACCGGGACATGGTGGGCGCCCGCCGCTATGGCTGGCTCGGCACCGCCATGCTGCCGGTCAAGGCGCTGGACACGCTCCAGCCGGTCTACGGCCTCGTCGCCTTTGCCGTGCTGCTCTGGCTGGTCGGCCATGCGACCTTCGCCATCGCGCTGCCCATCCTCCTCATCATGATCGCCAAGATCGTGCTGGACCTCGCCTTCCACCTCTGGTCCCTGCAACGCTACAAGGCATGGACGGGGCATGGCGACGGCCTCGGCATGGGGCCCGCGCTCGTCGCCTCCCTGCTGGAGCCGTTCAGCTTCCAGCTTCTCCGCCATGCGGGCGCGGCCTGGGGCTGGATCGCCTTCCTCACCGGCCGGGGGACGTGGAACCGCCAGAAACGCACCGCCATCGCGGGGCTTGCGGCACGCGATCTTGCCGCCGATCAAGGACGGCTTGACGCGTGATCCGGATTATGACGGGATAGCAATGTCCACTTCGGAGTTGCCCCCTCATGGCCACCGAATGCGAACTCAAGCTCGAACTGCCCGCCGTCACCGATCCGGAGGCGCTGCGGGCGCTCCTCTCCCTCGGCCCTTCGCGGGTGACGAGGATGCGGGCGACCTATTTCGACACGCCCGACTTCGCCCTCGCCAAACAGGATTGCTCGTTGCGCATCCGTCAGGAGGGGCGCCGCCGCGTCCAGACGGTGAAGGCCCCCGCCGCGCCCGCCGCCGGTCTCCTCACCCGGCGGGAATATGAGCAGCCCGCGCGGGGCGCGGCGCCCCGGCTCGATCCCGGCAGTCCCGCCGCCCTGCTGCTGGGTGACCGGGTGGAGGAACTCGGGCCCCGCTTCGACGTCGCCGTCACCCGCCGCACCTGGCAGCTCGACACCGGCCGGGCGGAGATCGAGCTGGCGCTCGACCTGGGGCAGGCGCATGCCGGTGGCGAAGCCAGTGACTTTTGCGAGATAGAGGCGGAATTGCGCGGCGGCGACGTGGGCGAGCTGTTCATGCTCGGCCGCCGCATCAGCCGCCTGGCCCCCGCGCGCATCGGCGTCCTCACCAAGGCGGAGCGCGCCCGCCGCCTGCTGCGCGACCCGGCAAAGGCGGACAAGGCCAGGGCCATTGCCCTGACGCGAGAGATGAGCGCGGGCGATGCCTTCCGCCTGATCGCCCATGGCTGCATCACCCATTATCGGCTCAACGAGGCGCGCCTGCTGGTGGCGGACGATCCGGAGGCGGTGCATCAGGCGCGCGTCGCGCTCCGCCGACTGCGCACGGCGCTGCGCATCTTCCGTCCCCTTGCGGACGGCCGCGCGATGCGCCGCTTCAATCAGGATGCGCGCTGGCTTGGCGCCCGGCTTGGCGCGGCCCGCGACCTCGACGTGCTGCTCGACCGGGCGGAGGCGGCGGGGCCGCGCAGGCGGATACAGGCGGCGCGGGAGCAGGCCTATGCCCATATGCGCCTCGCCATCGATTCCGATCTGGCGCGGGAACTGATGATCGACCTCGCCCAATGGCTCACCATCGGCAAATGGGCGCGCGGCAAGGACAGGCGGCGGGACGGGCCGGTCGCCCGCTATGCCGCGAAAGCCATGGACCGGCTGCACGAACGCCTGCTGGAGGAAGGGGATGCGGTCGGCGGCGCCGACGATCATCTCCGCCACGAGGCGCGCAAGACCGCCAAGACGCTGCGCTACGCGACGGAATTCTTCGCCCGTCTCCATGACGGCGGAAAGCGGCGCAAGGCCCGCATTCGCTATCTGGCCGGGCTGGAGGAGCTTCAGGATCATCTCGGCCTCCTCAACGACATGGCGATCATGCCGCAGGCGCTGCACCGGCTGGGCATTGCCCATGACGAGGCGCTGGCCATGACCGGGCGGCCCGGCGCGGCCGACCTGTCCCGCTTGCAGGCGGCCGACGCCATGGCCGTGGTCCGCGATGCGAAGCGCTTCTGGCAGGGGGATTAGCCGCACTCGCGCTTTGCGGCGCGAGGCGCTATGGAGGAGGTGAATCCTCCGGAGTCCCTGAATGTCAGAACATAATCCCGGCCTTCGTCCCTGGCGCGATATCCAGCGGCGCAAGTGCCGGCAGATCATGGTGGGCAATGTGCCCGTCGGCGGCGATGCGCCGATCACCGTCCAGACCATGACCAACACGCCGACCGACGATGTGAAGGCGACCATCGACCAGATCCGCCGCTGCGAGGAGGCGGGGGCGGACATCATCCGCGTCTCCTGCCCGGACGAGGCGTCCACCGCCGCGCTCCGGCAGATCGCGCGCGCCGCCCATGTGCCCATCGTCGCGGACATCCATTTCCATTATAAGCGCGCCCTTGAGGCCGCCGATGCGGGCGCCGCCTGCCTGCGCATCAATCCCGGCAATATCGGGTCGGGCGCGCGGGTGAAGGAAGTGGTGGACGCGGCCAAGGCCAATGGCTGCTCCATCCGCATCGGCGTCAATGCCGGGTCGCTGGAGAAGCATCTTCTGGAGAAATATGGCGAGCCGTGCCCGGACGCGCTGGTCGAATCCGCGCTCGACCATATCAAGCTGCTCCAGGACCAGGATTTCCATGAATATAAGGTCGCGGTGAAGGCGTCGGACGCCTTCCTCGCCGCCGCCGCCTATTCGCAGCTCGCCTATGCGGTCGACTGCCCCCTCCATCTCGGCATTACCGAGGCGGGCGGGCAGCGCGGCGGCACGGTCAAGAGCGCCATCGGCATCGGCAACCTGCTCTGGGCCGGGGTCGGCGACACGATCCGCGTCTCCCTCTCCGCAGAGCCGGAGGAGGAGGTGCGCGTCGGCTATGAGATACTGAAGTCGCTCGGCCTGCGCACCCGCGGCGTCCGCGTCGTCTCCTGCCCCAGCTGCGCGCGCCAGGGCTTCGACGTGATCCGCACCGTCGCGGCGCTGGAGGACCGCCTCCAGCATATCCGCACGCCCATCTCCCTCTCCGTGCTCGGCTGCGTGGTCAACGGGCCGGGCGAGGCGCGGGAGACTGACATCGGCATCACCGGCGGCGGCAACGGCAAGCATATGGTCTATCTTTCCGGCGTGACCGACCACACCATCGCCAGCGAGGCGATGCTCGACCATATCGTCAGCCTCGTCGAGGCGAAGGCGGCGGAGATCGAGGCAGCGGGCGAGGCGGTCGCAGCGGAGTGACGCGGGCCATGAGGCCAGTTCATGGCTTCCCCCTGAAAACAGGCTTTGCGCCGCCCGCGCTTCGCCTGCATCCTGGCCCGGCACGGCAGGGAGGCGAGGGATAATGCGCGGGATGGATCGCAGGCAGTTCGTCATGGCCATGGGCGGGGCGCTGGCCGCCGTCCTGCTGGCCGGGCCGATGGCACGCCTCCGGGCGGGCGGCACCACCGTCCCCGCGCCGGAATTCGACTATCTCGTCGCGCTGGAGCGGGAGGCGGGCGGGCGCCTCGGCGCGGCCTTTCTCGACGGGCGGACGGGCGGGATGGTCGGCCACCGCGTGGATGAACGCTTCACCCTGTGCTCGACCTTCAAATTCTCGCTGGTGGCCGCCGTGCTGGCGCGCATCGATGCGGGGACGCTCACCGGCGCCATGCCCGTCACCCTCGGCGAGAAGGATGTGATCGGCCACAGCCCGGCGGTGAAGGCCGCCCTGCCGCAGGGCGCGCTCTCCATCTTCGCGCTCGCGCAGGCGGCGCAGGTGGAGAGCGACAATGGCGCCGCCAACCTCCTCCTGCGCCAGATTGGCGGGCCGGAGGCGCTGACCCGCTTCTGGCGCGGCCTGGGCGACGATGTGAGCTGGCTCGACCGCTACGAGCCGGACCTCAATTTCAGCCACGGGCCGGACCAGCGCGACACGACCTCGCCCGCCGCCATGGCGCGCGGCATGTCCGCCATATTGACCGGCTCCGTCCTGAAGCCCGCTTCGCGCGACCGGCTGATCGGCTGGATGGTGGGGACGAAGACGGGCGCGGGCCGCCTGCGCGCGGGCCTGCCTGAGGGATGGCGGGCGGGGGACAAGACCGGCACGCTGTCCGGCGACGACACGCCGCTGGTGAAGGTCAACGACATCGCCGTGGTCTGGCGGCCCGACGGCTCGCCCTGCTTCCTCACCGCCTATTATGAGCCGCGCGACCGCACGCCCGTGGCGGAGGCGGAGACGGTGCTGGCGGAGGTGGGCCGCATCGCCTCCCGCTGGATGGCGGCCTGACCGCGTTCAGAAACGCAGGCAGCCCGACAGCGCCCGGCGCCCGGTCTGCGCCGCGCCCGCCAGGCTCACCTCCCCCTCGCTTGCATTGTCGAGGCGCAGATAGGCGGCGCCCTGCTGCGTCGTCAGCATCCGGAGCAGCGGCGATGCGGCGCTGAGGTCGCTCACCCACAGCGTCTGCGCGCCATTCACCGGCCGCATCGGCATCGTCACCAGCCCGCCCGGAAAGGCGATGCCCAGCGACAGGGCGCGCAGGGCCGGGGCCTTGTACAGCGTCATGGCGAGAAAGGGCTTGCCCCGGTCGCAATAGAGGCCGAGCGTGTTGATGCGCGGCGACGCGGCCGGCGTGCCAAGCGCCAGCCCGCCGCTGCCGGCCAGCGGGCGCAGTTCCCAGGGCGGTCCCGGCGCCGCCACCGCCTGTTCCGGCGGCTGCTGCTCGCGCCACTTCGCGATATCGGCGGGCAGGGCCACCCGCTTGCCGGGCGTGCGGTAGAGGGTCGGCTTGCCGCCCTCCCACAATCCCACCTCCAGCGCGCGCTGCGCGGGGTCGAGCACGACATAGGCCATGTCATAGCCGCCGCGATGCTCGGCATTGCCGCTGGTCGAATAGACATTGCCCGAACGCGCCAGCGCCGTGGAGACGGAGAGATTGGCCTTCAGCACCGCCGCCTTGGGGCCGAGCAATGCGTTCAGCGCCGCCGCGATCCCGCCGCGCCCGAACATGTCGTAACGGCCCCATGTCCCCACCGCCTGCGGCAGGTTCGTCCACTCCAGCGGCTGGGCCGGGGCGGAAGGCGGAAGCGGAGGGGCCGGACGGGCCGCCGCCCCCGCCTTGCCGCACCGCATATAGGGCGATGCCTGCACCAGCGGGCCATAGGGAGCGGGCAGCGGCCTGCCGCTCTCGCTCTCCAGCACGATGCGCCCCGCCTTCTCCTCGGCATTGAGGGTCATCACCACCGGGCCGAAGTCGCTGTTGCTCTTCGAGAAGGGAAAGAAGACCTGCGCGATCCCCTCATAGCGCGGCCCCATATAGCTCGCCGCCCATTCGAAGCGGGCCGGATGCAGCGTCTGGCCGGAGGCGAGGGTGAAGGTGAAGCCGCTGGCGTCGATGGCCAGGCGCGGCGTCCGGCCGCAATTGCCGCCGGGCGCATATTGGCCAAATTGCGCGTCCATGCCCTGCCCCTTGAGGCTGGTGAGGGTGACGGCCCGCGCGGGCTGGACAGGCAGCAGGGCGAGCAGGGCGCCAAGCAGCGCCGCGCCCGCCGGGCCGGATTTTCCGATAAAGGCCATGATCCCCCTTCACGCTGCCGCTGTGCCGGGGGAACAGGCTATCCTAACCCTGCCGTAACGAAAAGCCCCGCCGGTCTCCCGTCAAAAGGGACCCGAAAAAAGGGGAGGGGATCAGAAGGGCACGTCGTCGTTCAGATCGTCATCGAATGCGGGGGGCGCGGAACGTCCGCCGCCGCCGCCGGAGCGTCCGCCAAAGCCGCCGCCGCCGCTGCCGCCGCCAAAATCATTGCCATAGGGATCGCCGCCGCCGCTGCCCCAGTCCGAACCGCCGCCGGAGGAGCGCCCGCCGCCAAAGCCGCCGCCGCCGCCCTGGCCGCCGCCCGCGCTGTCCAGCATCACCAGCTTGGCGTCGAAGCCCTGCAAGGCGATCTCGGTCGTGTAGCGGTCCTGGCCCTGCTGGTCCTGCCATTTGCGGGTGCGCAGCTGGCCCTCGATATAGATTTTGGAGCCTTTGCGCAGGAAGCGCTCGACCACGTTCACCAGCCCTTCGGAGAAGACGGCGACATTGTGCCACTCCGTGCGCTCCTTGCGCTCGCCGGACATGCGGTCCTTCCATGTCTCCGACGTGGCGATGCGCAGATTGGCGACCTTTCCGCCACTCTGGAAGCTGCGGATTTCCGGGTCGGCGCCCAGATTCCCGACCAGAATGACCTTGTTGACGCTGCCTGACATTCTTTTCTCCGCGCGTGAATTTGGAGCCGCCATCCTGTCGAGGCGGCGGGCGTAGGAGTTTCGCTTACAGGCTCGGAGCGCATTCCGCCATGCCGATATGACAGGGCGCTCGCCGCACCTGTGGATAACCTACAATCCCAGCGCCACCGCGCCCCAATAGGTCAGCCCCGCCGCGACATAGGCGATGGCCAGCAGATAGGCGACCATGAAGCCCGGCCATTTCCATCCGTTCGTTTCGCGCCGGGTGACCGCGATGGTGGATATGCACTGGGGCGCGAACACGAACCATGCCAGGAAGGCGAGGGCGGTCGGCAGGCTCCACCGGCCCGACAGGCGGCCCGACAGGCTGCGCTCCGCCGCCGCGTCGTCGTCGCCCGCATCCTCGATGGAATAGGCGGTGGCGAGGGCCGACACCGCCACCTCCCGCGCCGCGACGGCGGGGATCAGCGCCACGGCGATCTCATGGTTGAAGCCGATGGGCCTCAGCACGGGCGTGATGACGCTCGCGATGCGCCCCGCCGCGCTATATTCGATGGGCGTCACGTCGCTGCCCTCGGGCGGCTTGGGATAGCTGAGCAGCAGCCACAGCACGACGGTCGTCGCAAAGATGATCGTGCCCGCCCGCTTCAGGAAGATGACCGCGCGCTGCCACAGGCCCAGCGCGATGTCGCGCAGGAAGGGCATCTGATATTTGGGCAATTCCATCAGGAAGCCGCCGCCGCCGCCCTTGGTCACGGTCAGGCGCAGCAGCATGGCCGCCAGGAAGGCGCCGGCAATGCCCGCGACATAGAGGATGAACAGGACGAAGCCCTGCAAGCCGATTCCGCCCCATATCGTCCGCGCCGGGATGAAGGCGCCGATGATGAGGGTGTAGACGGGCAGGCGCGCCGAACAGGTCATCAGCGGCGCGATCAGGATCGTCGTCAGCCGGTCCTTGGGGTCCGCGATGGTGCGCGTCGCCATGATCCCCGGCACCGCGCAGGCAAAGCTGGACAGGAGGGGGATGAAGGCGCGGCCCGACAGGCCGACACGGCTCATGATGCCGTCCATCAGGAAGGCGGCGCGGGTCATGTAGCCCGTGCCCTCCAGCATCAGGATGAAGAAGAACAGGATCAGGATCTGCGGCAGGAACACGATCACCGCGCCCACGCCGCCGATCACGCCCTGCACCAGGAAGTCCTGCACGATCCCCTCCGGCACGGTGGCCGTCACGGCGTCGGTCAGGGCGGCCATCGCATCCTCGATCATCGCGATGGGCGTCTCGGACCAGCTGAACACCGCCTGGAACATGATGAACAGGATGCCGAGCAGCAGGATGAGGCCGAGGACGGGGTGCAGCGCCACCTTGTCCACCGCGCCGGTCAGGCGGCGCGAGGGGCTTTCGGAGACGATGGCGCGCCGCGCGATGCGATGCGCTTCCTGCTGGAGGGCGGCGAAGCTTTCCGGCTGCGGCCGGGCGCGGACCGGCACGGCGGCGGCGGGCAGCAATCGCGCCAGTTCGCCGCGCAGATGGTCGAGGCCGCGCTTGCGCACCGCGACCGTGGGCACGACCGGCACGCCCAGATCGTCGGCAAGGCGCGCGGCGTCCAGTTCCAGCCCGTCCCGCGTGGCGAGGTCGACCATGTTGAGCGCGACGACGGTCGGCAGGCCCAGCGCGATCAGCTCCAGCGCGAAGCGGAGATGGTTGTCGAGATTGCCCGCGTCGACCACGATGACCAGCGCATCGGGCATGCGCTCGCCTTCCTGCCTGCCCAGGATGACGTTGCGCGTCACCTCCTCGTCGGGGCTGTTGGGGTTGAGGCTGTATGTGCCGGGCAGGTCGACGATATCGACGATCCGGCCTTCCGAAAGCGCCAGCCTGCCCAGCTTCCGCTCGACGGTGACGCCCGGATAGTTGCCGAGCTTCTGGCGGGCACCGGTCAGTGCGTTGAACAGCGCGCTCTTGCCGGCATTGGGATTGCCGACGAGCGCGATCAAAGGCTGTGCGCTCATGCGGGGAGCGCGCCCTCCGGGCGGGTGGAGAGGGCTTGCGCGGCGGGTTCGTTCACCACTTCTATCGCCCGGGCATGGCCGGACCGCATGGCGATGGTCATGCGGCCGACGCGGCAGGCAATGGCCCCGCCCCTGCCTCTTTTCCCCCAGCCCCAGCCGCCACGGTGCAGCAGCTCGACGCTTGCCCCTTCGCACAGGCCGAATTCGCGCAGCCTCTGTCCTTCGGAAGGCGTCATGCGGGTCCAGTCGATCCGGTCCACATAGGCCGGCCGTCCCTGTGGCAATTCATCCAGCCGCAAAACGAAATTCCTCCAGATGTCTGCGAAGGATTATCAATAGACGCTTGGTCCGGCCGCTTCAAGGGCGGCCATGCGCCTCAGGCGCGATAGCGCAGGCGTCCGATGAACCGGGCGGGGTTGAAATGCATGTCGGGATTGCCCTTCATCCGCGCCTTGGCCTTCTCGAACCGCGCCACCCCGGCCAGGCGGCGGGCGAGGAAGGCCCTCGTGTCGGCCCTGCCCTCGCTCTCGTCATTGACGAAGACGATCATGGTCGCGGCGTAGACGGAGCCGAGTATCGCGCGCTTGCTGTAATGGTTGAGGTCGGCGGCGGTGTCGCCCGCCGCGCGCCACATCGCGTCGGCGGCGCGCCAGCCCAGCTTCGCGGCGGCGGCGAGATTCCGCGGCATGGCGAGTACTGCCTGCGCCCGGCGCAGCGCCTCGCGATGGGGGGCGATGATGTCGAGCCGCGCCCCGACCAGCGCGGCGATCCGGTCCGGCGTGCGCATGTTGCCGAGCCGTTCCGGCGGGAGGGCGGCGAGCATGGCCGCGTCGATGCTCGCGAACCAGGCGTCGATCATGGCGACCGCGCCGCCGTCAAAGGCAAGGGCGACGATATCCGCGTCCGTGCCGGACTGCGCGGCCGCCGCCGCCAGCGCCCGGGCGGACCAGCCGTCAAAGGCGGCATTCTCCGCCACCAGCGGGGCCAGGCGCAGGCGCAGGTCGTCGAGGGTTTCACCGGGGTTCATGGGGGCCTTGTAGAGGCTGCGGGCCGCAAAGGAAATCCTTCGCGGCCCGCCCTGTCCTCAACCGCGATAGGCGGTCGCGATCTCCAGCATGCGGACGGCGGCCCTGGCCGCTTCCCCGCCCTTGTCCTTGCGGGCCGCATCGGCGCGGGCGAGGGCCTGTTCCTCATTCTCCACGGTGATGATGCCGTTGCCGATGGCGATGCCGTCCATGGCCAGCGCCATCAGGCCGCGCGCGCTCTCGTTGGACACCACCTCGAAATGATAGGTCTCGCCCCGGATCACCACGCCGATCGCGACGAAGCCGTCATAGCGCCCGCTTTCGGCGGCCAGGGCGATGGCGCCGGGTATCTCCAGCGCGCCGGGGACGGTCAGCACCTCATATTTGTGCCCCGCCTCGTCCAGCGCGCCCCGCGCGCCCGCGATCAGCATGTCGTTGAGATGGTCGTAGAAGCGCGCTTCCACGATCAGGAACTTGGCCATGGGCTGCCTTTCTCAGATGTCGATGGGTTGTTCGCCGACCACGGCGAGGTCATAGCCGTCGAGCGCGATCAGGTCATAATGGCTGTTGGTCAGCAGCGTCATGTCATGCACGCCCAGCTCCGCCAGGATCTGCGCGCCCACGCCATAGTCGCGCAGTTCCTCCAGCGGTGGCTCCTCGCCCGCGCGGATCTTCTCGCGGAACTGGAGGGCCTTGCTGAGATTGCCGCCCATCGGGCGGTTCAGCAGCACGATGATGCCCGCGCCCCGTGCGGCGATGATCTCCATCGATTTCTCCAGCAGGCCCGCCCGGTCGTTCTCCTCGCCCAATATGTCGGTGAAGACGGACAGGGTGTGCATGCGCACCAGCGTCGGCTTCTCCGGATCGACCTTGCCCTTCTGCAACACCAGCGTCTCCTCCCCGGTCGCCTTGTTGAAGAAGGTGACGGCCTGCCAGTCGCCGCCCCATTTGCTGGTGAAGCGGGTCTCGGCGCGCTTCACGACCAGATGGTCATGCTTGCGGCGATAGGCGATCAGGTCGCGGATCGTGCCGATCTTCAGGCGGTGCTTCTGCGCGAAGGGGATGAGGTCGTCCAGGCGCGCCATGGTGCCGTCGTCCTTCATGATCTCGCAGATCACGCCGGACGGGTTGAGGCCCGCCAGGCGCGCCACGTCGACCGCCGCCTCGGTATGGCCCGTGCGCACCAGCACGCCGCCATCCTTGGCGATCAGGGGGAAGACATGGCCGGGCGACACGATGTCCGCCTTGCCCTTGGCCGCGTCGATGGCGACCGACACGGTGCGCGCGCGGTCGGCGGCGCTGATCCCGGTCGTCACGCCCTCGCGCGCCTCGATGGAGACGGTGAAGGCGGTCTCGTGCCGCGTGCCGTTGTTGCGGCTCATCAGGTCGAGGCCGAGCTGCTCGACACGCTCGCGCGTCAGGGTGAGGCAGATGAGGCCCCGGCCATGGGTCGCCATGAAGTTGATCGCGTCCGGCGTCGCCATCTGCGCGGGGATAACGAGGTCGCCCTCATTCTCCCGGTCCTCGTCATCGACCAGGATGAACATGCGGCCGTTGCGCGCCTCGTTGATGATCTCCTCCGGGCTGGCCAGCGCCGTGCCGCCCTCGCGGCGCAGCAGATAGGCCTCCAGCTTGCTCAGCGTGTCGGCGGTCGGGTTCCAGTCCGTCTCGCCCAGGCGGCGCAGGCTGTTGGCGTGGAGACCGGCGGCCCGGGCCAAGCCGGAACGGGACAGGCCACCCTCGGTGACGAGGGCGCGGAGATTTTCGATGAGGTGAGTCGACATGGGTGCTTCTTCCTTCGGCGCCCGTAAATCACACCATAATGTGAAAGCGCAAGCGGAAAAATCACATCAGCGTGGATAGCCCTGCATGCGCGCCAGATAGCGCGCCAATATGTCGATCTCCAGATTGACCGCGCCGCCCACCGCCAGCGCGCCCAGCGTCGTCACCTCCCAGGTATGGGGGATCAGGTTGACGGAGAAGCGGGTGGAACCGCCCGCATCGCTCACCTCGTTCACGGTCAGGGACACGCCGTCCACCGTGATGCTGCCCTTGGGCGCGATCAGCGGGGCGATGGTGTCCGGCACGCGGAAATCGACCCGGTGCGAATCGCCCTCCGCCGCGATCGCCGCGACCGTGCCGATGCCGTCGACATGGCCGGTCACGATATGCCCGCCCAGCTCGTCGCCCACCTTGGCCGCGCGCTCCAGGTTCAGCCTGCCGCCCTCGGCCCACAGCCCCGGCGCGGTGCGCGCCACCGTCTCCGCCGACAGGTCCACGGTGAAGCTGCCCGCGCATTTGGACACGACGGTCAGGCAGGCGCCGGAACAGGCGATGGACGCGCCGATGGCGATGCTGTCCAGATCATAGGCGCAACCGATGGTGAGGCGCAGGTCGCCGCGCCGCTCCACGCGGCGGATGGTGCCGATATCGGTGATGATGCCCGTGAACATGGCCCTGCTCTATCCGGGCGCGGCGCGCACGTAAACCTCCAGCCCGTCCGGGCCGAAGCGGCGCGTGTCGGCCAGCCGCCACCGGCCATGGGCGGCGGGCAGGTCGGCCAGCCCGATGTCGCCGAGGCCCGGCCGCCCGCCGCCGATGAGGATGGGCGCGCGGTAGATCAGCAGACGGTCCACCCTGTCCGCCTTCAGGAAAGCGGCGCCCGCGCCCGCGCCCCCTTCCACCAGCAGGCGGTCGCCGGGCAGGGGAAGGCTGTCCGTCGCCTCGGCGGACCCGGCGTGCAGCCAGCCCTCCGGCAGGCCGTCCGCGCTGCGGCTGAGAAGCACGGGCTGCGGCGCGCGGTCCTCCAGCCCCGGCAAGCGCACGTCGAGGCGCGGGCGGTCCGCCTCCAGCGTGCCGCGCCCCACCACTATGGCGTCGGCGCGGGCGCGCTCGACATGGGCATGGGCGCGGGCATCGGGACCGGTGATCCAGCGGCTCGACCCGTCGGCCATGGCGATGCAGCCGTCGAGGGAGAGGGCGAGCTTCAGCGTCACATGCGGGCGGCCCCGCGCCGCGCGGGCGAAGAAACCGGCCATGGCCGCGCGCGCCTCGGCCGCCATCAGGCCGGTCTCCACGGCGATGCCCGCCGCGCGCAGCCGCTCGATGCCCTTGCCGTTCGTGCGCGGATCGGGATCGCCCGTCGCGACGACGACGCGGCCAAGGCCCGCCCCCGCCAGCAGGTCGCAGCAGCGCGGGCCGCGTTCGGACAGATGCGCGCAGGGTTCCAGCGTCACATAGGCGGTGGCGCCGCGCGCTCCATCCCCCGCCTGCGCCAGCGCCATGGCCTCGGCATGGGGGCGTCCGCCGGGCTGGGTCCAGCCCCGGCCCACGACCCGGCCGTCCGCCACGATCAGGCAGCCGACATTGGGATTGCCGCCCGTGCGCCCGGCGCCGCGCTCCGACAGGGCGATGGCGGCGGCCATGGCCCGCGCATCGTCGATCATGGGCGGCGTCCGGACCGGAGAGGGATTTTCGTCCGAAGGATGGAAAGGCCCGTCGCGGCTGGCGGCGCGCAAAAGCCTCCGGCCGCTCCGCCACGCGTGAACCCTATATGCCCCGGACTTGAAGGATGCCGGAGAGGCAGCGGCAAATCTCTTTGCGTCCTTTGCGCCTTTGCGCGCGAAAACGCCCTCCCGCCGGGGGCGTGGCAAGCATTCGCCGCCATGCCGGTCCGCATTCAGTTCGCGCCGGTCTTGTGCGCGGCGCTCCGGCCTGCCTCGCGCTTCTTCGCGGCGGCGATGCGGTCATCCAGTTGCTTGTTCACGGCCGCCAGCACGGCGGCGCGCTGCGCCTTGTTGCGCGCTTCCTCCTCGCGCCATTCGATGCCCAGCCTGTCGGCGACCGACTGGAATTCCTTCTGCTTCTTCTGGAGCGCCGCCTCATAGACGGCCAGGTCCTTCTTCTGCTGCTCGATGACCGCGCTGTCCTTGCGGTCGGCCATCCAGCTCTCGACATAGATGATCTGCCGTTCCGGCCGGGTGCCCTGCGAATCATGGGCAAAGGCCCAGACGATCACGCCGGTCAGCGCCATGGACAGGACAAGCAGCGGCCATTTGTGCGGCAAGGGGCCGGTGAGCATGTCCTTGAGGTCGGCAAGGGCGCTCTTGGGCGATACCGGGCGGGGCAGGATGAACATGGGCCGCACCATAAGGGCTGCCGGGCCGCATTGCAAAGCGGCCCGGCGCATGTCCCGCAGCTATGGCGCCGGAGCCATGAAACCGGCCGCCTCCCTGCCGCGCTGCGGAACATCCGGCAACGGCATGTCTCTTGTTCGGCCTGCCGGGGACTCGGCCCCAATCATTCCGCCCGCAAAGCTTCGTGTTCCTGCGAAGGCAGGAACCCAGGGCGACAGGGGCATTCCCTTGTCCCCGGCTCCTGCTTCCGCGGGAGCATCCCGGACCTCGACATCTTGCCGCCCCGGCCAGTCAGTCGGTCAGGCGGAATCGGACGGTCATCACCCGTTCGGAGGCGACCGGCACGCCGTCGCGCGTCGCGGGGGTGAAGCGCCAGCGGCTGAGCGCCTGCTTGCGCGTGGCCTCATAGAAGGCGGGATCGGCCGCGCTCACCAGCGCGATGTCCAGCACCCGGCCATCCGCGCCGACGGTCAGGCGCACCGTCACATTGCCCTCCATCTGGAGGCGCAGCATGGCGGCCGGATAGGGCGGCTGGAAATCCCGCATGTAGCGCGCGTCGGGTTTCGCCTCGACCATGACCGGCGCCACCGGGTCCGGGGTCCTGATGATGTCGGGAAAGGCGCCCGTGCCGCCGCTGCCGCCCGGCAGGGGGATGGGATCGGGCTTGGCCATATCCCCGATCTGCGGCGGCTTGGGCAGGTCGATCACCGGCGGGACCGTGGTGATCCTTCGCTCCGCCGCCGCCTCCGTCTTCGCCGCCGGCTGCGCCTTCGCCGGATCGGCCTTGGGCGGCGTGGCGGGGATGTTCTTCACCCAGATCACGTCCGGATCGTCGCGCAGGGCCTTGATCGCGGTCATGCTCACGATCGCCGCGCCCAGTGCGGCATGGACGATGACGACGCCCGCCACGCTGGCGGGGGACAGGCCGCTGCTGGAACGATAACCGGAACGCTGGCTGTGCATGGACGGCATGCGCTGTTCTCCTCTCCCCGGCGGCCGACCCGCCATCGGATGGCCTGGCCGATCGGGGGAGATGTCGCTGGAACCCGCATCCCTCTCCCGACGGAGCCGATGGTATAGTATCACATATCGTCATTCCAGCGGAAAATGAGATACTTGTCTCATTCAGCATTGCCTCGACTAGGCTCCGTTTTGGGTAGGGAAGCCTGTGAGCTTTGCCGGGAAAAGCCGAGCAAAAAGAAAGGCCTCGCGTCACCGCGAGGCCTTGCTCTATTTCCTGCGAGCAGGATGCGGATCAGGCCGCTTCCAGCTCGTCCTCGTCCGCCGTCTGGACCGGACCCGAATCGAGGCCCTTGGCATCGACGTCGCGGTCGACCAACTCGATGATCGCCACCGGCACCATGTCCGACTTGCGCAGGCCCGCCTTGACGATGCGGGTATAGCCGCCATTGCGGTCCTTGTAGCGCTCGGCCAGCACGTCGAACAGCTTGGTCAGCTGGGTGCCGTCCTGAAGGCGCGACTGGGCCAGGCGGCGATTGGCGAGGCCGCCACGCTTGGCCAGCGTGATCAGCTTCTCGACATAGGGGCGCAGTTCCTTCGCCTTGGGCGTGGTGGTCAGGATCTGCTCATGCTTGATGAGCGCGGCCGACAGGTTGCGCAGCAGGGCGGCGCGATGGGCCGAGGTGCGCTGAAGCTTGCGGCCACCATATTTATGACGCATGTCACTCTTCCTTCGTTTGTAAAGGGACCGTGCGAGGTATCCCAGTCCAGGCGGTGTTCAGGGGAACCGCCCACACCCCCTAAAGGAACCGGGCCGGATCGCTCCGGCCCGCACCTTCTCAGCCCAGCAGCTCCTGTTCGAGCTTCTTGGCGATCTCTTCGATATTCTCCGGCGGCCAGCCGG
>JASGGS010000231.1:0-6328 GCA_047602685.1 Sphingobium sp.
TTCAGACCCAAAGGATTTGAGACATGACCAGCAAGGCACAGGCTCCCCGCAATGTGATCTTCAACGGCGATTGCATTGACGTGATGCAGGCTTTCGATAGCGGCACGGTGGATTTCATCCTGACAGACCCGCCCTATGTGACCCGCTACCGGGACCGTCAGGGCCGCAAGGTTGCCAATGACGATAACGGCCGGTGGCTGCGTCCGGCGTTTCGGGAAATGCACCGCGTCTTGAAGGATGGCGGTTTCGCGGTTTCCTTCTACGGCTGGAACAAGGTTGATTTGTTCATGGACGCATGGAAGGCGGCGGGCTTCCGCGTCGTCGGCCATCTTGTGTTTCGCAAGCGTTATGCGTCGTCCGCCCGCTTCCTCCGCTATGAGCACGAACAGGCTTATTTGCTCGCAAAGGGCAATCCGGCCCGGCCCGCGCGTCCTATCCCCGATGTTCTGGATTTCCCCTATTCGGGCAACCGCCTTCACCCCACGCAAAAGCCGGTTGAAGCACTCACACCGTTGATCGAGGCGTTCACGCAGCCGGGCGAGCTTGTGCTGGACCCGTTCAGCGGCAGCGGCTCGACCCTGGCGGCGGCGCAGCAGCTCGGTCGCGACTGGACCGGCATCGAGCTGGACAACGGCCATTACCACACCGCCAGCAAGCGGCTTGCCGCGCAGGTTCATCACCGGGCGGCCGCATAGGTCGCCCCTTTCCCCGCAGGCAGGAGGCAAAACCATGACGGATATCATCAGAACCTTTCCCCCCGAGCGAATGCCCAGGACCATTACCACGCCGGAAGGGGTGACCTACTATCGCACCAGCTATACCCGCGTGACCATCGAAGGGGCACGGCAACACGGTATCGAACCGGGATGGACGACTTACGAATACTGGATCAGTCCGGGCGATGACAGCAGGCGTCTTTACGCGATCAGTCCAACACGGTTCTGGCTTGAATGAAGCCGTCAGAGGCAAGGCCCGGCACGCAAGGGCGGCCGGGCTTGCCGATGCTCGCCAAGGCCCTCGCAGCCACACGCCATGCAAGATCAGCGCATCCGCGAAATCCGGCCGCACGTCCCGCAGGTCCATGTGGCCGGATTTTACGCGCTCGCCGGGCATGGCCCGGCTCGCAAGAGACAGTGGCGAAAATCACATCACCGTTCTAAGAAGGGCGCGGGTTGCTACGCGGCAGCCTGGGGTTGGTAGCCCCACGTTTAGCGGTTTGGCGTCGGCCGTGACGGCGCCGCCATCCTTGACCACATGGTCGGGGAGCCTGTGACGTATACAACAGGCTTCCGGGCTAAAGGTCATGGGGCCGACTAAACGCGGTTTACCACTCCCCGATCAGGGTCAGGAGCGAAGTTTGCGGGGGCGCACCGCAGACACATCGCACCTTGCCCGGCAGCCGACCTTGCGGATGGCGCGCGGAACCATGCCCGCCGCGCACCTGTAATCCCGTCCGCAACGGTCTAAAAGGTTAACGGGACTGGAGGAACGGGGGCGTTATGACCGGCAAGCCTTTCGAGGATCGCGCGCCTGACGCGCCGCGGCTCACTGCCTATGATGAGGATCACCTCGCCGACTATATCCGCCTGCTCGATACCGACGACGAGGGCGCCGACTGGCGCGAGGCGGCGGCGCATATCTTCGGGATCGATCCCGGCGCCGAACCCGAACGCGCACGGGCGATTCACGAAAGCCATCTCGCCCGCGCGCGCTGGATGACCGAAGTGGGCTACGCATATCTGCTCGGCCCGCGCGCGACGGAATAGGTTAACATTCAGACCGGAATGGATTTTTCCGGCCGTGGATTCCGATGCGCCACCGGCATCGCCCGGCGCGGCCTTCCCGCTGTCGGGATGCTGCGCTTCTCCCGATCCTCGGCGGTCCAGACTCCGCACAATGAGCGGCTGGAGAGGATGATCCCATGCCAATGACGCCCAAAGGGCGCGCGCGGCGGGCCGGCAATGCGCCGGACACGCCGTGCCGGGCCGAATTTGCCGCCGCGTTCCTACAACGCAACCGCCAGTATCGCGCGGAACGGGCGCGTCTCAATCCCGACGCCACGGCGAACGAGCGAACGGCGCTCGCCCGCCGCTGGGGGTTGTCCTTTCGCCTATCTGCCTGACGAACTGTCGGGCACGGTGATCTGGCGGCCGGAACTCACCGCCGTCACCGTGATTCTCGACGCCGCGCCGGAAGGATATACCGGCGCAAAGGCGATCGACCCGCTGGCGCTCGGCGCGCTGCTCGCCGACCAGGCCGGAATCGATGGCCGTCATGTCGTCATCGCCGACGCGGCCGGCGAGCATCGACTGTGGCTGCGCGATCCGACGCCCGGCCGGCCGCTCGCCGCGATCGTCCCGCTCGACAAGGATTTCATCAAGCGCATCTTCAGCCTGCTGCGTTTCCATCGGCTCATGTCGGGCAAGCGAACCGGCCCGTTGCCGCGCGGATGGCCGCTTACCGCAATGCGGGCGGCCCGGCTCGAGCTGATGCTTCGCGCGCTCGATCTGCGCCTCGCCGGGGCGACATACCGGGAAATCGCGATCGCGCTCGGCAAGAGCGAGGCCGCGCATCTCTCGGCGTCCGACTTCAAGAACTCGGACGTCCGGTCCTTCGTCTACCGGCTGGTGCGCGACGCCACCGCGATGATGAAGGGCGACTACCGCAAGCTGCTGCGCATCCGCTGATCGCGCCCGCCGCGTGTCCGCGGTCGGGGGGTGGTCACAGCGGCGCGGTTACGAATCTTCGTTCCCCACCCTGCCGTCAGCACTTCGCCATTCTCGCCTCCTGCCACCCCGCTTCGCAGGAGACGCCCCTTGTCCAGACCTCCCGTGACCCTTCCGCCCCGCTACCTGCGGACCCCGGAGGCGGCGCGCTTCCTCGGTCTCTCCGGCCGCACGCTTGAGAAGCACCGCTATTTCGGGAGCGGCCCGGCCTATCGGCGGATCGGTGGACGGGTGGTCTATTCGGTCGACGACCTGCGCGCCTGGGCCGACATCGGCACCAAATATTCCACGTCCGACCCCGGTCAGAACGATCTCATGCCGCAGCGGGATGCGGCGATCACGCAGAGCCGCCGATGAATCCGGCGCCGCCGCCCATGCACCGCAGGCGGGCCAGCGCGGAGCGCGCGCAGCTCGACCTGTTCCACTCGATTCCCGGGGACCTCGCCGCACGCGACGCGCAGGACTTGATGGCCTGGCCGTTCTTCAGCCTCGCCAAGTCGAAGCGCACAGCCCCCATCGACTTCCGCATGGGGCAGACCTGGATTTCGGTCGAGGCCGTCCCCGAGCACGGCATGGCGACGATATGGGACGCCGATGTCCTGATATGGGCGGCGAGCCAGCTCGTGGAGGCGCGCGATGCCGGCCGCCCGACCTCCCGGCTAATGGCGGCGACCCCACACGAGATTCTGACCTTCATCGGCCGGGGCACGTCCGCTCGCGACTATGAGCGGCTGCGCGCCGCGCTCGACCGGCTGCAATCCACCACGGTCGCCACGTCGATCCGCCAGCAGCACCAGCGCCGCCGCCATCGCTTCTCCTGGATCAACGAATGGCAGGAACGCCTCGACGGCGCCGGGCGGCCGCTCGGGCTGGAGCTGATCGTCCCCGACTGGTTCTATGCCGGCGTGCTCGACCGCGCGCTCGTGCTGACCATCGACCGCGCCTATTTCGATCTTACCGGAGGGCTCGAACGCTGGCTCTACCGCATCGTGCGCAAGCACGGCGGGCGCCAGAGCGGCGGCTGGAGCTTCGATGTTCCGCACCTTCATCTCAAATCCGGTGCGCTCTCGCCGCTCAAGCATTTCGCGCATGACCTGCGCCGGATCGTCCAGCGCCAACCGCTCCCCGGCTACGTCCTCACCCTTGAGCACGCGGTCGGCCGCGAACGGCTCACCTTCGTCCCGATCCCCGTCGATCCGTTCGACGCCGCCATGCGCCGCGTGCGCTTCGGCCTTGTGGATAAGCGGTGATGGCGCTCGTGCTATCAGGGACCGCCGGACTCGTGCCATCAGGGACCGGAGAGTCGTGCTATCAGGGACCGAAGGTTCGCGCAAAGGCGCGGAAATCCGCGCCGAATCCGCCTCCCTCTAACTATCCTAATAGAAAAGAATACTTCGTATTCTTGCTAACGCCGCGCGCGGCTGTGGACGGCCGGCCATGACCGTCGTCCAGCACTTCGGCAGCATCTCGGGCGGCAAGGATAGTCAGGCCGTCCTGTGCCTGATGGTCGAACGGATCGAGCGCAAGGGGCTGGCAGCCTTCGGCAACAACGCCCCGCGCTTCCTCACCGCCGACAACGGCCACGAAAATCCGATCACGCTCGACCACATCGCCTATCTCGACGACTGGCTGCGGCAGCGCCTTGGCCTGCGCATCGAGATCGTGTCGGCCAACGATGTGCCCGGCCTCACCGACGAGGCGGCCTTCGCCCGCAAGCGCGGGATTCTTCGCGAGGAATGGTCGAAGGAGAAGCGCCGGACCCGCCACAAGGGCGCGTGCAACCAGCGCCGAGCCGCGTGGCAGGCAGGCACGATCACCAGGGCCGAGTGGATGGCCGGGTGCGATTGCCCTGTCCTGGTCTCGCCCCCGGTCCCCGATCATCTGATCGACCGCGCGCTCGAGCTGCTGCATCCGACCGGCATCCCGTTCCTCGACATGGCGATGCTGCACGGCCGGTTTCCCGGCACCAAGACACGCTTCTGCACCGACGAGACCAAGCTGATCCCGATGATGCACCGCAAGCGTCTGCTGCTCGACGCGGGCGTGCCGGTCATCGACTGGATCGGCGAGCGGGCCGACGAGAGCCCGGCGCGGGCGAAGAAACCGCCCATCCAGTCGAAGCGGTATCCGGGCGGCGCGCGACAGGTGCTCTACCGGCCCATCTTCCGCTGGTTGGCCGCCGACGCCTTCGCGATCTCCAAGCGCCACGGCCTGAGCCATAACCCGCTTTACACGATGGGCATGAGCCGGGTCGGCTGCTCGACCTGCATCATGGTCAAAAAGCGCGAGCTGCGCGCCTGGGCCATGCGTTTCCCCGCCGAGGTGGACCGGGTGCGCGAGTGGGAGCGGCTGGTCAGCCTCGTGTCCCGCCGCAGCGCGGTAGCCGGCACGCCGGCATCGCTGCTGCCCGCACCGACCGTTCCCGGCGATCCCGCCGATCATGGCCGGGCGACCATCGACCGGGCGATCGCGTGGTCACGCACCAGCCGTGGCGGGCGCAACTACGACCTGTTCATCGACCAGGAGCAGCGCGAGGCCGATGAGCACGGCCTGCTTTGCGACAGCGAATACGGGCTGTGCGAATGATGCGCGCGCTCGACCTGTTCAGCGCCGCGGCAGGCGGCTGGTCGCTCGGCCTGCACCGCGCCGGTTTCGTCACCGTCGCCGCCTGCGAGATCGTCGAGTGGCGCCGCATCCTCTACGCGGAGAACAATCCCTATGTCCGGCTCTACGAAGACGTCCGCGGACTCACGGCAGCTCGCCTTGTTTCCGACCTTGGATACCTCCCCGACCTCATCGTCGGGAGCCCGCCGTGCCAAGACATCAGCACGGCCAATACCAAAGGCAAAGGAATCGAAGGCGAGCGGTCGGGGCTCTACCTCGAAGCCGTCCGCCTGGTCGGAGATTGCCGGCCTCGCTGGTTCGCTTTTGAGAACAGCGCTAATCTCAGAACTCGCGGCGCTGACCGGCTGCTCCTTCTCCTGGAAACGCTCGGCTACGCCTGCGAACCGTGCGTGGTGGCTGCTGAAAATGTCGGCGCCAACCATGTCCGCAAGCGGTCCTGGCTCATCGGCTACGATCCCGTCCAGCTTGCCGACGCCGCGCACCAGCGACGCGGCGCACGGCCCGGAGATGTGCAAGGTCCGCGGCGAGAAGCGGACGGGCATGAACCTGCCGACGATGATGCACCCCGCTGCATTGAATAGGCTGCCGACCCCGATGGCGACGGACGGGATGACGGACGGCGCGGGCGGCGGAGCGGGATCGACATATCCGCTGCGGATGATTCTGGCGACGCCCCGGAAATCGGATGCGGAACGCGGCGGCCGGGGGGATGTGCTCAGCCAGTTGCAGGGCCATGCCAGCCGCCATGCGGGCATGATGCCGACGCCGGTCAAACCGAACGGCGGCCGGAGACTGAACCGACAGGAGATCGAGACCGGACGCCGGGCGAATGGCGCGAAAGCGCAGATCGACACGCCGAACCTGCTCCGCCATGCCGCGGAACTCCTGCCGACTCCGACGAAGCGGGACAGCCGGATGGACAGCTGGAGTCCGGCCTACGACCGGAGGAAATCGCCGACGATGGACGCGGTGATGGA
>JASGGS010000232.1:0-6317 GCA_047602685.1 Sphingobium sp.
CTCACATGGTCGCCGCAATATTGCCGGGGCAGGGACGGGGCCGGGGACCGGTTCCAGTGCGGCGGGAATGCGCGCTTCGGCCTGATGCTGCACGGGCTGTGGCCGGACGGGGCGGGCCGGCAATGGCCGCAATATTGCGCGCCGACGGGCATCGTGCCGAGGAAGCTGGTGGGCGAAATGCTGTGCACGACGCCCTCGGCCGACCTGATCCAGCATGAATGGGCCAAGCATGGCACATGCGGGTGGAAGGAGCCGTCCGCCTATTTCGCGCAGGCGCGCAGGCTGTATCAGGCGCTGCGCATGCCGGACATGGTGGCGCTGTCGCGCCGGCCGGCGCTGACGGTGGGTGCCCTGCGCGATGCGTTCGTGGCCGCCAACCGGCATGTGCCGGGCCTGACCGCCGCCAGCGTCCGCGTGCGGATGACGCGCGAGGGCTGGTTCGACGAGCTGTGGCTCTGCCTCGACCGCGATTTCCGCTATGCGCCCTGCCGCGCGGGCCAGCAGGGCGGCCGGGAAGCCAGCCGCCGCATCGCCATCTGGCGGGGCGCGCTCAACGGTCGATGATGACGCCCGCCGGATGATGCCGGTCGAGATGGCGCCGGATGATGCGCAGGTTGCGGCTGTTCGACCGGAAGAAGAAGTCGAAGGCGTCGCCGACGAACGGGATGATGCCGATCGCCGTGTCGATGCCGACATTGGCGGCCATGCGGGCGATCTGGAACCGGGAAAGGCCCAGATTGCGCGCCTCCCACACGATCCACGCGCCCATGGCGGCGCTGGCGATGTCGCCGACGATGGGGACGAGGCCGAGTATCGCGTCGAGGCCCAGGCGCTGGCGCGTGCCGGGCAGGGTGACGAGCCCTTCCAGCAGGCGCTCCATGATCTCGATGCGCTGGCGGATGGAGGCGGGATCGCGGCCGAGACCGGCGGTGGCGGCCATGCGGTCGAACTGTTCGGCGGATAGTCTCACGGTGAAAGCGGCGCTCCTCGGAAGGTCGGGCATCCTATCTGGGGGCGCGGAACAGCGCGTTCAACGGGTGGCGCGCACGGGGCGAGGGCTGGTAGCCGGTCAGGCGCGGCCGCACGAGCGCGAAGCGGATCGGCATGCCGAGCGGGATATAATTGGCCTCCGCCAGCGACAGCCTCTCCGCCTCCGCCAGGGCGGCGGCGCGTTCCGGCTCCGTGGCGGCGCGGCGGGCGATGCCGAGCTGCGCCTCCGCCGCCCGGCTGCACAGGGCATTGGGACCGCAGCCGATGCGGGAGAGATACCAGAGGGCGCTGTCGAAGGGCGCCACCTCGTCGATGAGGCGCAGGTCGGCGGGCGCATCCCAGGCGACCAGCCGCGTGGACAGGCCGATGGCGGCATAATCCCGGCTGAGGGACCGGAACAGGATGCGGGTGCCGGGACCGTCGGGCAGCGCGATGCGCAAAGCCGGGGGCGGCCCGCCATGGATGCGCGCCCAGTCGCGCAGGACGGAGCGGGCACGGTCCTGACGGACGGCGAGGTCCTGGCCTGCCCAGCCCGGTTGCGCGGGCGCGCGGCCGAGGTCGAGCGGGGAGGGCAGGATAGTGGTCGCGGTGCGCCATCCGGCGAGGTTCAGGAGCTGCGCCAGCCGGTCGCGGTCGAGCGCGCTGCCCAGGACTTCGCGCATGTCGCGATGGGCGAGGAAGTCCGGTCCGCCGTCGATGACGAGGCCGAACAGGCCGTTGACCGGGTCCGCCCGCACCGCACCATTGGGCAGGCTGGTGACGGTCACATAGGGCAGATGCTGGTAGCGGCCGCCCAGGAGCAGGTCGGAATGGCGCCTCTCGAACCGGGTGAAGCCCAGCGCGGCGCGGGTCGGCAGGAGGAAGAGGGGCTGTTCCGCCGTTCCCTGGCCGTCCCCCTCCGTTCCCGCGGCGGGGCCGGCCTTTGCCATGGGGAGGAGGGTGATGACGTCATGGCCGGGCCGCGGACGGAAAGGGCCGGTGCCCTCGCCGCGCCGGGCAATGGCGATGGCGGGGTGGGCGAGCAACTGGAGGAAGCTCGGCATCGGGCCGGGCAGGCGGATTTCCAGCACCTCGTCCGTCATGCCGCGCACCTGCGGATCGAGGCCGGACAGGATGACGGGATTGGCCTTGAACCGGTCGCGCAGCAGGCGGGCGACATCGGGCGCCCTGACCGGATCGCCATTGGACCAGCGCGCCGGTTTCAGGCGGAAGAGATAGCTTTGCCCGCCCTCGTCCACGATCCAGCGTTCGGCGAGGCCGCCGATCAGATCGCCCCCCGCGTCGAAGGCGACCAGCCCCTGCGCCGTGGCGGCGAGCAGGGTCTGCCCCGCCGCATTGCCGCCATTGTCGAGCGGAGCGCGCATCTGCCCGGCCGTGCCGATCACATCCACCCGCACCGGCCCGTCGCCGCCGCCATCGCCGCAGGCGGCGAGCAGGAGCGCCGCGCCGATCGCCGGGGCGAGGAAGAGGCGGCGCGGAAGGAACGGCGGAAGGGATAGGGACATGCGGGACAGGCGACCGGCTTGTGGCTTTGGGGCGGGGCGAGCGTATCGCGCCCGGCGGGGCGCGCCAACCGTCATGGACCGGAGGGAGGAGGAGGAACGGGCGGTGGGGCGGCTTGCCCGGCGGCGCCGCGAAGCTGCTCCTCCGACGGCAGGGGGATGGTGACGCTGAGGTCGCCCGCGCCGCGCAGCCGCACCGCATCGGGCGTGACCTGAACGGCGACATTGCCGATATCGGTGGGGATGGTGGCGTTGACGATGGCGTTCGTCGCCTCCTCCACATCGGCGGCGGGCACGCTGGTCTGCTCGCGGCGGACATCGCCATTCTCGACCGCGCTCACCATGATGTCGCGCCAGATGCGGGCGGGCAGGCCGCCGCCGGACACGCCGGGGAGCGGGCTGTTGTCGTCATTGCCGACCCAGACCGCCGTCACCAGTCCGCCCGCATAGCCGACGAACAGCGCGTCGCGATTATCCTGCGTCGTCCCCGTCTTGCCGAAGGTCGCGGTATGCAGCGCCGCCCGGTGCCCGGTGCCGCCGCGCGTGGCGGAGGCGAGGAGGTCGCGGATCATCTCCAGATCGTCGTCGCTGAACCTGTGCTGCCGGTCGAGCAGGCTGGCGAACCAGCCCCGCTCCTTTTCCGGCAGGCCATGGGCGCGCACCGGATAGCGGCCGCCCGCCACCGCCGCATAAGCCTGCGTCAGCTCGATGAGGGACAGGCCCGACGACCCCAGGGCGACGGAGAGGTTTTCCGGCAGCGGCGCGGTCACCCCCAGATCGCGCGCGACCTGTATGACATTCCTGATGCCGACCTTCTGGGCGAGGCGGACGGCGGCGACATTGCTGGATGCCGCGAAGGCCTGCCGCAGGGTGATCTTGCCGCGATAGCGCCCGTCATGATTGGAGGGCCTGTATTCCCCCTCCGTGATCGGGCTGTCGTCCACCGGATCGTCGGGCGTCATCCCCGCCCGGATCGCGGCGAGATAGACGAACAGCTTGAAGGTGGAGCCGGGCTGGCGCCGTGCCTGGACCGCGCGGTTGAAGGCGCTGTCCCTGTAATTGCGTCCGCCGATCATGGCGACCACCGTGCCGTCGGGGCGCATCACGACGACCGCGACCTGCGCCTTGCCCAGCGGCGCGCGGCCGATGGCGCGGGTCGCGATGCGCTGGATAGTGCTGTCGAGCGTGGTGGCGACGGTCTGCACGCCATAGACGCTGCCCGCCCGGTCGCGCGCCTCCGGCAGGACCCAATCGCTGAAATAGGTGCCGCTGGTCGATTCGGCCACAGGCCGCACATCAAGGCGGGCGGGGGGCAGCGCGTTGCGTTCGGCCGCTGTGATGAAGCCCGCATCCACCATCGCCTGGGTGACGAGGGAGGCGCGCTCCCGCGCGCCCTTGAGATTCTCCGTGGGGGCGAGGCGGGAGGGCGCCTTGAGCACCGAGGCGAGCAGGGCCGCCTGCGACAGGCTCAGCTTTTCCGGCTCCCGGTTGAAATAATGGCGCGAGGCCGCGCGCAGGCCATAGACATTATCGCCGAAATAGACGTTGGACAGATAGCGTTCGAGTATCTGGTCCTTGCTGAGCCACAGCTCCAGCCAGAAGGCGATGGCGACCTCGCGCAGCTTTCGCGCGGCGGTGCGGTCGGCGGTGAGGAAGGCGCCCTTGGCAAGCTGCTGCGTGATGGTGCTGCCGCCCTGGCGCACGCCGCCCGCGCGCAGATTCTGCCAGAAGGCGCGGGCGATGCCGCGCGGGTCGATGCCCCAATGGCTGTAGAAGCGCTTGTCCTCTATGGCGATGAACGCCTGCGGGACATGTTCCGGAAGGTCGGCGATCTTCACCGGCTCCGCGACATTGGCGCCCTTTCGCGTGATGAACTGGCCGTCCGCCGTCTCCAGCGTGATGCTGGGCGGCACATTGGGCTGGAGCGAGCGGGACAGGGGGGCGGTGATGGCCAGCCACAGGCATGTCAGCATGAGGAGGGCGAGGAGGCCCGCGACGACCCAGGCGGCGACATGCCCGCGCCGCCGCCATTTGGGGCGGGGGTCCGGTCCCGTATAAGGCACCGCACCGAATTCCGCGGAAGCCGGTTCAGGCGGATAGGGGGCTCCATCCTGAAGGAATCGCGGCCGGGAAGGGGGATCAAAGCCTGCCATGCGCGTCCATAGCTGTATTATCAGAGTGGCACAGTCAAGGGGATGGGCCAGACCCGGAGCGTTTCCCTGTCGAGCGGAAACGCTCTTGTTTCTCGATGCCGCATCTTCCGGGCCGTTAACCGTGACGCTCAACTTGAAAATGCTCTAATGCGAGTCCCGGAGGAAAGCTGCGGACCGTCCGCTGAGCCAGCCTGCCACGGCGTCTTCGAACGGCGGCACCGACTCCATTTCGATGCGCGCCAGCCCCTTGCGCTGGAGCATCTTGAGGAAGCCCGGCCAGTTCGCGCCGCCGGGGAGGGAGGATTGGGCCGCTCATGGTCCATCCGGTTGGACTGGATGACGATCCCGCTGGCAAGGCCCGCGTCTTCCAGCCGCAGATGAAGCAGAGACCATGCCGCCAATATGGCCAGCGCGGATGCGCTGCCGCCGAATAGCGTCCTCTTGTGATGGATATTGGGTTCAAGCGGGGCGGACAGGACGACATTGTTCGTAGTCGCTGAGATCACGGTCACCTGCATCGCGGCCGACAGGGGGATTTGGCGGTGCAAATAGGCTTGGAGTTGGGCGGTGTCCATGTGGGGTCTTTGGTCGGTTCATCGGCATTATTGGCGGGACGATCCAAGGGATCGGCGGGCCAAGGGACAGTTGTATAGTGGCCTTTGGGATATTTCACGATGTTCGAAGTCCGTTCGCCCTGGGCTTGTCGAAGGGCCGTATTTTTCTTTCCGGTGCTGGGTGGAAGGAGGAAAGCAGCCCTTCGACAGTGCAGGGCGAGCGGTAGAAATATGCGTTCCCTCCACCCCTTGGCGTCACCCCGGACTTGATCCGGGGACCCGCTTCTTTCTTTTTCCGAACGGATACAGGGTGAAGAAAGGTGGCTGGACCCCGGGTCAAGCCCGGGGTGACGTATTAAGGCGGGGTGACGTATGAAGGAAGGCCGCAATCCTTCCCAAAACGCCGCCACCCCCAATGAAAAGGCCCCGGAACCTGCGTTCCGGGGCCTTTGCCATGGTCCATGCGTCGGTCGGGCCGTCACCGGCCGGCGATCAATCCAGATCGTCGGTGGTGAAGTCCTCGCCCGCGACGCGGCCCAGCGGGTCGTCGCCGATGGCGGCTTCCGCGGGCTGGCGCAGTTCGGCGGCATGCTCCTCCGCGGCGGATTGCGGCGCGACGAGATGCGCCTCGTTCGCGGCGCGCATCGCGGCGCGGAGCGCGGCGTCGCGGCTGTTCGCGGCGATGCGCATGCGGTTCATGGAGGAGCCGGTGCCGGCCGGGATCAGGCGGCCGACGATGACATTCTCCTTGAGGCCGATCAGCGTGTCCTTCTTGCCCTGGACCGCCGCCTCGGTGAGGACGCGGGTGGTTTCCTGGAAGGACGCGGCCGAGATGAAGGAACGGGTCTGGAGCGAGGCCTTGGTGATGCCGAGCAGAACCGGCTTGCCTTCCGCCGGCTGCTGGCCGGGTTCGAGCTTGGCGTTATGCTCGTCCATCTCCTCGCGGTCGACCTGTTCGCCCGCCAGCAGCGTGGTGTCGCCGCCATTGGTGATCTCGACCTTTTGCAGCATCTGGCGAACGATCACCTCGATATGCTTGTCGTTGATCTTCACGCCCTGCAAGCGATAGACTTCCTGGATTTCCGACACGAGATATTCGGCCAGCGGCTCGATGCCGA
>JASGGS010000233.1:0-6290 GCA_047602685.1 Sphingobium sp.
CGCCCTGCGCCGCGACCGTGTGGCTGCGGGTCGGGAACAGCTTGGTGATGCAGGCCGTCTTCAGGCCCGCCTGCGCGCTGCCCATGGTGGCGCGCAGGCCCGAACCGCCGGCGCCGACGACCACGGTGTCATAGCTGTGGTCGATGATCTTGTAAGCGTCGCTCATCAGCCCTGAGCCCCCGTGAATGCGATCTTGGCGATCGAGAAGATGCCGACAGCGGCACCCGCCACCGCATAGAAATTGAGGATGAGCAGGCAGAACAGCTTGCCCGCCTCCTCATGCACATAGTCCTCGATCAGGACCTGGAGGCCGAGCTTCAGGTGCCAGAAGATGCTGACCAGCATCAGGATGGCGGGGACCGCGACCAGCGGCTGGGCCAGCCAGCCCGTGACCGCGCCATAATCCAGGCCGGGCAGGAACAGCAGGCTGGCGATCAGCCACAGCACCAGCACCAGATTGCCGATGGCCGTGATGCGCTGCACGATCCAGTGATGCGGACCGCTCCTGGCGGAACCCAGGCCGCGCACGCGGCCGACACGCGTACCGCCGCGCATTACAGCACCCCCCGCAGGAACACATAGGTCCAGATGGCCGCCGTCACGACGACCGCGCCGCCCATCACCGCCGTGGACCACAGGCGATTCGACTTCAGCTCATATCCCGCGCCCGTGTCGAGCACGAGGTGGCGCAGGCCGGAGAAGAGATGCTCGAAAAAGGCCCAGGTCAGCCCGATCAGGACGAGATAGCCGAACCAGCTCGTCGCGACCGCCAGGAAGGTCGCATAGGCGTCCGGGCCGCTCGCCGCGGCGAACAGCCACCAGACGAGACCGATGCCGCCCACGATCGCCAGCCCGTCGCCGGCCACGCGGTGCAGAATGGAAACCGTCATATGCGGTCCCCAGCGGTATACACCGAGATGCGGCGATAACGGGCGCTGCCCTGTCCTTGCCATGTTCCGCTCTATCCCCAATTGTTCTGGAATTGCGCTCCCCTTAGGATCGCCGGACCGATCCCGCAAGGGCGAGATGGCGCGCGGCCCCGATGAAATGCGGGTTCCGGCCCCGAACGCATGCCGCGCGCGCCTGTCCGGGCGCGGCCGCGGCACGGCCCCGGAGAGGGGAACCGTCCCGAAAAAAGCCGCCAGTGAAAACCAGCCGTTAACCAACCAAGGCTATGCCAAGGGCGGTTTTAATGAAGACAGCCGCGCTCTTCGAGAGGCGCGGGACAGAGGTTTGGGGCCATGATCGAAGACGTATCCATGCGCACGCGAGTACGGGAATTCGACCCGTCCGGCACCATGGCGGACAGCGCCCGCAAGATCCTGGAGATACTGGGCGACGATGCCCAGCGGGTCGCCGACGCCTTTGTCGATGCCTATCTGCCCGCCGCCGGGCTGGAGCAGAAGCTGTCCCCGGACAATATCGCGAACATGCGGGCCAGCGCCCTCAAATATCTCGTCTCCAAGCTGTCCAATGTGGAGAGCGAGGAATGGCGCCTGCTGGCCCGCGAGTCGGTGGAGGCCGCGCACCGGCATAAGGTGCCCGTGCGCATCATCACCTCCTGCCTCAACGCCCAGTCCGTCACGCTCAACGTCGTGCTGTTCGAGAAGAACGGCTTCGCGCTGGAGGAAGCGGGATCGCATGTGGTGCTGCGCACCAACTGGCTGATGAGCCTGCTGGAGACGGAGGTCATCTATTCCTCCATCCACGCCATCGACATGCGGGAAGCGGAACTGCGCCGCCGCGCCCTGTCCGAACAGTTCGAACGCAGCATCTTCAACCAGCTCGACGGCGCGTCCGGCCTCGGCCTGCGCCTGCGCGACCAGGCGAAGGGCGCCTCGGCCGCCACGCGCGGCATGCTGGACAAGGCGTCCGAAGTCGCCGCCGCCGCGGAGCAGTCGGCCATCGCCATGCGCGAGGCCGCGCAGACATCCGCCGGGCTGATCCGCGCCATAGAGGAAGCGCGCAGCGAGGTGGAATCCTCCGCCGAGGTCGCCGCGCGCGCCTCGGCCCAGGCGATAGAGGCCGTGGCCATGTCCGCCACCCTGTCCGACCATGCCAAGTCCATCGAGTCCATCCTCGGCCTCATCCGCGACATTGCGGGCCAGACCAACCTCCTCGCCCTCAACGCCACCATCGAGGCGGCGCGCGCGGGCGATGCGGGCCGGGGCTTCGCGGTCGTCGCGCAGGAGGTGAAGAGCCTCGCCAACCAGACCGCCCGCGCCATTGACGACATCGCGCAGAAGATCGCGTCCATCCAGTCCTCCACGCGCCAGTCGGTCGAGACCAACGAGCGCATCCGGGAGACGGTGGAGGAAGTGCAGACCATGGGCCTGCGCATCCGTTCCGCCATGGACGCGCAGGCACAGACCGTGACCATGATCACCGCCGCCGTGGACGAGACGGCGCTGGCCGCCGACTCCATGTCCAGCAACATCTCCGCCATCCGCCAGGACACGGAGATCGTCGCCTCCGAGATCGACACGCTGGAGAGCGGTTTCGCCGACGTGGCGGGCACGCTCGACTCGCTGCGCGAGGCGTCGGACCAGTTCAGCCGCAACGTCGCCTGACCGGATGACGGCCTGACCCGCAGGCCATGCCGAAATGTCCCCGTCGCCCCGCGACGGGGTTAGGGGCGGGGGCGCGATCCGAAACGGGTCGCGCCCTTTTGCCCGTGGGGACGCGCGGGCTGCCGGACGAGGCGGCACCGGAGAGGCCCGCCATTCGTTACCGTCCCGCTCGACGGTTCGGCGGGCGGCAGCGCGAAGCGGCGCCTGTTGGCGTTATCGTATAAGCCTGAGCAGTTCGGCCACGGCATGCGGGTGCCTGTTCATCACCTGATGCCCCGCGTCCACACGGATCACCTCGTCCACCTTCAGCCGCTCGGCGAATATCTCCTGCCAGCCTGGAAGAAGCGCCTGGTCCTTGAGACACAGGACATAGGTGGAGGGCACATGCTGGAGATGGTCATAATCCCAGCCGGACAGTGCATAGCTGGATGACGGCCATGCGTCCTGGCCCAGCTTGTCCAGGAACAGCCGCGTTTCGGCAACCGTCATGTCGTTGCAGAACAAGGCTTCGTAACGCTCTCGCGTTCCCACCGGCGGCCCTTGCACGAGGAGGGATGATCCCGGCATGTCCTCGCGCCAGTTCAGCGCGGTCTGCGCGCCCGTGGGGGCGAGGCAGGACAGATAGACTATATGGCTGAAGAGGCGCGGATGCGATCGGACCATGAGCGGCAGGATCGTTCCCGCTTGCGAATGGCCGACGAGCACGGCTTCCTCGAGGCCCGCTTCCTCGATGTCGTCGATCAGTTCGGCGACGATCGTCGGCACGTCCATGTCGCATGTTTCTCTATCGCGCTTGGTGCCGCAGCCCGGCACATCCAATGCCAGCAATCGCCCGACGCCTTCGGGATGCTGGATACGCAATGCATCCATCAGGTCGTTCCAGACCCAGCTTCCCTGGCCCCCGCCATGAAGAAAGACATAGTTCCTGGCCATGGCGGACGCTCTCCCCACTCTGCCCCATGCGCGCCGGCGCGCGGAAGATCCATGCGGCCGCGCACCGGGGAGCGCGCGACAGTCTCATGGCGCCTGCCGGATGGCCATGCTTCCCCGTCCATTACCCTTCGCATCGCGTCTCACATCGCATTTGCACCGGCCGACGCATCGGGATGACGCCCGCACATGGTCTTGGCCCATCCCCCCGACTGCGTTAAGCGCCGCTCATGAGCACGCAAGACACCGTCTGGACCGTCACCCTCCCCTGCGCCCGCGCCGATGCGGAGCGGATCGACATGGAGGCGGACCTCCTGTTCGCGGACCGGGCCAGCCCGCCCATCCTCTCCTTCCTGGAGGACCCGGCGGGCGCGGACGAGAGCCGATGGCTGCTCCAGGTCTATTGCGAGGGCAAGCCGGACAGGAAGCTCCTCTCCCTCATCCGCGGCCTCGTGCCCGGCGCGCCGGCCCCGCTGGTCGAGCGGGTGGAGCAGCAGGATTGGGTCGCGCTCAGCCAGGAAGGGTTGCCGCCCATCACCGCCGGGCGCTTTCATGTGCGCAACAGCGCGGACGATCCGGCCGATGCGGGCCGCGTCAACTTCCTCATCCCCGCCAGCCGCGCCTTCGGCACCGGCCAGCATGAGACGACCCATGGCTGCCTGGAGATGCTCGACCGCCTCCGCGCCGCCGGGCAGCGTTTCGGCAATATCGCGGATATCGGCACGGGCACGGGCCTGCTCGCCTTCGCCGCCATGGCGCTGTGGCCGCGCGCGCATGTGATCGCGTCGGACATCGACCCGGCGGCGGTCGAGGTGACGGCGGAGAATGCCGCCGCCAACGGCCTGACGGAAGGGCGCGGCGCGGGCGAGATCGTGCTGGTGGAAGCGGCGGGCATGGACCATCCCGCGCTGCTGGAGCGCGCGCCCTATGACCTGATCGTCGCGAATATCCTGGCCGGACCGCTCATCTCGCTCGCCCCCGCCTTTGCCGCGCATCTGGCGGAGGGCGGGTCGCTGGTGCTGGCGGGGCTGCTCGACGGGCAGGCGGACGCCGTGATCGCCGCCTGCCGCCGCGCGGGCCTGCGCCTCGCCGCGCGCGGCGACCGGGGCCAGTGGCCGACGCTCCACCTGCGCAAGCGCCGCCGCCATGGCTGGCGCCGCGCCGAACGCTGGGGCGACAGCGGCGACAGCGTGGCGCCCGGATATGGGAGCTGGTGACAGCGAAAGGCGGGCGGGACGGCCCGCCCCCGCACGCCCTCAATAACGCCGCGAGTTCGCCACATCCTGCTCGGTGACGGGCACCAGCTTGATCTCGACGCGGCGGTTCTGCGCCTTGCCCTCCGGCGTGTCGTTGCTGGCGATGGGCTGCGTCTTGCCGAAGCCCCGCGTGGCGATGCGCGCCGAGTTGACGCCATGGCTGCTCAGATAGTCGGCGACGGACCCCGCGCGGCGCTCCGACAGGCCCTGATTATAGGCGTCGGAGCCGTCGGAGTCCGTATGGCCCATCACGTCGACATAGGTCTTGGGATATTCCGCCAGCACCTGCGACACATTGTCCAGCGTGGAGCGGAATTGCGGCTGGATGATCGCCTCATTGGTGGCGAAGGTCACGTTGGACGGCATGCGCAGCAGCAGGTCGTCGCCCTGCCGCACCACGTCGATGCCCGTGCCCGCCGTCCGCTCGCGCAGCTTGCGCTCCTGCGCGTCCATGTACGAGCCGATGCCCGCGCCCGCGACCGCGCCTATGCCCGCGCCCAGCAGCCGCTCCGTCCGGCTGTTGCGCCCGCCGACCAGATCGCCGAGCAGATAGCCGCCCACGGCGCCGATGCCCGCGCCCAGCCCGGCGTTGGACACGTGCCGCTGGCCCGTGTCGGGATCGGTGGTGCAGGCGGCCGTTCCCGCCAGCAACGCGGCCAGCATCGTGCCGGTGGTGAGTTTGCGAATCATGATATAGTCTCCCTCCTGTGCCAACCCTTCCGCGCGGCGAGTTGACGGTTCAATGCGCCATGCCGGGTCTTGTTCCGCAATCGAACTGAACGCAGGCTGACGATAAGGCGCCGGAAGCCACTTGTCGCGGGGGGAAATAAGCGGCAATAGAGGGCAGGCCACCATGTCTCCCCCACCATCCCTGCCGCCCCTGCCCATCGCCGACCTGGCGATCATCATCGCGCTCGTCGTGCTGAACGGCCTGTTCGCCATGTCGGAACTGGCCATCGTGTCCGCCCGCAAGCCGCGGCTTCAGGCGCTGGCCAATGCGGGCAAGCAGGGGGCGAAGGCCGTCCTCGCCCTCCAGGAGGACCCAGGCCGCTTCCTCTCCACCGTGCAGATCGGCATCACCGGCATCGGCGTGCTAGCGGGCGCCTTCTCCGGAGAGGCGCTGGGCGAGCCGCTCGGCGCCTATATCGCGCTCACCGGCATCGCGGCGGAAAGGGCGCAGACCATCGGCTTCATCCTCGCCATCGTGGTGACGACCTATATCTCGCTCATCATCGGGGAGCTGGTGCCCAAGCAGATCGCCCTGCGCAATCCGGAGCCGGTGGCGATGCTGGCCGCGCCGCCGATGATCCTGCTCGCCCGCGTCACCGCGCCGCTGGTCTGGACGCTCGACGCCTCCAGCAACGCCATATTCCGCCTCATCGGCCTGAAACGCGAATCGGACGGGCATGTGACGGCGGAGGAACTGCACCTCATCGTGGCGGAGGCCACCCGGTCCGGCGTGATAGAGGAGAGCGAGCGCGCCATCATCTCCGGCGTGGTGCGCCTCGCCGACCAGCCGGTGCGCAATGTCATG
>JASGGS010000234.1:0-6288 GCA_047602685.1 Sphingobium sp.
CAAGACCCGCCGCCGCCCCCGCGCCCGTAAGGCCGATGCCGCGCCGGAGGCGGTCGAGGCCGCGGCGCCCGCCGTCGAGGCGGAAGCGCCCGCCGCTCCATCCGAACCGGTTGCGGCCGAGCCGCCTGCCGAGGAGGTCAAGCCCAAGCGCCGCAGCCGTGCCAAGAAGGCCAAGGCTGAGGAGGTGGCGGAAGCGGCGGTGGAGGCTCCGGCTGAACCCGCGCCCGCCGCACCGTCCGAGCCGGTGGCGATCGAGGCTCCAGCGGAGGAGGCCAAGCCCAAGCGCCGCAGCCGCGCGAAGAAGCCCAAGGCCGAGGAGGCCGTCGAGGCCGCGCCTGTGATCGCGGACGATGCCGGGCCGGTGCAGTCGGCAGAGTATGGCAATGACGCCTCCGCGCCTGCCCCGTCCGACCCGGCATCCGTCGATGCCGCGCCGGAGGATGGCGATGCGGAGCCGGCCCGTCGCGGCTGGTGGCAGCGGACCTTCGGCAACTGATCCTGGGCGCCGGCGGCGGCGTTGGGCATCATGCCTCGCGCCGCCGCCGGCCCCGAAGCGCTCCGGGACCATGGCTGACGGACAGGGCCGGTTCAGGCAGACGGGTTATGAGGGCATCATGGCTTCGCTGACGTCGAGAGAGTCAGGCCGCATCAAGGGCCGCATCGCCCGCCGCGCCCGGACGGCCGCCGTCGCGCTCATGGCCTTCGCCGTCATAGTCTCCCCCGCCGCCGCGCAGAGCATATTGCGCGACGCGGAGACGGAATCGCTGCTGGCGGAGGCGTCCGCGCCCCTCGTCAAGGCGGCGGGGCTGGACCCGCGCAACGCCCAGGTCCTCCTCATCAACGATCCCAGCGTCAACGCCTTCGTGGCGGGCGGCCAGATCGTCTGGATTCATTCGGGCCTCTTGGCGGAGGCCGACAATATCAACCAGGTGCAGGGCGTCATCGCCCATGAACTCGGCCATATAGAGGGCGGCCATGTCATCCGCTCGTCCGAGGGCATAAGGGAGGCGACGGGCATCTCGATCCTCAGCCTCGTCCTCGGCGCGGCCGCGCTGGCGGCGGGCGGCGGGGAGGCGGGGATGGGCATACTCGCCGCCGGGCAGCAGGCCGCCATGGGCAAATATCTGGCCTTCAGCCGCACGCAGGAATCGAGCGCGGACCTTGCGGGCGCGCGCTATCTCCACATGGCGGGCATCACCGGCAAGGGCAGCCTCGAATTCTTCAAGAAGCTTCAGAATCTCGAATATCGCTACCGCATCCGGGAGGATACGGATGACGGCTATGCCACCACCCACCCGCTGTCGGGCGACCGCATCCAGGTGCTGACCGACATCTACAAGAATGATCCCGCCTGGGCGAAGCCGATCGACCCGGCGCTGGAGGCGCGGTTCGAACGGGTGAAGGCGAAGCTGATCGGCTATGTCTCCGACCCCGCCGTGACGCTGCGCAAATATCCGGTCACCGACATGAGCATCCCGGCGCTCTATGCGCGCGCCTATGCCTGGCACAAGGGCGCCTATCCGGATCAGGCGCTGGACGCGGCGAAGGCATTGCTCATCAAGGTGCCGAACGACCCCTATTTCCTGGAGCTGGAGGGGCAGATACTCCTCGAATCCGGCCGTCCCCGCGATGCCATCGGTCCCTTGCGCGGCGCGGTCGCGGGCACGCGCGGCAATTCGCTGATCGCGGGCATGCTGGGCCATGCCCTTGTCGCCACGGACGACCCCAAATATCTGGACGAGGCGGAATCCGTGCTGCGCAGCGCCCTGGCGCGCGACCGCGACAATCCCTTTGCCTGGTATGTGCTGGGCAATGTCTATGCGCGGAAGGGCAATAACGCGCTCGCCGCCCTCGCCAGCGCGGAACAGGCCGATCTGTCGGGCAACTACCAGCAGGCCGCGCGCCAGGCGCAGGTCGCCATGGCCGCGCTCAAGCCCGGCACGCACGATTATCTGCGCGCGCAGGACATCGCCATGGCGGCGCAGGGCGCGATGGACCGGAACAGGAAGAAGAAATGACGGACAAGATCTGGGCACGGCCTGCCGCGGGCCGCGCGCTGCCGCGCGACTGACGCGCACGGGGCCGAGGGCGCCCGCCGCTGGCGCGCGCTGATGCCGGTGCTGCTGCTGGGTGCGGTCGGCCTTGGCGCTGCGCGGGCGCGGCTATGACCGGCGATGCGGCCGGCGTCCCGCCGCCGAACGCGCCCGGATAGAGGCGGTGGTGCGCGACTATATCCTCGCCCATCCCGAAATCCTGCCGGAAGCGATGGAGCGCCTGCGCACGAAGGAGATGGCCAAGTCCGTCTCCGACAATCGCAAGGATATAGAGACGCCCTATGCGGGCGCATGGGAAGGCGCGGCGGATGCCGATGTCGTGCTGGTCGAATTCTTCGACTATAGCTGCGGCTATTGCCGCGCGGCGGCCCCCTATGTCGCGAAATTGCTGGCCGAGGACAGGAAGCTGAAGGTCGTCTATCGCGAACTGCCCATATTGGGCGACGAAAGCGTGCAGGCGGCCCGCGTCGCCCTGCTGGCGGCGGACAGTAACCTCTATCCCGCCTATCACAAGGCGATGTACGGGTATCAGGAGGTGACGAAGGCCACCATCCTCGCCGCCGCCACGCAGGCGGGCCTGGACAAGGGCAAGGTGCAGAACATCCTCTCCTCGCGCGGCACGGCGGACGAATTCGCGAAGAATGTGACGCTGGCGCAGGCGCTCAATGCGCGCGGCACGCCCCTGTTCGTCGTGGGCGACCGGATATTGCATGGCGATGTCGGCTATGACGCGCTCAAGCAAGCCATCGCCGAGACACGGAACAGCAATAAAAAGGGCTGATTCCCGCCGCTTGCGAGGGAGTTCGGCGCTTCCTACATCTCTTCTGCAACCATAGAGGAGTGGAGCGAAGTGAACGGGATGAAGACGGCCATGCTGCTGGCGGCGCTGACGGCGCTGTTCATGGCCCTGGGCTATATGTTCGGCGGGACGGGCGGTGCGATGATCGCCCTGGTCGTGGCTGCCGGCATGAACCTCTTCACCTATTGGAACGCGGACAAGATCGTTCTGCGCATGCACAATGCGCGCGAAGTGGATGCGACGACCGCGCCCGAATTCTACACACTGGTCGCGGACCTGGCGCGCCGCGCCAACCTGCCCATGCCGCGCGTCTATATCGTGGAGGATGCCAGCCCCAACGCCTTCGCCACGGGCCGCAACCCCGAAAATGCGGCCGTCGCCGCGACGACGGGCCTGCTCTCCATGCTGAGCCGGGAGGAAGTGGCGGGCGTCATGGCGCATGAGCTGGGCCATGTCCGCAACCGCGACACGCTGATCATGACGATGGTGGCGACCATTGCGGGCGCGATTTCCATGATCGCCAATTTCGCGCTGTTCATGCCGCGCGGCGAAGGGGGGAACCATAATCCGCTGGCGGGCATACTCGCCGTCGTCGTCGCGCCCTTCGCCGCGATGATCGTGCAGATGGCGATCAGCCGCACGCGCGAATATGGCGCGGATCGCGCGGGGGCGGAAATTTCGGGCAATCCCCGCGCGCTCGCCTCCGCCCTTGCCAGGATTGCGGGCGCGGCGCAGGCCATTCCCAACCACACGGCAGAGCGCAATCCGGCGGCGGCCCAGCTCTATATCGTGCCGACCAGCGTGTCGGAGCTGTTTTCGACCCACCCGGCCACGGAAAAGCGCATCGATGCGCTGATGCGGATGGACGGCCTGCCGCCCCCTGTCGCGCCCCGTCCCGCGATGCCGCGCCGTTCCGCGCTCGATCCGCTGGGGCGGCCCTGACGCCATGATGCATGCGCCCGACGCGGCGATGATCGAGGCATTGGCGCAAAAGGCGCTGGACGGCATGCCGGAGGCATTTCGGGTCCATCTCGGCGATATCCTCTTCCAGGTGGAGGAGTTCGCGGATGACGAGGCTCTGGGCGCCCTGGGGCTGGACGATCCGTGGGAACTGACGGGCCTGTATGAAGGGCGCCCGCTGACGGAGCAGAGCATCTGGGACAGCGCCCAGATGCCGCCCCGCATCCGCCTCTTCCGCCGCCCCCTGCTGGAGGAGTGGGTGGAGACGGGCGTCGCGCTGGACGATCTCATCGCTCATGTCATCATCCACGAGGTAGGCCATCATTTCGGCTTCTCCGACGAGGATATGCACGCCATCGAGGAGGGACGGCGGGGATGAAGGGCGTGCATCATGTCGCCCTCATCTGTTCCGACTATGCCCGTTCGAAGCATTTCTATACGCGGATTATCGGCCTCCCCCTGGTGCAGGAGGTGTATCGGGAGGAGCGCGGGTCGTGGAAATGCGATCTCGATGCGGGCAATGCGCGGCTGGAGCTTTTCTCCTTCCCCGCGCCGCCGCCGCGCCCCAGCCGTCCGGAAGCCTGCGGGCTGCGCCATCTCGCCTTCACCGTGGACGATCTGGACGGGGAGATCGCACGGCTGGAGCAGGCGGGTGTGGAGGTGGAACCGATCCGGGTGGATGCCTGGACGGGCCGCCGCTTCACCTTCTTCGCCGATCCCGACGGCCTGCCGCTGGAACTCTATGAGGATGGCGGTTCCTGACGGGACCATGCCCCCGCGCAGGCGGCAGCAGGCCTCCTCCCACCCTTCTCTTCAGAGCCGCGGCCCCATGATCTGGTGGGGCGTTCAGTCCTGCCGTCCCTTGAAGCCCTGCGCCACCACATACCATTCGCTCGATTCCTTGCGGCTGGCGGGCGGCTTGGCATGCTTCACGGTCTTGAAATGCTGCTTCAGCACCTTGAGCAGTGCGTCGTCGGTGCCGCCCGCGAAGACCTTTGCCACATAGCAGCCGCCCTCGCGCAGAGTCTCGATGGCGAACCAGGCGCCCGCCTCGACCAGTCCCATGGTGCGCAGATGGTCGGTTTGCGCATGGCCGACCGTATTGGCCGCCATGTCGGACATGACGAGATCGGGCGCGGCGCCCAGCGCCTCGCGCAGCCGGTCGGGCGCGGCGTCGTCCATGAAATCCATCTGGAAGAAGGTGACATCCTCCATCGGGTCGATGGGCAGGAGGTCGATGCCCACCACCTTGGCATTGCCGTTCAGCTTGCGCGCGACCTGCGTCCAGCCGCCCGGCGCGGCGCCCAGGTCCACGATATGCCTCGCGCCCTTCAGCATCCCGAACTTCTCGTTGAGTTCTAGGAGCTTGTAGGCGGCCCGGCTGCGATAGCCCTCCGCCCGCGCCTTGCGCACATAGGGGTCGTTCAGCTGCCGTTCCAGCCAGCGGGTCGACTGTGCGGTGCGGCCGCGCCCGGTCTTGACGCGGATACGGCCGCTATTGCCGGGATTGCCGCGGCTCATGCGGGCTGCCGCGCGGCCTGGGGGAGGGAGGCGTTGCCCTGCATCAGGCTGCGCAATATGCCTTCCCTGATGCCCCGGTCGGCCACCGAAAGCTGTTCTGCGGGCCACACGTCCAGAATCCCTTCCAATATTGCGCAGCCCGCCACCACCAGGTCGGCGCGCTCCGGCCCGATGCAGGCCAAGGCGGCGCGCTCCTCCAGGCTCATGCCCGCAAGCCGCTCCGCAATGCCGCGCAGCGTATCGGTCGACAGGACGAGCCCGTCAATGGAGGCGCGGTCGTAGCGCGGCAGGTCGAGATGGACGCTCGCCAGCGTCGTGACCGTGCCGGACGTGCCCAGCATGCGCAGCGCCTGGCCGGCGGGCAGGCGGGGGGCGAAGCTGCTCAGCGCCTCCGCGACCCGCTCGCGCATGGCGGTATAGGCATTGGCGCGCGTCGCCGCGTCGTCGGAGCCGGTGCCCGCTATGCTCTCCGACAGCGACACCACGCCCCAGGGCGCGCTGTGCCAGTCGAGGATGCGCGGGCTTTCGGCGTCGGTGTCCAGCAGCACCAGTTCGGTCGACCCGCCGCCAATGTCGAAGATCATCGCCGGGCCTTCGCCCGCCTCCAGCAGGTTGTGGCTGCCCAGCACGGCCAGCCGCGCCTCCTCCCGCGCGGAGATGATGTCGAGCTTGATGCCCGTCTCGTCATAGACGCGCGCGACGAAATCATTGCCGTTGGCGGCGCGGCGGCAGGCTTCGGTCGCCACCGAGCGGGCAAGCGTCACCCGTCGCCGCCGGAGCTTTGCCGCGCAGACGGACAGGGCGGAAATGGCGCGGTCGATCGCCGCCTCGCTCAGCCGCCCGGTCGCGGCGAGGCCTTCGCCCAGCCGCACGATGCGCGAAAAGGCATCGACGACGATGAAGCCTTCATCGGCGGGGCGGGCAATCAGCAGGCGGCAATTATTGGTGCCGAGG
>JASGGS010000235.1:0-6262 GCA_047602685.1 Sphingobium sp.
GGCCCCGCCCGCTCCAGCAGATCGCGGCCCAGCGCCGTCGCCGCCGCCCCGTCGCCGGGCGCCAGCCGGACGGAGCCTGCCACATGCTCCGCGCCGTCAGCCGAATATATCTCCGCCTTCAGCAGGATCGCGTCGCCGTCGATCCGGGCGAGCGCGGCGACCGGAGAGTGGCAGGTGCCGCCAAGGCCGAGGAGCAGCGCCCGTTCGGCTATGACGCAGGCGAAGGTGTCCGCATGGCTGATCGGCGCCAGCAGCGCGCGGGCGCCCGCGTCATCCGCGCGGCATTCGATGCCGACCGCGCCCTGCGCCGGGGCGGGCAGCATCTGGTCGAGGGGGATGGTGACGCCGACATCGCCCATGCCGAGCCGGTCGAGACCGGCGGCGGCGAGCAGCGTGGCGTCCGCCTCCCCCCTTTCCAGCCTGGCGATACGGGTGGCGACATTGCCGCGAAAGATCACAGGGGTCACGACCGGATTGAGGCGGCGGACCTGCGCGGCGCGGCGGGGCGAGCTAGTGCCGACCACCGCATCTCGTTTCAGTTCCGTAACAGATGAGGCGCCCAGAAGGCGGTCCTCCACCGCCGCACGGGGCAGCATGGCGGCGATGGCGATGCTGTCCGGCCGGATCGTCTCCACATCCTTCATCGAGTGGACGGCGCAATCCACCTCTCCGTCCAGCAGGGCGCGGTCCAGTTCCTTGGTCCACAGCGCCTTGCCGCCGATCTCCGCCAGCGCCCGGTCCTGGATGCGGTCGCCGCTGGTCTGCACGGTGACGAGGACGAGCCGGTCCTCGCCCCAGCCATGGGCGGCGCGCAGGGCGTCGGCGGTCATGCGCGCCTGCGCGAGGGCCAGCGGGGAGCCGCGCGTTCCGATGCGAAAGGGGCGAGTGGGCGTGATGTCGGTCATATGCGGCCTTGCTCTAATCGCACCGCGCGATAGAGGGAAGGCCGATGACCCTTTCCCCCCAAGCCGTGATCCCCCAAGCCGTGATATTGGGACTGGAGTCGAGCTGCGACGAGACGGCGGCCGCGCTGGTGCGCGCCGACCGCACGATCCTGTCCCACCGCCTCGCCACGCAGGAGGCCGTGCATCGCCCGTTCGGCGGCGTCGTGCCGGAGATCGCGGCGCGCGCCCATGTCGACGCGCTGATCCCACTGGTCGAGGCGGCGCTGGACGAGGCGGGCCTGCGGCTGGATCAAGTGGACGCCATCGCGGCGACCGCCGGGCCGGGCCTGATCGGCGGGGTGATGGTCGGCCTCGTCACCGGCAAGGCGCTGGCCATGGCGGCGAACAAGCCGCTGATCGCGGTCAACCATCTGGAGGGGCATGCGCTTTCCCCGCGCCTCGCTGATCCGGACCTGCAATTCCCCTATCTCCTGCTACTCGTCTCCGGCGGGCATTGCCAGTTGATCGAGGTGCTGGGCGTCGGGCGCTATCGCCGCCTCGCCACCACCATAGACGATGCGGCGGGCGAGGCGTTCGACAAGACGGCCAAGCTGCTGGGCCTCGGCATTCCGGGCGGACCGGCGGTGGAGCGCGCAGCCCTCGGCGGCGACCCGAAGGCGGTGCCCCTGCCCCGGCCGCTGGCCGGGACGGCGGACCCGCATTTCTCCTTCGCGGGCCTCAAGAGCGCGGTGCTGCGCGCCCACCAGACCGGCCGATATGGCGCGGCGGACCTGTGCGCCAGTTTCCAGCAGGCGGTGATCGACTGCCTCGCCGACCGCACCCGGCACGCGCTGGCGGCGATGGAGCGGCGGCCCACGGCATTGGTCGTGGCGGGCGGCGTGGCGGCCAATCAGGCGATACGGGGCGCCCTGTCGGCGCTGGCGGCGCAGGCCGACCTGCCTTTCGTCGCGCCGCCCTTATGGTTGTGCACGGATAATGGCGCGATGATCGGCTGGGCGGGGGCAGAGCGATTCGCGCTGGGCCTGACCGACGACCTGTCCATCCCCGCGCGGCCCCGCTGGCCGCTCGACCCGGATGCGGAAAAGGCGCGTGGAGCGGGAGTGAAGGGATGACCATCGGCGTGATCGGAGCAGGCGCATGGGGCACCGCCCTGGCGCAGGTCGCGGCGCAGGGCGGGACCGGCCCCGTCCTCCTCTGGGCGCGCGAGCCGGAGGTGCGCGAGGCGATCAACGCGGCGCACGAGAACAGCCTGTTCCTGCCCGGCGTGCCGCTGTCCCGCCATGTCCGTGCCACGGGCGAGCTTGCCGACCTGTCCGCCTGCGCGGCGATCCTCGTCGTCACGCCCGCCCAGCATCTGCGCTCCGTCCTGGCCGAGGCGCCGACGGGCGCCGTCCCGCTGATCCTGTGCGCCAAGGGGATAGAAGCGGGAACCATGCTGCTGATGAGCGAGGTGGCGAAGGCGGTGCGGCCGGAGGCGCCCATCGCCGTGCTGTCCGGTCCCACCTTCGCGCATGAAGTGGCGCAGGGCCTGCCCACCGCGATCACCCTCGCCTGCGAGGACGAGGGGATTGCCGAGCGGATCGGCCAGCGCATCGGGCGTCCGACCTTCCGCCCCTATCTGTCCACCGACGTGATCGGCGCGGAGATAGGGGGCGCGGTCAAGAATGTGCTCGCCATCGCCTGCGGCGTCGTGGAAGGCGCGGGGCTGGGCCAGAATGCGCGCGCGGCCCTGATCGCGCGCGGCTTTGCGGAGATGACGCGATTCGGGCTGGCGCGCGGCGCGCGGATCGAGACGCTGACGGGCCTGTCTGGCCTGGGCGACCTCGTACTCACATGCTCCTCCACCAGCTCGCGCAACTTCTCGCTCGGCAAGGGGTTGGGCGAGGGGCAGGCGGCGTCCGCCCTGCTGGCCGACCGCCGCACCGTCGCGGAGGGCGCCTTCACGGCACCCGTCCTGCGCGAGGCGGCGCGCGCCGCCGGGGTGGACATGCCCGTGGTCGAGGCGGTCTGCGCCCTGCTGGAAGGGACGGCGGGCGTGGCCGACATCATCACCGCCCTGCTCGCCCGGCCCATAAGGTCCGAATGAAGGTCACGCCAATTAACAATAGGGAACAGCATGGGACTTGTGCGGCCGGCGGAACTGCCTGATATGCCGGTCCTGATATCCACATGCCAGACAGCAGCATAAAGAGAATGCGGGGCGGGGACGCTTGAGCAAGGCTGACACCTCCGACCCCGGCGACGCTATCCGCGAGCAGGACGATCTGGCGGCGCTGGCCAAGGGCGGCCGGACCAATGTGATCGGCTTCGTGCTGCGCCTGGGCGCGCGCATCCCCTTCCTGCTGGTCGCGGGCCGCCTCTATGGCGCCGACACGCTGGGCCGCTTCGCGCTGGCCGTGCTGGTCGTGGAGTTCGCGGCGCAGCTCGCCACGCTGGGCCTGAAGCGCGGCCTTGCCGAACAGCTTTCCGCGCGCGACCGGCCCGATGCCCATATCGTCTATGACGCCCTGCTCGTCACCTTCGCCGCCTCCGCCGTGGCGAGCGCGGCCCTGATCGCCTTTCCGGCGGCGATGTTCCCGAACAGCCAGATCAACGGGCTGGACCGGCTGCTGCCGCTCATCATCTACGCCATCGCGCTCGCCGACGTGGCGCTCGCCGCCTGCGCCTATCGCTACGACATCGGCGCGACGGTGCGGGCACGGTCGATCATCGAGCCATGGGCGATCAGCATCGCGGCAAGCCTGTTCGTCTTCTATTCGAAGCGGGACGGCCTGATCCTCTCCTATGTGGTGTCGATGATCGCGGCGATGATCGCGGCGCTCATCCCCTTCTTCCGCCATTACGGCCTGCCGCGCGGCTGGACGCCGCATCCGCTGCGGCTGTGGCGCATGGCCCGGCGCAACCTGCCGCTGGCCGCCGCCGACGCGATCGAATGGGGCACGAGGCGCCTCGACCTCTGGCTGCTCGGCTTCTTCGTGACGCCTACGGCGGCGGGCATATATTATGTGGCGCAGCAATTCGCCTCCCTGCCGCAGAAGCTGAAGACCAGCTTCGAGCCGATCCTCGGCCCCATCATCGCGCGCAACGTGGCGGAGCGGAAATACAGGGCGGTGGCGGAGCATGTGAGCCAGGTCGGCTTCTGGATCATCGCCGCGCAGGTCGGCATCGCCCTCGCCATCGGCATTCCGGGCGAGGCGGCCATGGGCGTGCTCGGCCCCCAGTTCGTGAGCGGCACCGCCGCGCTCGTCTTCCTGCTGGCGGCGGAGGCGACGGCCGCGCCGTCCGTGGTGTCGGAGGCGGCGCTGGTCTACCTCGCGCGCGGGCGCAATCTGTGGCTGTCCATCGCGACCATCGCCCTCCAGGCGATCCTGTCCCTCGCGCTGGTCTTCGGCGCGCGGCAGCTCGACATGCCGGAAATGTGGGTCGCGGCCTGCCCCGCCCTCGGCCTCGCCATCGCACTGGCCGCCGGATCGTGGATCAAGTCGCGCGCACTAAGCCGCATCGTGGGCGCGCCGGTGACGAGCTGGCGCCCCTCCCTGCTCGTTGCGGGCGCGCTGGCGGCGGCGGCGGGCACCTGCTTCACCGCCGTGCCGGAGCATATGGAATGGGCGGAGCTGAGCTTCGGCATACCCACCATCCTCCTCATCTACGGCTTCGTCATCTGGCGCATCGGCTTCGGCCCGGCCGACCGCGAGCTGTTCCGCAAGGGCGCGCACCCCTCCCCCGCGGAAAGGCCGGCGTCTTAACCACTCCCTAGGGTCGATATGCTAGGACGGGACCAAAGAAGGTCGCGCAAAAGCATCATGTCTGTCCTACGCCGTGTTCCAGGCCGGTATTTCTGGCCGCTGCTGATCCTGACCGGGCTTTGCTTCGGCAGCGTCCTGACGCTCCTCCATGTCACCACCTCCGCGCAGGACAGGCAAGAGGCGGAGCGCCAGACGCGCACCCTCGCCGCCGCGCTCGACACCAATGTCGCCATGGTCGCCCATGACTTGCAGGATTATGCCAAGTGGGACGATGCGGTCCGCCATATCGCGCGGGATTTCGACGCGGACTGGATCGACTATAATGTGACCGCCTATCTGGGCCGGACGCAGGGCTATGGCCATGTGCTGGTCGTGGGACCGGACGACCGCAGCCGCTATGTCTTCACGGACGGGAAGACGAGCCGGACCGATCCCGTCGCCAGCCTCGGCCCCGCCTTCGCGGAGAGCCTGTCGGCGGTGCGCCGCATGGACCCCGCCCGCCAGCCGATCATCAGCGGCTTCACCGGGCGGGACGGGCATCTCTACATCTATTCCGTCGCGGCCATCGTGCCCCTGACCGACAAGGTGGCCCTGCCGCCGGGCGAACGGCAGGTGATGGCGATCGCGGAGAAGGTGGACGGCGCCTTCATCGAGCGGTTGCGCCGGACCCACCAGCTGCCCGCCATGACGGTGCGCCAGGAGGGCGGGCTGGTCGCGCTGCGCGACTTCCGGGGCCGGCCGCTCGCCTATGTCGACATGAAGGTGGCCACGCCCGGAACGGCGCTGCGCGCGCAGGTCCTGCCGGGGCTGCTGGTCATCGTCCTCCTCGCCTCCGCCATGGCGGGCTTCCTGCTGCGGCAGGGGAGCGAATCCATCGCCAAGCTGAAGGCGAGCCAGGACCGGGCGCTGCACCATGCGGGCCATGATCCGCTGACCGGCCTGCCCAACCGCCGCGTCCTGCTAGAGGGCGTGCGCGCCAAGCTGGACGCGGGCAGGGCGGTGAACCTCATCTATATGGACCTGGACGGGTTCAAGGAAGTGAACGACCTGTACGGCCATCGCGCGGGCGACGAGTTGCTCCGGGAGGCGACGGCGCGGATCGTGGCCACAGCGAGCGAGGCAGCGCTGGTCGCGCGCATGGGCGGGGACGAGTTCGCCGTCCTGCATCGCGGCGCGGCGCCGGACGAGACCGTCGCCCTGGCCCAGGCCGTCATCGGCGCGTTCCAGCCCACCTTCGCCATTGCGGGTGCGCATGTGCAGATCGGCGTCAGCATCGGCGTCGTCTCCACCCCCGCCCGGTGTGCGCTGGACGTGGACGAGCTGATGCGCCGCGCCGACGTCGCCATGTACAGCGCCAAGGGGCGCGGCAAGAACCGCTGGGACAGCTACGATCCCGGCATGGACGAGGGGCATGACGTGCGCAAGCGGCTGGAGCACGACCTGCGCGCCGCCATCGCCGCGAACCGGATCGACGTCGCCTATCAGCCTATCGTGTCCGCGCGGGACGGACGGATCGTCTGCGTCGAGGCGCTGGCCCGCTGGACGCATCCGCGCGAGGGGATGATCCGGCCCGACATCTTCATCCCGCTGGCGGAGATGACGGGGCTGATC
>JASGGS010000236.1:0-6234 GCA_047602685.1 Sphingobium sp.
AGGCAGACGGGGCGGCGCAGGCGGGCGGGGAGGGGCAGACAGGCGGGGCGGGCCAGGCGGGCGGGACGCCCGTGCCGTTGCTCGGCCGGGTCGTGGTGGGCGTCGATCCCCCCGCCGGGAGCGCGGGCGACGCATGCGGCATCGTGGTCGCCGGGCTGGGCCGGGACGGGCGCGCCTATGTCATCGACGATGCCAGCGTGGAGCGGCCGAGCCCCGAGCAATGGGCGCGGGCGGTGGCGCGCGCCCATCATCGCTGGGGCGCGGACCGGATCGTGGCGGAGGCCAATAATGGCGGCGCCATGGTCGCGTCCGTGCTGCGCGCGGCGGACAGCCTGCTGCCCCTGCGCCTGGTCCATGCGTCGCGGGGCAAGGCGGCGCGGGCGGAACCCGTCGCCGCCCTCTACGAGGCGGGGCGGGTCGCGCATGTCGGCCTGTTCGCCCGGCTGGAGGACGAGATGTGCGGCCTGGTCCCCGGCGGCGGCTATATGGGGCCGGGCCGCTCGCCGGACCGGGCGGACGCGCTGGTCTGGGCGCTCAGCGATCTCCTATTGGGACGATCAGCCAGGCCGTCGCTCAAAATGCTCTGAAATGATGCTGGATGGATATTTGATTCATGCTAGGGTCATCGGGAAGATCCGCAAAGGCATGCTGCTGGTGGACAATATAGTCGGACAAATCGCCGGATGCGAAACATTGCCGCAATTGTGGCGGTTGATGATCGGCTATTTCCGGGAAAGGGGCTATCAGGCGGTCAGCTACTTCGCCTGCGGCCCCGGAGAGCCGGGCGCGGGGCCGGGAGTTGGACCGGGCGTGGCCGCGCCGATCCATCATGGCTTCAATCCCGCGGCGGTCGAGGCCTATCTCTCCGTTCAGTATGAGCAGGTCGATATCGTGCCCCGCCTCACCATGGCGCAGGGCCGGCCGCTGCGCTGGAGCGAGGTCTGGGCGAGCGTGGAACTGACCGACGAGGAGCGCCGCTATCTGAGCCTGATGCGCGCGGTGGACATAGGGGACGGGTTCAGCCTGCCCTGCTACGGCCCGGCGAACCGCAACGGCTATGTCGGGATCGGCCGGATGGCGCCGGAGGCGCGGACCGACGACCTGGCCCTGCGCGAGATGCACATGACGTCGCAGGCGGCACATCTGCGCATCCTGGACTTCACCATCTCCGGACCGAGCCGGGGCAAGTCTCTGTCGGCGCGGGAGCGGGAAATTCTGGACTGGGTGGCGCGCGGCAAGAGCAACGGCGTGATCGCGGACATTCTCAGCATCTCGCCGGGCACGGTCGATACCTATTTGCGGCGCATCTACGAGAAGCTGGGCGTGTCCGACCGGACGTCCGCGGCGGTGCGGGGCATCGGCATGGGCCTGATCGCGGCTTGACATAAGGTATTGAATGAAAAGCCCCATATCGGCAAGGGGACGATAAGCACGGGCTCTGGAGGGGATCATGACTCTGGAGATTGGGGAGTTGTTCGGCCAGATCGAGCGCGCACGGAGCCTCAGCGGCCTGTGGGCGCTGATGGTGCGCTATTTCCATGGCCACGGCTTCGGCGCCGTCGCCTATGTGCTGTTCGACCGGGGCCGGGTGGGCGAGGCCATCGCTCTGCTGGAAAACGGCTTCTCGACCGATGTCGTCCATGCCTATGCGGAAATGGGCTATGGCCAGCATGACCCGACCTTGCGCGTCGTGATGGCGACGGGCCGGCCCGACACGCCCTTTCGGGTGGCGGAGCGGTTCCACCTGTCGCCGGACGAGAAGCGCTATCGCATCATCATGGAGGGGCTGAGCGCGGGGGACGCGCTGTCGCTGCCGCTTTTCGGCCCGCATGGGCGCGACGCCTACGGCATATTGGCACGGCCCGCCGATCCCGACTTCTACCGCAAGGCCAAGCGGACGGAACTGCACATGGCGGCGCAGGCCGCGCATCTGAAGACGTTCGGCATGCTGACCCGGCGCCGTCCGGACAGCCACGGCCTTTCCCCGCGCGAGGTGGAAATCCTGCGCTGGGTCGCGCAGGGCAAGAGCAACAGCGTGATCGCGGAGATACTGGAAATCTCGCCGGGCACGGTCGATACCTATTTGCGGCGCCTGTTCGAGAAGCTGAAGGTCACGGACCGCACATCGGCGGCGGTGAAGGGGGTCAGCCTGGGGTTGATCCGGGTCTAGAGCGGGTTTTGCTTTGATTGACGCAAAACCCGCTGAGGGATTCTTTGTTTTCCGCGATTTTCGAGCCGTCAGATAAGTCCACCTGACTTGAAATCGCTCTAGGATATTCGCGCAGGGTTCAAGCCCGTTCCCCTGCCTGAAAGGGAGAGGAGCAAGGGCATCCTCCCGGCACCCATTCCGTAAGGAGCAACATATGAAATGGTTCGGTCGAAAGGCCGCGGCGGGAGAGTCGCGGCCGGTCCTGTCGCGTTCATGGCTGGGCAGCCTGGCGTCGGGGCTGGGCGAATGGCCGCAAAATTACGATGCGCAGCTGCGCGCCGCGATCCTCGCCAATCCGGTGGCGCAGCGCGCCATGCGGCTGGTGAGCGAGGCGGTGGGGGGAGCGGTGCTGCGCGCGGAGGCGCGGTCGCCGGACGATGCCGCCCGCGCCCTGTCCCTGGTCTATGCCCGGTCGGCGGGGCAGGGCCTGATGGAGACGCTGGCGGCGCACATCCTCCTCCATGGCAATGGCTATGCGCAGATCGCGGGCGACGGGGATGGGGAGCCGGTGCGCCTCTTCGCCCTGCGGCCCGAACGGGTGACGGTGGAACCGGACCCGCAGGGCTGGCCCGTCGCCTATAGCTACAGGGTGGGCGAGCAGGTGCGGCGCTATGCGGCGGAGGATGGCGCGGGGCGCACGGCCATCGTCCATATCCGCGCCTTCCATCCGCTGGACGACCATTATGGCCTGGGCTGCCTGGGCGCGGCGGCGGGCGCGGTCGCGATCCACAACAGCGCGACGCGGTGGAACAAGGCGCTGCTCGACAATGCCGCCCGTCCGTCCGGCGCCATCGTCCATGAGGGCGTGGACGGGGAGACATTATCGGGCGACCAGTTCGACCGGCTGCGCACCGAGCTGGAGGCGGCGTTCCAGGGCGCGGCCAATGCGGGGCGCCCGATGTTGCTGGAGGGCGGCCTCAAATGGCAGGCGCTGAGCCTGTCGCCCGCCGACATGGACTTCGTGTCGCTGAAGGCGGCGGCGGCGCGCGACATCGCGCTGGCCTTCGGCGTGCCGCCCATGCTGCTGGGCCTGCCGGGCGACAGCACCTATGCCAATTACCGGGAAGCGAACAAGGCGCTGTGGCGGCAGACCATCCTGCCAATGGCCGACGCGATATTGAGCGCGCTGTCCCAGGCCCTGCGCGAGCGCATGGCGGGCCTTGAACTGGCCGTCGACCTCAACAGCGTGCCCGCCCTGATCGACGACCGCGCCGCCCTGTGGGACAGGATCGCGACGGCGGAATTCCTGACGGGCGCGGAGAAGCGGGCGATGCTGGGCATCGCCGGGTCCGGGCAAGGCTGATCCGGGCAAGGCTGAAAAGGAGAAGGCGATGCAGGATCAGGACATGCTGGCGAGCCTCGTCGCGCAGGCGGAGGCGGAAGGCGGCGACATCGTGATGATCCGGGCGATCATCGAGGAGGCGAGCATGATCGGCGCGAACCGGACGCTGGACCGGCTGGGTCTGGCGGACCGGAGCGCGGCGGAGGATGTGCGGGAATTGCGCGACCTGCTGCGCGGCTGGCGCGACGCGAAGAAGGCGGCGGGCAGCGCGGCGCTGGGCTGGCTGGTTCGGCTGGCGGTGATGCTCCTGCTCCTCGGCATCGCGGCGCGCGTGGGGTTGCGCCTGTGACCGGGGGGCAGGCGGGCGGGGAGGCGGTGCGCTTCGCGGGCTATGCGGCGCTGTTCGACCGGCGCGACCAGGGCGGCGACGTGATCGCGCCGGGCGCCTTCGCCGCCAGCCTGAAGCGGCGGCTGGCGGCGGGCGAGGCGCTGCCGATCCTGTGGCAGCATGACCCCGCGCAGCCCATCGGCACGGTCGAGCATGTGGCGGAGGACGAACGCGGCCTGCGCGTGATCGGGCGCCTGTCCGGACGGGCGGGCGTCGCGGTGCGGGCGGGCGGTCTGCTGCGCGCCGGGGCGGTGGACGGGCTGTCCTTCGGCTATCGCGTGGTGGAGGCCCGGCATGGCCCGCCGCGCAGGCTGGAGGCGCTGGACCTGGTGGAGGTCAGCCTGGTGACGCATCCGATGCAGCCGCTGGCGCGCGTCCATGCGGTGGAGGGCGGCGGCGCCTGACCCCTGCCGGGCGGCGGAGGCGCGGATGCCGGGGAGGGGCATATGTCGGGTTCGGCCGGCGGATGGGGCGGGATGCCGCCATCAGCCGGGCGCGGCGGGCGGCGGGGCATGGGTCCCGCCGCCCTTTTCTTTTGAGCAGCAGGAGACTGGGACGATGGTGGAAGTGAAGGCGGATGCGCTGAAGGACAGTTTCGATGCGATCCTGCAAGGAGAACGGATCGCGGCGCTGGAGGCGCGGATCGACGGCATTGACGGCGCGCTGAGGGATCGCGCGGCGCAGGCGGCGCGCCCGCCGCTGGACGGGGTGAAGGGGGGCGCGGCGGACCCGGCGCGCGCGGCCTTCGTCGAGCGCTATCTGCGCCAGGGGTTGGAAGCGGGCGTGGAGCTGAAAAGCTTCTCGGGCGCCACGGGCGGCGCGGGCGGCTATGCCCTGCCGCGCGAGATCGACGCGCGGATCGACCATCTGCTCAAGGAGGTCTCGCCCATCCGCCAGATCGCCAATGTCGTGCGCACCGGATCGGCGGGCTATCGCAAGCTGGTGACGGCGGGCGGCGTGGTGTCGGGCTGGGCCAGCGAGACGGGCGCGCGGCCGGAGACGGCGACCCCCGTCTTCAACGAGATCGCGCCGCCTTCCGGCGAGCTTTACGCCAATCCGGCGGCGAGCCAGGCCATGCTGGACGATGCGCAGTTCGACGTGGAGACCTGGCTGGCGGAGGAGATCGCGGCGGAATTCGCCAGGGCGGAGGGCACGGCCTTCGTCACCGGCAACGGCGTGGGCAAGCCCAGGGGATTCCTGACCCATGACATCAGCGCCGACGCGGACGGCACCCGCCCGTTCGGCACGCTGCAATATGTCGCGTCCGGGGTGTCCGGCAATTTCCCCACCGCGCCGCAGGACAAGCTGATCGAGCTGGTCCATGCGTTGAAGGCGCCCTACCGGCAGGGCGCGGTCTTCGTGATGAACAGTTCCACCCTGGCGCGCATCCGCAAGATCAAGACGGCGGACGGCGCCTTCCTCTGGCAGCCCTCGCTGGTGGCGGGGCAGCCGCAGACGCTGCTCGGCCATCCCGTGGTCGAGGCGGCGGACATGCCGGACGTGGGCGTGGACAGCCTGTCCATCGCCTTCGGCAATTTCACGCAGGGCTATGTGATCGCGGAGCGGGCCGAGACGAGCATCCTGCGCGATCCCTATACCAACAAGCCCTTCGTCAACTTCTACGCCGTCAAGCGGATCGGCGGCGCGGTCGCCAACAGCGAGGCGATCAAGCTGATGAAGTTCGCCGCGTCGTGACGGAGAGGGGCGGGCTGCGGTCCGCCCCGACCCTTCCCCCCCCCTCCCATCCTTTTCTCGCGAGGGCGTTTCCGCATGACCGTGACGATGGATAGCGCCGCGACACCCGTCGTCGCGCTGCAAGACCTCAAGGATTATCTGAAGATATCGCTCGGCGACGACGATGCGCTGCTGGGCGAGCTGCTGCTGGCGGCGACCGACATGGCGGAGCGCTTCACCGGGCAGATACTGGTGGACCGCGCTGTGCGGGAGGTGATGCCGGTGACCGGCGAGTGGCAAAGGCTGAGCCGGCGGCCGGTGCGCGCGGTGACGGGCATCACCGGCATTCCGGCGCAGGGCGATCCCTTCGCCCTGTCCGTCGAAGCCTATGCGATCGACATAGACCGCAATGGCGACGGCTGGGTGCGCCTCGGCTATCGGGGCGTCGCGCGGCGCATGCGCGTCGACTATCGCGCGGGCATCGCCGCCGACGGCGGAGGCGTGCCCGAGGCGGTGCGCCACGGCATCATCCGGCTGGCGGGCGAATATTATGCCCGGCGCGACGGGCTGGAGGCGAGGCCCCCGGCCGCCGTCAGCGCGCTGTGGCGGCCCTGGCGCCGGATGCGCCTGTCATGAGCGGCCTGATGGAGAGGGCGCGCGCGGCGGCGGAGGCGCGGGCCG
>JASGGS010000237.1:0-6169 GCA_047602685.1 Sphingobium sp.
GGACGGTCGCGGTGGTGGTGCCGTCACCGGCCTTGTCGTTCGACTTCGAGGCGACCTCGCGGACGAGCTGCGCGCCGATATTCTCGAACTTGTCCTTCAGTTCGATTTCCTTGGCGACCGACACACCGTCCTTGGTGATGCGGGGCGCGCCGAAGCTCTTGTCGATGACGACGTTGCGGCCCTTGGGACCCAGCGTGACCTTCACCGCATCGGCGAGGATGTCGACGCCGCGCAGGATGCGCTCGCGGGCGTCGCGGGAGAATTTGACGTCCTTGGCTGCCATGTCTTTCTACCTTTCTAACTTTTCCGTCATTCCGGCGAAGGCCGGGTCCGGTGCGGCAGGCGCCGCGTGGAGGATGGATGTCCCGACTTTCGTCGGGACAGGACTCATCGGCTCAGCCGATGATTCCCAGAATGTCGCTTTCCTTCATGATCAGGAGGTCCTGGCCGTCGACCTTCACCTCGGTGCCCGACCACTTGCCGAACAGGACGCGATCGCCAGCCTTGACGTCGAGCGGCGTGACCTTGCCATCCTCGGCCTTGGCGCCGGTGCCGACGGAGACGACTTCGCCTTCCTGCGGCTTTTCCTTGGCGGTGTCGGGGATGATGATGCCGCCGGCGGTCTTTTCATCGGCCTCGATGCGGCGGACGAGCACGCGATCGTGCAGCGGACGGAATGCCATAGATGTTCCCTTTCCCAAACTGGCGCCGGCGCACCGCCGACCACGAACCGGACCGGCAGGGAACCGGGCACGGGAACGGGTGACAGGCGGATGCGCGGACGCGGAAGCCTATTGCTAGCACTCTTCATCACCGAGTGCCAACGGGCGGCAATATGGGCCGCTGGAGCGATGGGTCAAGGCGATATAGCAGAATTTTTTCAGCTTCGCGTCGGCCGGGCCGCGGACCGTGCCGAGATTGCGGCGATGCACCGGTTGTTCTACGGTCCGGCGGCCGACACCGCACCGGACCATCGGGCCGGCAGCATAAGGACAGATGCGTGGGTTTCATCAAGAGTGCATGGCGCGTCCTCATGGTGGTGAAGGATGCGCTCGTCCTTCTACTGCTGATCGGTTTCTTCGCGCTGCTCTATGCCGCGATCTCCGCGGTCCGTCCGGCCCCGTCGCCCACGCGCGGCGCGCTCTATATCAGCCTGGACGGGACGGTTTCCGAACAGCCCGCGGAGCAGGACCCGCTGACGCTGGTGAGCGAGACGCAGCAGGTGCAGGACTATCGCCTGCGCGACGTCGTTCACGCCATCGAGACCGCATCGCGCGATTCCGGCATCAAGGCCATCGTGATCGACCTGTCCCGTTTCATGGGGACGGGACAGGTGGCCGGGCAGCGACTCGGCGCGGCGATGGACAAGGCGCGCAAGGCGGGCAAGCCGGTGCTGGTCTATTCCCAGCAATATGAGGATTCGGGCTATCAGATCGCCGCCCATGCGAGCGAGATCTGGCTCTCCCCCTTCGGCATGGTCGCGCTGGCGGGGCCGGGCGGCAGCCAGCTCTATTACAAGGGGCTGATCGACAAGCTGGGCATCACCACGCATATCTATCGCGTCGGCACCTATAAGAGCTTCGTCGAACCCTATATCCGCGCCGACCAGTCGGAACCCGCGCGGGAGGCGAACCAGGCCCTGGCATCGGCGCTGTGGGCAAACTGGCTGGCCGATGTGGCGCGCGCCCGGCCCAAGGCGAAGGCCGCCGCCTATGCCGCCGACCCGATGATGGTCGCGCGCGACTATCAGGGCGATACGTCCAGGGCGGCGCTGGCGCAGGGCCTGGTCGACAAGCTGGGCGACGATTACGACTTCAACGACCGCATGATCGCGGTGGCGGGCGAGGACCCGGACAATAGCGGCACCTATGCCAGCGTCTCCATGGAGGACTATCTGCGCCGCCATCCGGCGGGCCGCAACGAGGGCAAGGTCGGCGTGCTGACCGTCGCGGGCGACATTATCGACGGCGAGGCGGGCCCCGGCACGGCGGGCGGGGACAGCATCGCCGCGCTGATCGACGACGCGCTGGCCGACGACAAGATCAAGGCGCTGGTGGTGCGGATCGATTCGCCCGGCGGATCGGTGACCGCGGCGGAGAAGATACGGCAGGCCGTGTTGCAGGCGCGCGAGGCGGGCCTGCCGGTCGTGGTCTCCATGGGCAATGTCGCCGCGTCGGGCGGATACTGGATCAGCATGGCGGGGCAGAAGATCTTCGCCGAGCCGTCCACCATCACCGGCTCCATCGGCGTGTTCGGCATATTGCCCAGCTTCGAGGGGGCGCTGGCGAAGATCGGCGTGACCAGCGACGGGGTGAAGACCACGCCCCTGTCCGGCGAGCCGGACGTGACGGGCGGGGTCGGCCCGGAATTCGACAGCATCGCCCAGTCCACGGTGGAGCATGTCTATCGCCGCTTCGTCGGCCTGGTCGCCACGGCGCGCAAGCTGCCGGGCGAGGAGGCGGAGAAGATCGCGGAGGGGCGCGTGTGGGACGGCGGCACGGCGCGGCAGCTTCATCTGGTCGATGCGTTCGGCGGGCTGGACGACGCCATTGCCGAGGCGGCGCGGCGGGCCAGGCTGACGGGGAACGCGGCGCGGCCCCGCTATCTGGATGCGGAACCGGGCAGCCTCTCCCAGATCATCGCCTCTCTGGGCGCGCGCTTCGGCATGCGGGCGGCGGAGCGGCGGGCGCCCGCCTATGACTGGCTGACCCTCCAGGCGCGCAGGCGCGAGCAGGCGGCGAGCGGCGCACTGGCGCAGGCCCACGCGATGCTGTCCGGTTCCGCCATCCGCGCCGATTGCCTGGAGTGCCGCGGCTATGGCGCGCCCGCCGCCATGAGGGGGAGCAGCCGCGACGGCCGCTGGGCCTGGCTGGCGGCATGGCTGACCCGCTGAGGCTGCGCAGGGCCGCGCGGGCGGACGGGGAAGCCATGGCGGCCATCTACGCCCCCTATGTGCGGGAGACGGCCATCACCTTCGAGACCGAGGCGCCCGGCCCGGCGGAGATGGCGGGGCGGATCGCGGACCGGCTGGGCGCGGGCCTGCCGTGGATCGTGGCGGAGGACGGGCGGGGCCGGATGGCGGGCTATGCCTATGCGGGCCGCTTCCATGCCCGCCATGCCTACCGCTTCACGGTGGAGCCGAGCGTCTATCTGGCCGGGACCGCGCAGGGGCATGGGCTGGGGCGACGGCTCTATGAGCACCTTTTCGCGATCCTGTCCGAGCAGGGCTACAGGCAGGCGGTGGCGCTGATCGCCCTGCCCAATCCGGCCAGCGTCGCGCTGCATGAGCGGTTCGGCTTCCGCCGGACCGGCACGCATGAACGGGTCGGGCACAAGCTGGGCGGCTGGATCGATGTCGGCCTGTGGCAGCGCGCCGTCGGCGCCGGTGACGCGCCGCTGACGCGGGAGGCGCCCCAGCCGCTGGAGGACAGCGCGAGCTGGCGGGCGCTGGCCTGACGGCCGGAGCCTTTAACTTCCCTGGTTTCCCTACCCGATTGCGGTGCGGGCGGCGGGACCGGCGCGGCGCATAGGATGGCCGAAGTCCCGCACGTGCGGGATAGCCGCTTATCGCCCTCGCGTTGGAAGCGGAGGAGGAGGAGGAGGAAGCCGCCATGAAGTTGCCGCGCATCCGCATCGACGGGCCGCCCATGCCGAGCGCTGCCTACCATCGCGCCGGATGCCAGCCAAAGGATGAGCGCCAGCGCCTTCCCGGCGTGGCCATGGTTCGCATAGGACGCGCCGGTCATGGGCGGGGCAAGCCGGGGACATGCGTGATTTCTGCCCGGACTGCGTGCGTTGGATGGTCACGCGCCCACCCGCCATGAACCGGTTCGTCAATGTGCGGCCGAGCCTGTTCATCGACAAGCTGGTCGTCCCCCTTGTGGAGACCCGCGCGGTGACCGGATGTTCCGCGCGATGCCCCATCACATCGCATAGATTCATCAGCCTGCCTGCCGTTCCCGGACGCCTCGGCGACTGACGCAGGATTATGCGCGCGCGGCCGGACGCCGGGCCTGATCCAATATCCCGGTAGCACCGGACGGGCACGAAACCGCACGGGCGGTCGGAAAGCCCGCGATCACCGCCCGTGAAGACGCAGCAGCGCGCCATCCGCCGACGGCTCCGCGCGGCCCGGCAGAGGCTTTGCGGGCCTGGCCGGCTCGGCGGTCGCCACGCCGTCCCGTCCCGGCAGGCCGGAGGAGGCGATGGCGGATGCGGCGGCGACGGCGACCAGCACGCCGATGGTGACTCTGTTCATATGGGGGAATCCTGATCTCTGCTGCGTGGCAGTAACAGACCAGACCCCCCGAAGGACCCCGGAATAATGCAGCGATTTCCTGCACATCATCCCAAAGGGAGACAGGACAGGAAACAGAAATTTACATATGGATGGGCTTGCCGGTCACGGCCAGCGCCGCTTCCTTGATCGCCTCGTTATGCGTGGGATGCGCATTGCAGGTATAGGCGATATCCTCGCTGGACGCGCCGAATTCCATGGCCTGCGCGGCCTGGCCGATCATCGTCCCGGCTGGCGCCGCGATGATCCAGACGCCCAGAACCTTGTCCGATTCGGCATCCGCGATGATCTTCACAAAGCCGTCCGTGTCGCTGATCGCCTTGGCGCGGCTGTTGGCGAGCATCGGGAACTTGCCGACCTTCACCGCGCCGCGCGCCTTGGCCGTCTCCTCGGTCAGGCCGACGCCCGCGATTTCGGGATGGGTGTAGACGACCGACGGGATCACGTCATGGTTCACGATCCCGGTCAATCCGGCGATATTCTCCGCGACGGCAATGCCCTCATCCTCCGCCTTGTGCGCGAGCATCGGGCCGGGGATCACGTCGCCGATCGCCCAGACGCCGGGCACCTTCGTCGCGAAATCATGATCGGTCTCGATCTGGCCGCGCTGGTTGAGCTCGAGGCCGATGGCGTCGAGAGCCAGGCCCTCCGTATTCGGGCGGCGGCCGATGGCGACGAGCACCGCGTCGGCCTCCAGCGTCTGCGCCTCGCCGCCCGCGGCAGGCTCTATGGTGACGGTCGCGGTCTTGCCCTTGACCGTCACGCCCGTCACCTTGGTCGAGGTCCTGATGTCGAAGCCCTGCTTCTTGAAGATCTTGGCAGCCTCGGCGCGGACGTCGCCGTCCATGCCGGGCAGGATCTGGTCGAGATATTCGACCACCGTGACCTTCGCGCCCAGACGGCCCCAGACCGAACCGAGTTCCAGCCCGATGACGCCGCCGCCGATGACGACGAAATTCTTCGGCACCGCCTTCAGCGCCAGCGCGCCGGTGGAATCGACGACGATGCCGCCCGCATTGTCCACATCGACGCCCGGCAGCGGAGTGACGCTGGAGCCGGTGGCGACGACGATGTTCTTCGCGGTGACGCTCTTGCCCTCGACCTCGACGCTGTTCCTGCCGGTGAACTTCGCATGGCCCTTGAGCCAGTCGACCTTGTTCTTCTTGAACAGATACTCGATGCCGCCGGTCAGGCCCTTGACCGCATCGTCCTTGTCCTTGAGCAGGGCAGGCAGGTCCAGTTCGACCGAGCCGAGCTTCACGCCATGCCTGGCCAGCGCGCCGGAGGCGGCCTCATGATAGAGTTCGGAGGCGTTGAGCAGCGCCTTTGACGGGATGCAGCCCACATTGAGGCAGGTGCCGCCAAGCGTCGCCCGGCTTTCCGCGCAGGCGGTCCTGAGGCCGAGCTGCGCGGCACGGATCGCGGCGACATAGCCGCCGGGGCCTGCACCGATCACGAGGACGTCATAGTCGAACTGCTGCTCAGCCATTCTTATCTCCATCGGTGTTCCTGCGAAGGCAGGAACCCAGGGTTGCTTGGTTCGGCGCCTGTGGCCCTAGGCCCCTGCCTGCGCAGGGGCACGATCATCAAAAAAGCGTATCGAACAAATCAAGCCATCGGGGATTTCGCTCCTCGATCAATTTGATTTTCCAGTCCCGCTTCCATTTCTTCATCCGCAGTTCGCGAAGTCTCGCTTCCTGCAAATCATCATGCATTTCGTACCAGACGAGGAGAGTGCAACCATGTTCGGCGCTGAATATTCCGCCAAGCCCTTCACGATGTTGCCAAATCCGTTGGACGAGATTGCTGGTGACGCCCAGATAGAGCGTCCCGTTGCGCCTGCTCGCCATCAGATAGACATAGCCTGATCGT
>JASGGS010000238.1:0-6153 GCA_047602685.1 Sphingobium sp.
ATCATCACGTCGCGCGCCTGCACGATGCCGATGATCTGCTCCACGCTGCCCTCCGCCACGGGAAGGCGCGTGTGGGGCGTTTTGAGAAGCGCGTCGCGAATGACATCCGGCGCGGCGGTGTCGTGCGCCTCGCCGACCAGCCGGTGCGCAATGTCATGACGCCGCGCACCGATGTCGACTGGATCGACCTGACCGCCGAGCCGGAGGCCGTCCGGCAGGCCCTGCTCAAGACGCCCCATACCCGCCTGCCCGTGGCGGAGGGCAGCGTGGAGGCGATCATCGGCATCGTGCAGGCGCGCGACGTGATGACCGCCCTGCTGCGCGGCGAGCGGGTGGACCTGCGCGCCCTGTCCCGCCCCGTGGCCATCGTGCCCGATCAGGTGGATGCGATGGACGCGCTCGAAACGCTGCGCCAGGCGGACGTGCCGATGGTCATGGTCCATGACGAATATGGCCATTTCGAAGGGATAGTGACGCCCGCCGACCTCCTGTCCGCCATCGCGGGCGAATTCGTCTCCGACCTCGACCTTTATGACGAGCCGATGGTGGTGGAGCGGGAGGACGGATCGCTGCTCGTCTCCGGCCAGATGCCGATGGACAGCCTGGCCGACCGGCTCCTCATGTCCCTGCCGGAGGATCGCGACTATGCGACCGTCGCGGGCTTCGCGCTCTGGGCCTTCAAGCATCTGCCGGAGGTGGGCGAATATTTCGAGGATCAGGGCTGGCGGTTCGAGATTGCCGACCTGGACGGGCGCAAGATCGACAAGCTGCTGCTCACCCCCCTCGGCACCGGCGAATAGGGGCGCGCGATACGGCCGCCCCGGCAGAGAGGCCCGGCGCGCGATGTCCGGTCCCGCCGGCGAAAGCGGCCGGGCGGGAATTCGCCCTTGCCGGCCGACCTTCCCATAAGTGGAACTGGCCCATAAGTGCAACAGGCCCATAAGTGGAACAGGCCGTCGAGGGTATCGGGCGCGGTCTTCCGGGGTCTCCCCACCGGCTTCGCGGCCCTTTCCGCCAAGCGGCTGGCGGACGGGATTTCCGGCCAGGATATCCGGTCAGGATATTCCGGGCGGGCGGCGCAAAAGCTCCCTGGTTTCCCTACCTGAATGAAGATCGGGATGGCAGGAATAACTAAAATATATCAATAACTTATGGGGAAATCTATAAGAGGGACGGCGCGTCGATCCATCAGGCCGCGCGCAGCTTCTCCACGAAATGGGCCGCCGCGCCCTCCAGCGTCGCCACCTGGGCCAGCAGGCCATGGGCGGCATGCTTGACCTGCGTCGACACCGATCCCGTCTCCGCCGCCGCGCTGGACACGCGGGACAGGCGATCCGCGATCTCCGCCATGACGGCGGCATTGCCGCGCGCGTCATCCTCTATGGCGCTGGTCGCCTGACGCTGCTCCTGCGCCTCGCCGCGAATGCGGGCGCTTGCCTCGGTCAGCCGCGCGATGGACGCGCTCACCTCGCCGAAGCGGCCTTCCGCGTCGCCTGCGCGCGAGGCGATCGTCTCGACCAGCCCGACAATATCGCTCGTCGCCCGGCCGATCTGGCCCGCCAGCCCCTTCACCTCCTGCGCCACGACGGCGAAGCCCTGCCCCGCCTCGCCCGCGCGCGCCGCCTCGATGGAGGCATTGAGCGCCAGCAGGTTGGTCTGGCGGGCAATGGCGGAGATCAGCCCCGCCATGCTCGCCACGGCCTCCGTCGTCTCGGCCAGGGATCGGACGGCCCGCGCGCCGCCGGAGGAATATTGGCGCGCCTGCTCGGCCAGCCCCTCCTGTTCGTGCGCAGCGTCCAGAACGCTGTCGGCGGCACGGGCCAGCATGGACACCTCCGACGCCGCGTCGCGCACGGAATCCGATGCCTGGCTGGCCGCCGCGGTCACCTCGCCCGCCTGCGTCCGGGTGCGCTCCGCCAGGATGGTGAGCGATCCCGCCGCGCCGTCCAGCGTGCGCGCGGCATCGGCCACGGCGGTCGCGACGCTGGCCACGGACAGCTCGAAATCGGCGGCCATGCGGGAGAGCTCCTCCGCCCGCGCGGCCCGCGCCCTTTCCTCGACGGCACCGCGCCGGGTGCGTTCAAGCTCGGCACGCGCCTCCGCCGCATGGGCCGACGCCAGGGCATCCTCCGCCGCCCGCCGCGCCGCCTCGGCACGGACGGTCAGCTCCGCGCTTTCCCGCCGGGCGCTCTCCTGCGCGCTCAGCATGGTCAGGAAGCGCTGGGTGAAATGGCCGAGGACGAGGCACTGGATGAGCACGGCAATGGCATGGACCGTCACACGCGTCAGGCCGCCGCCGCCCGCGAAGAGAAGGTCCGGCGCGACGAAGGCAAGCACCAGATGATGGAGCGCGATCAGCCCCGCCGCGGGCACGAACAGCCAGACGTCGCACAGGATGATGAGCGAGGCGAGCGCCACGAAGAAATACATGTGCATGTCGACCTGCCAGGCCGACATGCGGAAGACATAGACAAGGATAGCGGGCTGCATCGCGACCATGATCGCGACGGCAAGGCGCGCCGGACGGTCGAAGCGGCGCGTCAGCATGGCCGTGATCGGCACGATGGCGGACAGGGTGCTGAGCAGCAGGCCGACACCCGCCTCCGCCTGTTTCAGGACGATGAAACGCACGGCCAGGAACGCCATGGTCGCGAAGGTTCCCATGGTCAGCAGCTCGACGCCGCGTATCCGGAGGCGGTCGATCTCGCTCACGGCCGCGCGCCCCCTTCGCCGCATCCGCCGAGGGAGGCGGCCAGCACCAGCGCATGGCCGGGCATCAAGGCCGCGATCAACGGCCCGCTCTCCCCCGAAACGATGAGCGAGCCGCCAAGCGGTCCCGGCGCCACCAGCCGCGCGCCCGCGTCCACGGCCCGGCGCGCGAGGCCGTCGCGCCCCTCCGCGCCCATGGGGACCAGGAGCATGCGGCCCGATGCGGGCGGCGCCGCGATCAGCCCCATGGTCATGATGACGGCAAGGCAGGCCTGGACGACCGCCGGTCCATAGCCGGACCGGGAGATCTTCGGAAAATACATAGTCCCATCGGGGTCCGGGCTGGCGGCATGGCTCATATGGAGAGTCCGCTAGTCCAGGATGGTTAATATGTCGTAATCCAATTGATAGAGAGTGTTACGCGAATTGCGATCCCGGCGGCCACCGCCGGACATGCCGCGCCGGTCAGCCGCCCCGCGCCGCCGCGAAGATCGCCGCCCAACCGGCTTCGTCGATCACCTCTATGCCCAGTTCCTGCGCCTTTTTGAGCTTCGACCCGGCACCCGGCCCGGCCACCAGCAAATCGGTCTTCGCGGACACCGAACCCGCCGCCTTCGCGCCCAGCAGTTCCGCCTGCGCCTTCGCCTCGTCGCGGCTCATCGTCTCCAGCGAGCCGGTGAAGACCACGGTCTTGCCCGACACGCTGCTGGCGCGGGTCTCGACCACATAATCGGGCGGGGAAACCTGCCCCTCCACCCCTTGCTCCGCATTGCCGAGGAGATCGTCCCACAGCTTTCGATTATGCGGTTCATGGAAGAAATCGGCCAGGGCATGACCGACCGCGGCGCCGATATTCTCGACGGAGATCAGCTCCGCGATCGCCTTGTTCAGCCGGTTGCGGAAACGCGCCGTTTCCTCCCCCTCCAGCGGCTGCGTCTCCTCGCGCAGGGCGATGATCCGCTCGCCCAGGGCCCGCACCTCGGCAAGCCTGGCATAGCGCTTCAGCAGGTCGCGCGCGGTGACCGCGCCCACATGCCGGATGCCAAGGCCGAACAGCAGCCGCGCGGCGTCGGGCCGCCGCCTGGCCTCTATGGCGTCGAGCAGGTTCCGGACGGATTTCTCCTTCCACCCCTCCCGCTCCAGCATCGCCTGCCGATGGGCCGAAAGGCGGAAGATATCGGCCGGTTCCTTGATCCAGCCCAGTTCCAGGAACTCCTCGATGCTCTTGTCGCCCAGCCCCTCTATGTCGAGCGCGCCACGGCTGACGAAATGGCGCAGGCGCTCGAAACGCTGCGCCTCGCAGATGAGGCCGCCGGTGCAGCGCACGTCGACCTCCCCCTCCTCGGCAACCGCCTCCGATCCGCAGACGGGGCAATGGTCGGGATAGACATAGGCGTCCCGCGCATCCTCGCGCGTCAGGGTCTCGACGATCTGCGGGATGACGTCGCCCGCGCGCTGCACGATCACGCGGTCGCCGGGGCGCACGCCCAGCCGGGCGATCTCGTCGCGATTGTGGAGCGTGACATTGGAGACGACCACGCCCCCCACGGTGACGGGCTTGAGGCGGCCGACGGGGGTCAGCTTGCCGGTGCGGCCCACCTGTATGTCGATGGCGAGCAGCGTCGTTTCCGCCCGTTCCGCCGGGAATTTATGGGCGATGGCCCAGCGCGGCGCCTTGGCGACGAAGCCGAGCCGTTCCTGCCAGTCCAGCCGGTCGACCTTGTAGACCACGCCGTCAATGTCATAGCCGAGATCGGCCCGCCGATGCTCGATGGCGCGATACTGGTCGAGCATCGCCTCGACGCTCTCGACACGGACCAGGAATGCGGAAAGGGGAAAGCCCCAATCGCCGATCCTGCGCATCACCTCCTGCTGCGTCCCGCCCGGCACCGCGCTCGCCACGCCCCAGCCATGGGCCATGAAGCGCAGGGGGCGCGAGGCGGTGACGGCGGCATCCTTCTGGCGCAGCGAACCGGCGGCGGCATTGCGGGGATTGGCGAACCGGCGCACCGTGTCCGGATCGAAATCCAGCCCGCGCTGGACGGCCAGTGCCTCCCCCTCCGCCAGCAACCGGGCGTTGAGGGCGAGGAAATCGGTCTTGGCCATATAGACCTCGCCCCGCACCTCGAAGATGTCCGGCGCGCCCGCGGGCAGCTCCTGCGGGATATCGGGGATATGGGCGACATTCGCGGTCACGTCCTCGCCCACCTGCCCGTCGCCGCGCGTGGCGGCGCGGACCAGCTTCCGCTCCTCGTAACGGATGGAAAGCGACAGGCCGTCGATCTTGTCCTCCGCCGTGACGGCGACGGGGGTGCCCTCGGGCAGATTGAGATAGCGGCGCACCCGGCCGATGAAATCGGCGACATCCTCCTCCGCGAAGGCGTTGTCGAGGCTCATCATCCGCTTTTCATGGGCGACCTTCGCCAATGCGGATGCGGCGACCGACGCGCCCACCAGCCGGTTGGGGCTGTCGGCGCGGACCAGATGGGGGAACGCCTCCTCCAGGGCGTTGTTCTCCCGGACCAGCGCGTCATAGGCCGCGTCGCTGATCTCCGGCGCGTCATGCGCGTGGTAGAGCGCATTGTGGCGCGCGATTTCCCGTGCCAGCCGCATCAGGCGGTTGGCGGCATCGGCCTCGGTCATGGGGGCGGGATCAGTCATTTTCCGTCAGAAGATCGTGGCAAGAACGACGGCAAGCGTCAGGAGGCCGAGCGCCGCGACCCGGACCATGCCCGCCCGCGTGGGACGGCATACGAGCATCATCGCCTTCGCGCCCGTCAGGGCGGTCAGCGCGAAGCCGAGCGGCAAGCCCGCAAATTCCCGCATGGTCAGATGGCCGTGGAACAGTTCATAGCCGGTGAAGACGGCGAGCGCGATCAGTCCGAAACCGCAGGCGAACTGGATGGCGGTGGTGACGATCATGATCGTCACCTCCTCGGGACTGCCCGATTCGACCCCGCCTGTCATACGCCCTCCAGCAACCTGTCCGCCTGCGCCCGCGCCTCCGGCGTTATCGCGGCGCCGGAGAGCATGCGCGCGATTTCCTCCCGCCGCTCCGCATCGTCAAGCGCGCGCACGCCGGTCCGCGTGATCGTGCCCTCGCTGGCCTTGGCGATGAGGAGATGCGCGGCGCCCCGCGCGGCCACCTGCGGGCTGTGCGTGACGACGAGAAGCTGGCCGCCGTCCGCCAGCCGCGCCAGCCGATCGCCTATCGCCGAGGCGACGGCACCGCCCACGCCCCTGTCGATCTCGTCGAAGATCATCGTGGCCGCCCCGCCCCGCTCCGCCAGCGCGACCTTGAGCGCGAGGATGAAGCGCGACAATTCGCCGCCGCTCGCGATCCTGACGAGCGGCGCGAAGGGCGCGCCGGGATTGGTGGAGATGAGGAATTCCACGCGGTCCATGCCGCTGGAGGAGGGCCAATGGGGGCCGGGCGGCATGGAC
>JASGGS010000239.1:0-6089 GCA_047602685.1 Sphingobium sp.
AGGCCCTCATTGGGCGGAAGCATCGTCTTTTCGGTATAGGCGCCAACGCTGATGGCGTTCCAGGCCTGCGCCGGCGACTCAAGCTCATTTTCCGCAAGGTCGCAGGTGTCGAGATAGTGACCCGCTGTGAATTTGAAATTGTTGGTATTGCCCGCCGATATCAGGATGAGGCGGGGCACCGACCGATCGCCGGAGACGCCAGCGGCAAGCTGGTCGATTTCGGTCGACCATGATGTGGGAGCGCCGTCATGGGGCGTGTCCTCGTCGGTCGTGACCGCCATGGTGAAAGTCCGTCGACGCACAGTCTGTTCGACTGCGTTGATCGCGCGTCGCGTCACCACCCCCAGCAGGTGATGCGGGTTCGGGCCTCCGTCTGGCATCAACTTCACCGATTCCAGACGATGGGAAACAGTAACTGGCATCGTCGATTGCAGATTGAGCGTCAGGTCGCCGAAGAGTGAGAGCCCGGCAAGCTGGGTGCCATGGCCCTTCACGTCGTCCAGCCCCCAGGCCGGGTCAGCGACGTGGCGATCCTGTGACAGGAGGACTGGCGCGATCAACGGATGAGCGCGGCTGACACCCGTATCCAACAGAGTGACATACCCGCCATTGATGCCGCCGGTATAGGTGGTCCGCTGGACAAGATCCTGAACCCATGCAGCCTGCTCCTGCACATCCAAGGCATCGAAAAAATCGGCGGTCACCGCTGGCGCCGCAAGGGCACGCACGGAGCCAAGTCGTCTCACGGCCAGCGCGATATGGTCCCGTGTCGCGAGGCCGATGACGACGACATCTTCAGGAAATTGCAGGCGATCGGCCCCGATCTGAACCTGATAGGCAGCGGCTTGGGCGATAAAGGCTTCTGCTTCGCTCGGCTCAAGCCAGATTTCCCAGTGCGTCGCGCCATTATCGGCCGGGAATTTCTCCTGCGGGCCGCGCCACAGTGCTCGCAGACCCGCCTCGGTAATAGCCGCGAGGCTCTGAACGAGATTGGCGTTCTTGGGCCGGCCGGGGATGATTTCGCCGTCTTTCTCCCGGTCCGGCGTATCTTCCGTCTCGAATTTCTCGATCTTCCTTCGGAGATTCTTCAAGCCCTGGGCAGTGGCGAAGACAGTGGCGGTTTCGATGGTACTTCCGTTGACGACTTCGGCGGCGCTGCGCAGCAGCTCGATACCGCTTGATCCCAAGTTGTCCTTGGCAAGTGGCTCGCCCGGCCGGCCTTTGACTTCGAGATAAACCCCTGGGAGGCCGTCCGCCGTTATAGCTGGGAGTTGGTCGATTGCTTGCAGGAGAGCCTGAGCGTGGCCGCTGCGATCGAGGACGTCACTTGGCGTCTTGCCGCCGCCCCCGCCCTTGGCCTGAAACGGATACGGCTTTCCGAGGTCTTTTAGAAGAAAGTGAGGTAGATTCCGTGGCATTCGCGCTTCTTCCCAACCCCTGCAGCGAGCGACGACGCTCCAGCGAGTTCACCAAATCGACGGTCGTTATGCTATTGCGATCACCAAGAACCGCGCGCCGCGCCGCGTCTTCGGCGGCGGCCACGACATCGGCCGTCGACAGCCCGATCGCGCAATCGGTAACCTTTTTCCAAGACAGACGTGCGTGGGAGAAGCCGATGAGGCGTCGTTCGAGAGCCTGGCGTATCGATGCCGCATCAGGCAACTCGTAGGAAAGGACGAGATCGAAGCGGCGCAGGACGGCCCGATCCAGGATTTCAGCCAAGTTGGTCGTGGCGATGACGATCGAAGGGCCGGTGTCTTCGTCGAGGAACTGGAGGAACGAGTTCAGCACCCGGCGTGCTTCACCCACGTCGTTGCCATCGCCCCTCGCTGCGGCGAGAGCATCGATCTCGTCGAAGAGATAGACACCGCGCGTCGATTTGATGGCGTCGAACACGAGCTTCAGTTTCTGGGCGGTTTCGCCCATGAACTTGGTGATGAGGCCGTGCAGCATTACGGAAAAGAGCGGAAACTGGAGTTCGCCGGCGAGACTATGCGCACTCATCGTCTTTCCAGTGCCCGGAGGCCCGGACAGCAGAATGCGCCGCCGGGGCTTGAGGCCCTTCTCTTCGAGCTTCTCACGCATGCGGGTCTCGAACACGATATGCGCCAGCTCTTCCCCGATTAGCGGTGGCAGAATGACGCTGTTCAACCGCTCGCTGGGATAGGAAGCGAACAGAAATTCAGCAAGATCACCACGTGGAGCGGCGATTGGCGTGAGGTTCGGCTTTCGCGAGGCAGGAGGTGTCTGGCCGGCATTGGCCCACTGCCGAAGCGTCTCAGCCAGGCGCTTGTGACCCTTTTGCTCCTCTGCAGCCGACAGCTGCATAGCAAGATCGAAGAAGCGATCGGAATCCCCCTCCGCGTGGCTCTTTACGAGGCCTATGAGCTGCTGCGCTGATGCCATTTCCATTATGTATCGCGGAATGGCTCGCGATACACCCCCCCATTGCCTATTTAGATAGGCCACGAAGATTGCCGGACGTCAATGCAAACTGACGCGTTTCTTGGCGAATGGCGGTTATCGCGCGTTGGTCATCTATTAGCTGGCATGCCGCTATCGGCCCAGTTTTGTCATTCACGATGAGGTACGTGGAACGTTGAATGTCCACTCCTAGCGAGACCAGACGTTCGACATGGGCATCGGGAACGGCAGCAAAGTCGACGATTTCCGCCCGAAACGGTGTTCCTCGATTTGGTGGGAGCCGTGATGCAAGCATGCGATAAATCACATGCTTGCCGACACACAGGCTATTCACCTGGCTTCACCAATCGAATTTGTCGTTCTAGAATCAGCCGTTCAGCTTGTCTTTCACTGCTTTCGCGGGGGTGAAGGTGAGCTTCTTCGATGCTTTGATCGTCATCGCTTCGCCGGTTGCGGGATTGCGGCCCTCGCGTTCCGGGCTGTCCTTTACCTTGAACTTCCCGAAGCCGTTGAGCGAGATTTCCTCGCCCTTCGCTGCCGCGTCACCGATCGCGACAAAGACACCGTCGACCAGCTTCTTAGCATCAGCCTTGGTGATGCCGTGATCAGCGGCCAGCTTATCGGCAAGTTCAGCGTTATTCATGAGCATTCTTCCTTCAAGTTGAAACCTGGTCGACCGGCATAACCGCAACCGCAGGCCGCGTCACCGGATAGTCACACGCTCCGTGCCGACCAGAGTGATGATGGTCCCGCTTGCGCGGGCGTCAGATTTTTGGGGCGCCTTACCAACACGGCGCGGGACTTGGGGCGCTGCCCCTGGCGCACTGCGAAGTCGTTTCCGCCCAGCTTCCTTCACGCTTCGCGCTGCGTGCAGCCGGTTCCCCGCGAAACGGCTTACTCCGTTTGCACCCCCGGTCTCGCCGACGGGCAGGGTTTCAGCGCGGCATCTCCGCTGCGCGGAAACCCAAGCCACAAGGAAGGTAAGACCCATGAGCATTCACCGCCTCGCCACCCGGTTCGGCCGCAACGCGCACCAGATCAGCGGACGCGAACCGCTCGACAATGAAGCGCTCTATCGCCACGTCCCATCCATCTTTGCCCGCGAAGCCCATGGCAGCCGGTCGGATCGCTATGTCTATGTGCCGACCATCGACATCGTGGAGGGATTGCGCCGGGAAGGATGGTTCCCGTTCTTCGCCGTTCAGTCATGCCCCCGCGACGGATCGCGTCATGGCCACGCCAAGCACATGCTGCGCCTGCGCCGGGATGAAGGGATCGGCAAACCCGAGGCTGCCGAGGTCATTATCGTCAACAGCCATGACGGGACCAGCGCCTATCAGATGTTCGCCGGAATGCTGCGCTTCGTCTGCACCAACAGCATGATCGCAGGCGAGCGGTTCGAGGAGGTCCGCGTACCGCACAAGGGCAACATTCAGGACGATATTATCGAAGGCGTTTACACCGTGGCCGAGGACTTCCCCCGCCTGATCGACGCCAGCGAGACCATGAAGGACATCCAGCTTTCGACCGACGAACAGCGCTTGCTTGGCGAGGTCAGCCTTATCGCCCGCTATGGCGAGGACGAAAGCCCATTGCGGCCAGATCAGATCATTCAGCCACGCCGCCGCGAAGATATCGGCAGCAGCCTGTGGACCACGTTCAACGTGATACAGGAGAACGTCATCAAGGGCGGGCTGCATGGCCGCAAACAGAATGCCGAAGGCCGCATGAGCCGCAGCCGTTCCCGCCCCATCAACGGCATCGACCAGAATGTGACGCTGAACCGGGCTCTCTGGACGCTGGCCGAAGGCATGCAGCGCCTGAAATCCTGACAGGCGTAAATCCGTAGAACCGGATTTCCGGTTCTACGGATTTCATCTTGTTCGCGATAAAGATTTCACGTCCTCCGGATGAGACAGTTCCAGTGGCGCGCTCGCCGGGCTAAGCCCGGCTCGCGTGTCAGAATGACATGCCCCGCTGTTCACATTCGACAATGCCGCATAATATCTGCCGATCGACCGGTCCCGGTATGCAAAGACGCGCAACGCGGCACCTTCGCCCCGCAACAGCGATCTCGCTCTCCATCAGCAAGGGCCGACCGGTCTCGCTGGCGACGTCCGCCTCTCTTGCAACGCTATCATCGTCCGGGGCCAGGACTGCTGCCGGGCAGCCCCCCAACGTGCATCCATAGAGCCTGCTCACACCGGAACCCGCTTGAACGATCTTCCAGCCATTCTCGCCACGATGCAGAATTAGCGTAATCGCCGCAGCCGTTTCCGGTAATGATGCGACATCCGCGCAACCTGCTTCCCACGCGCGTAGCAATATGCCCAGCAATGGATGCCGTTGCTCGATCAATCCCGGTTCCACATCCAATCTCCATTTAACCAGATTTTCTGATTATCAGATTATCGGGTTAATTGCCCTGTCGACTTCAACAATCGTCGACGGGGGCGGATGGCCAAAACCCTTCGCTCTCAAAGGCATCAACGCTTCATCGACCTTCTGGTCGAATACCGTAAACGCGCCGGTCTCTCGCAGGCCGAAGTCGCTGAGGCGCTCGGCCGCTACCAATCGGTCGTCGCCTCCATAGAATCGGGCAGCCGCCGTGTCGATGTCGTTGAATTGCTGGACCTCGCCGAGGTCATCGGCTTCGATGCGAGCGAACTGCTGATGGAACTTTCACGCACTCCATCGGCCCGCGAACGCAAGAATTCCTGAATTCCGCAACTGTTACACGGGCTTGTTGGGTTGCCATTCATTTGGCGCTACGATGCTGCGGTCTCCGCGCGTGATGCGGATACAGGCCAGCTTTGAAGGATGGCGTCAGTCCGTCCCGGTATGGCCGGGAGGATGCCAATGGCTTTACCGCACCCGCCGCCTGCCGCGGCCTATATCTATCTGCTGCGCCTCGACCAGCCCGGCATCGCATGGGAATATGTCAGGCGAGACCCCCGATATCGCTCCGCATGGCGGCAAAGGAAACGCCGGAAACCCGCACGCTGGTCGATGAATGCGTTTGAAGATCCAGCTCTCGACGCGCGAATGGCTGATCCCATCTGGAGTCCATCACCAACAGGCCAGGTTTATCTCTCCGGTGAGGAAGTGCGCGGTTCGGATCAGCCTGTTTTCAGTCTCTGGCACCTGCCCGGACCCGTGCGCCTGATGCATGACGGCTTTCGCATGCGATTCACTGGAATCGCCGGTCGGTTTGGCATTTGGACGACGCTGGGAAATCACTTTCGGGACGGCGCTTCGCGTAGCTATGCCGTACAACCACACGAGTTGACCGAGACTATTGCCGCAATCGATCAGTTCGAAAAGCGCCTTGCCTCACCTTCAACGCAAGTCGATCTACCCTCGCGGCAGGCGGTCGCTCATATGCGTGCTTTCCAGGCGCTGGACGCGATCGAAGCTGGCTACAGCGAGCGCGAGATCGGAACACTGATGTTCGGCGATGCCGTTCTGAAGGAATGGCACGCCGAAAGCCCGGTTCGCGCCGCTGTGCGCGATGCCGTGCGCCGTGGCCGGCGATATCGCGATGGTCACTGGCGCTCGCTGCTTTGGCCACTGCGTCAACGGAGATTTGGCAAAACCGCCGAATCTCCCTGAGCAGCCCGACTTCCTACGCCCAATCTGCCTCCGGTTCGCAGCACTTCTCCACG
>JASGGS010000240.1:0-6071 GCA_047602685.1 Sphingobium sp.
ATTTGGCACCGCCTCTCCACCGGTTGGCACCTTGCGCGACCGTCCCCGATGCAGGTTTGATCTACACGGCATGGAGGGCGGCATATGATTGACGAGGAAGGACGCAGGCTGGGTTTGGAGGAGCCTATTGCGCGGCGGGATTTCATTCATGGCGTGGCCTCGGGCGCGGCACTTGGCGCACTTGCGGCGGCGGCGCCCGCCCTTGGCGCGATGGCCGCCCCGGCAGCGTCCGGGACAGTGCCGGAGGCCGAAAGCTATCCGCCGCTCCGCACAGGCCTGCGCGGCCAGCATCCCGGTTCCTTCGAGATGGCGCATGTCGCTCGCGACGGTGGCTTCACCGGCCCGGTCGAGGCGGTCGACACGGGCGAGCATTATGATCTGGTTGTGGTCGGTGGCGGCATATCGGGCCTGTCCGCCGCCTATTTTTACCGCAAGGCGCTTGGCGACGATGTCCGTATTCTCGTTCTCGACAATCATGACGATTTCGGCGGCCATGCCAAGCGCAACGAGTTCCGCCATGAGGGGCGCACCATCCTCTCCTACGGCGGCACGATGAGCATCGAGACGCCCTTTCCCTACAGCCACACCTCCAAGGCGCTGCTGGCAGAACTGGGCATCGTGCCGTCCACCTATGTCCGTTATGACAAGGCGGCGGATGTCTATGCCGGGCTGGGGCAAGGCGCTTTCTTCGACAAGGAGCATTTCGGGCAGGACCGCACCGTCACCGGCATGAGCAAGCGGCCCTGGGCGGAGTTCTTCGGCGCCGCGCCGCTGTCCCCCGCCGTTCGCGCCGACCTCACCCGGCTCTATACGGAGAAGGTCGACTATATGGCCGGCATGGCGCCGGAGGCGAAGGTCGCGGCGCTTCAACGCATGAGCTATCAGGATTTCCTTCTGAAATATGCGAAATTGCACCCCGAAAGCTTGGCCTGGTTCTCAGGCATGGGCTTCCGCAATAATATGCGCGTCGATACCTGCCCGGCCTATACAGCCGCGCGCAGCGGCCGCTCTCCCGGTTTCGCGGGTATGACCCTGCCGCGGCCGATCGAGGCGGAGGCCGAGCATTTCCATTTCCCGGACGGTAACGCCTCCATCGCGCGCCTTCTCGTCAACCGGTTAGTGCTAGGTGCCTTCCCCGGCAAGCTCGACCAGGAATCCATCGTCCTCGCCCCCGCCAACTATGCCGCGCTGGATGCCGGCGCGGCGCCCACGCGCATCCGCCTCGGCAGCATCGCCGTGCGCGTCGAGCATATCGGCAAGCCTACTCTCCTCACCGAGAAGGCGGTGCGCGTCGTCTATGTGAAGGACGGCAAGCGTCAGTCCGTCACGGGTGCCAATGTGGTGCTTGCCTGCTTCAACAACATCATCCCCTTCATCGTGCCGGATCTGCCGGAGGCGCAGAAGACCGCGCTCCAATACCCGTCCAAGGTGCCGATGCAGTATACCAATGTGCTGGTGCGTAACTGGCATGCCTGGAAAAAGCTGGGCATCCGCTCGATCACTGCACCCAATGGCTATCACCCCAATGTCTCGCTGGACATTCCGATGAAGATCGGCGGCTATGCCAGCGCAACCGATCCCGGCCAGCCGGTCGTCATCCACATGGTCCGCAACCCCAACCAGCCCGGGCTTCCGCGCAAGGCGCAGAACAAGGCCGGCCGCGCCGACATGCTCGCCACCTCCTTCGAGACCATTGAGCGGGAAATCCGCTCGCAGCTCCAGCGGATGCTGGGGACGGGCGGCTTCGATGCCAGGCGCGACATTCTCGCGATCACCGTCAACCGCTGGCCGCATGGCTATGCCTATACCTATGACACGCTGGGCGATCTCGATGCGCCGGACGCGCTGCGCCCGCATGTGATCGGCCGCCAGCCGTTTGGCCGAATTACGATCGCCAATGCAGACTCTGGCGCGGCCGCCTTCACCAATGTCGCCATGGATCAGGCGGAGCGCGCCGTGCAGGAATGCCTCGTCAGCCGCGGACTGACATGAGACCGCTCCGGTCGCGATCCGCCCCGACCTCTCCTTTTGCAAATCCTTTTAACTTCGGGAAGAAAAACAATGCTCGTTGGCGTGCCTCGTGAGATCAAGACCCATGAATATCGCGTCGGCCTGACGCCCGGTGCAGTGCGCGAATATGTGGCACATGGTCATCGAGTGCTGGTGGAAAGCGGCGCTGGCATGGGCATCGGCGCAGACGACTCGGCCTATGGCGCGGCCGGCGCTGAGATCGCCGACAGTGCGGAGGAAGTTTTTGCCCGCGCCGAGATGATCGTGAAGGTCAAGGAGCCGCAGCCCTCCGAATGGGTACGCCTGCGCGAGGGGCAGATTCTGTTCACCTATCTCCACCTCGCCCCCGATCCGGAACAGGTGAACGGCCTGCTCGCCTCCGGTTGCACTGCCGTTGCCTATGAGACGGTGACGGATGCGGCGGGCGGCCTGCCGCTGCTGGCTCCCATGAGCGAGGTGGCCGGGCGCCTGTCCATTGAGGCGGCGGCTTCCGCGCTCCGACGGGTGGGCGGCGGGCCGGGTCTGCTGCTGGGTGGCGTGCCGGGTGTCTCGCCGGCGCGCGTCCTCGTCATCGGCGGCGGCACTGTCGGTACCCATGCCGCGCGCATGGCGGTAGGCCTCGGCGCGGAGGTGTCGATCCTCGATCGCTCCATCCCGCGCCTCCGTCAGCTTGACGAACTGTTCGGCGGTCGTGTCCGCACCCGTTTCTCGACCATCGAGGCGCTGGAGGAGGAACTGGCCATGGCGGACGCCGTGATCGGTGCCGTGCTGATTCCCGGTGCGTCGGCGCCCAAGATCGTGACGCACGAGATGCTGGGCCTCATGAAGCCGCGCCGCGTCGTGGTGGACGTCGCGATCGACCAGGGCGGCTGCTTTGCCACCTCTCACGCCACCACCCATGCCGAACCGACCTTCGAGGTGGATGGCATCGTCCACTATTGTGTGGCCAATATGCCGGGCGCGGTACCGCTTACCTCCAGCCAAGCGCTCAATAACGCAACGCTACCCTATGGTCTGGCGCTGGCTGAGCACGGCTATGTGGCCTGCCTCGACGACCGGGGCCTCGCCGCAGGGCTCAACATCCATCAGGGCAAGGTCGTCAATGCCGCCGTTGCGGAAAGTCTGGCCGAGGCCTGACAGCAGTCGACTCGCGGGCTATCCGTCCTGTCTTCCGATGCCAATACGTCAACCGCCGCATGGCTGCAGCGGCTTTTTCTCCTCCCTATGGCAACCATGTCGAAATACAGCATGATCAAGAGCGGTGGTCGGCACGGCGATATCGAACGCATATGAGCGACGCGAGGCTGCTGCCCTCCCTCGCCGTGTTGCGCGCTTTCGAGGCGGTCGGGCGCCTTGGCGGCATTCGCCGTGCCGCCAAGGAGCTGTCGATCGATCACGCGGTCATCAGCCGCCACATCCGTTCCCTCGAATCCTGGGTGGGTGTGGGGCTGCTGGTCCGGCAAGGCGTGCGCCACACGCTGACGGCCGAGGGGGAGGCCTATTATGAAGAAATCCACGAGGCGCTGACCCGCATCGCCAACGCCACGGGCAAGCTCATCAAGGGCAATGGCGAGTTGAAGCTGCGCGTCTGGTGCATTCCCGGCTTTGCCTCGCTCTGGCTGTCGCGGCATCTGGGCGATTTCATCGCGTCCAACCCGGATATCATCGTGGATTTCCGCCCTGCCGATTCCGGCCCCGACTTCCGCTCGCGCGAAGTGGACTGTGACATTCGCTACCTCCGCCGCTGGGAGGAGGAGGCATTGCCTCGCTCGGTGCAGCGGTTGGAACTGGCCCGTCCGGCCGTCTTCCCGGTTGCCACGGCCGACTGCCTCGCCCGCCTGCCCCCCATCACCAGCGCCGAGGACCTCCTCAAATGCCCGCTGCTGCATGAGGATAACGACCTCGAATGGGTGAACTGGTTCCGCCTGCAGGAGATCGAACCCAGTCCGCAGCCGCTGCCTGGATCGCGCCTGTGGCACGCGCATCTCACGATCAACGCGGCATTGCAGGGCCATGGCATCGCGCTCGCCAACCATATGTTGCTGGGCGACAATCTCCATGCCGGCCATCTGCAGGTGGTGCAGCCGCAGGGCCCCCAGTTCGTCCCCGTGCAGTTCGGCGGCTATACCTTCATGGCGCGCGAGGACCAATGGAGTGCGCCCGCCATTGTCCGCTTCCGCCGCTGGTTGCAACGCACTGCCAGCATCCAGTGATCTAAGGCGCCGATGGCAAGCAACTGGCGCGGATATTTATCACCCATTTTGGTGATCGACCGAGACGCTCCTTGCCGGCGCGACAACAAACAATCCGCATGTCCATCGATCCTTCATCGATCCTACGACGGCCGTCCACCAACTCTGCCGAAGAACCGCGACGGCCCTGCCGCACGCCTGCGCGGACACCCCTTCGACCGTGCCTGCTGGCGACACGACATCGAGCACCGGCTGACGTAACCGGACCATCCCTGGGCTATCCCGCAACACCGTTCGTAAGTATCTCCGCTCCTATGCGGTCGAGCCGTGGTTCAAAGTGCCGGAGCGGCCGAGCAAGTTCGACCCGTTCGTCGAGCGGCTGACAGCCTGGTTGAGGCGAGAGATGGGCCGCCCGCGCAAGCAGAAGCGCACGATCAAGCAGCTCTATGCCGATCTGGTGAGCCTGGGCTTTGATAGGTCTTATGGTCGTGTTGCCGCCTTTGCCCGGGGCTGGCGGGACGACTATCGCCGCGATCAGCAGATGAGTGGCAAGGGCACTTTCGTGCCACTGTCGTTTGCGCCGGGTGAGGCATTCCAGTTCGACTGGAGTGAGGACTGGGCGATCATCGATGGTGTCCGCACCAAGCTGCAGGTGGCGCACTTTATTCTGGACATCAGGCGCGCTGACTGGGGGGATGCGATGTAGGAAAGCGCTGGTGTCGTTAACCGTGATAGGTCGTCGCGTCCCCGGATGGTTCGTCTGCTACAGACGCCTCTACTTCGACATCCTCGCCCTCAGGCGCATCGGCATTTCCGGCTTGTGCAGCATGGGCCTTGACCTCGGAGATGTGCTGTTCAATCTCTTGCGCGAATATCCCAGCATAGGCCCTGCGCCTGCGGGCATGGCAGAGACTTCCGCAGTGACGGCGGGAAGTTCTTTCAGAAGGCGCTGGGTCAACTGTTCCACCCGGCGAACCATTGCCGTTTCCGCGCTGCATGCTGCCGCCATGACGCGCCAATGACGTCCATAGATATGGCGTCCACGGCGCTGGCCTCCTATCGCTTGAGCATGGTTCTGGGTGACGCCATCCCAGGCAAGGCCTGACATCAAATCATAGAGCGGTGCGAGGGTGGGCCTGCCGGATCCGAGGAGCAGCGAATAGTTTTTCGCATGAGAATCTACGTTGCCGATAGCGATGTTGAAGATCACCGCATCGAGAAGTTGGGTAATCTCCCGCGCTGTCATATGCGTGCGCGCCAGCGCAAACATCTCGGCGAGGGAAGGGCCTCGCGTTCCGGTTCGGTTGAACTCATATTTCGCTACGGGAGGGCGGCCCAGAGCCTGGCAGAAGTCCTCCTGATGGAGGCGCCTGGCGTCTTCGCTGTCCAAGGTCCGGTCATAGCGTGTCACGAGGAGATAGGAGCGTTTGCCTGCAAGCCCCGTGGCGCCGTGGCGAGGCCAGTCCGGCGCGCAAGCACCATGCACAGTGCCTCATTCTGCACGCTGCCGAAAAGGCGAGGATTATCCGGCTTCAAAATATGGGTCGACGCAGCGCCACGGACGGGGATAGCGATCCGATCCCCTCGCAAGGTAACAGGCAGTTTGTCCTGCGCGTCGGCAAGGCTCATCGCGACGCCTTCCTCATCGACGAGGAACGGTCTCGCCGGGAGTTCGGAGATAATGCGTTCGAGCGCCTCTTCGTCAGGAACCTCGCGATAGCCCGGCGTGCCGGTCGGCACTGCGGGCTGGATCGACAAAGCGCCAGCCAGGTCATTGCCGGTTTCGGCGATCAGTCCCAGCACATCCTCGAATGATGCGCCCAGTACCCGGGTCATTGCGCGTAGCGGCTGGGGGGGGGGGGGGGGGGG
>JASGGS010000025.1:0-31589 GCA_047602685.1 Sphingobium sp.
AGCCATTCTCCCATGGTGATCCCGGCGCGATGTAGAGCGTCTTCACGCCGATCTGACCCAGCCATTGCTGGACGGCGTTGGCGATAAATTCGGCGCCATTATCCGACCTTATGTGCGCAGGCGGCCCGCGCGCGATGAACAACTCCGCCAAGGTGGCCAGCACGTCCTCGTGCCGCAACCGGCGCGCCACAACGAGCGCCAGGCACTCCCGGCTGGCCTCGTCTATGATAGTCAGGATGCGGAAATTGCGGCCATCATGCGTCCGGCTCTCGACGAATTCATAGGCCCATACGTGCCCCGGATATTCCGGGCGCAGCCGGATACACGATCCATCATTGAGCCATAGACGTCCCCGTTTCGGCTGGCGCTGCGGGACCTTGAGGCCCTCTCTTCGCCAGATACGCTCGACACGCTTGTGGTTCACTGTCCAACCCGCATGGCGCAGCAAGGCCGTCACCCGGCGATAGCCATAACGACCATATTGCCTTGCCAGCGCGATGATGTCCTCCGTGAGTGCCCGTTCGTGGTCCGCCCCGCGCGGCACCTTGCGCTGTGTCGATCGATGCTGACCCAGAACCCGGCATATCCGTCGCTCGGACACCCGAACTGGCAACTCTCGTCGCACATGATCGATACAGCGTCGCCGCCGCGCAGGGCTCAGAAGTTTCCCTTGGCGGCCTCCTGCAAAATCAGCTTGTCCAGCGTCAGGTCCGAGATCGCCCGGCGAAGCCGCTCATTCTCCTTCTCAAGATCCTTTATCCGCCGCGCCTGGTCCGTCCTCAGGCCACCATATTCCTTGCGCCACCGATAGTAGGTCTGCTCCGTAACAGCGATCCGACGGCACGCCTCCGCCGTTGTCGCGCCCTGGGCGAGCACAGTCTCAACTTCACGCAGCTTGCCGATGATCTCTTCCGGCTTGTGCTTCTTGCTCGGCATTCGTCGTCCCTTTCGTGGTCCGGACTATCATAGTCCATGGGCCACTCAGACGGGGGCAGATCAACTATCTCGACTCGGATGGGAGTGCGCCGGTTCTTCTCCCGCTCATAGCTTTCAGCATTGGAGAGATGATCGCTGCCGATGGCCCAGCTTCCATCGGCCTGCCGTTCGGGCTTGCCCGTCAGGCGGCGCATGGCTTCGAGCCTGCGGACATAGGCCTCGACCTGTTCACCATGCGATCCGAGCTTCGCCTGACCTCGCTCCGACTGATCGGCGCTGAGCCATAGGCTCCACTCAAAACCTGTCAGCTGGAAGTCTGGATCCTCCGCACCCTCTGTCATTATGCATTCGGCGGAAATCTGCCCATGAACCAGCCCCTGAGCATGTACGATTCCCAGCGCGTCGACGACGCGCCGTATATTCCTCCAGAACAAAGTTCTGGATCGTGCCGCGCCTAGGTTGCGCAGCCAATGCTGGCGCGAAACGTGGCGGATTTTCGCTGAGCGAGGCTGGCCCGCTGTTTCGAGAAGGACGCCGAACTCTTCATCGTCTTCGACAAACTCGAGAATATCGACGATCACATCGCGCGCGCCTGCATAGCTCATCACGCGCTGCACCTGCCGCATCTCGTGAAGCCACAGCTGCCTAAGATCACTGTCGACTGTGGTTCCGGTTTTCCGCCAGAGCTTCAGGATACGCTCGATACCCGTCGTGGTATCGACGACCTCAAATTGAGCCGATCGAAGCGCCTTGCGATCTCCGGGCGCGAGCGCGTCGCCCAGGAATTCAAACCGCCTGTTAAGCGGCGTGAACTTCGTTTTCCGTTGCCTGCCCTGTTTCGGATTGTGACACAAGTGCTTCGTCCTAACTCATACCCAAGCTAGATACATAGCCAGCGCTACCAACGACGCTAGCTGAATCGGGACCGATATAATAGCTGCCGAAACTGGCAGTGCCCGAAGTTCCAGGGCGCGGCGGCGCGCACCTAGTTGGCGGAGCGCGAACCCGAAGTAACAATTGTGAAGTCAATTCACGTTACAGGATTTCAATAAAATCATTGGGCACTGCCGCCTCTGATTGGCAACCGTACAATCATTGCATTATTTAGGTCGCCTGGTTTCGTCCAGCTTGGGTCCACTAGGTAGACGTAAGTCCCGTCTGAGCCTTGATCTCGGAATGTAAAATACTGGTTGGGTGCATAGGGTGGGGATGCCGGGCAAGATTGCTCCCCTATCGATAGCCGGACCAAAAAGGCCCGCCCGGGGGTACCAGGCGGGCCAGTAATAAGAACTCTTTCCCTTTCGGAAGACAGAGTCCTTCGGGTCGCAATTTGACTATAGCGGGGCGACCGCCAACGCACTTGCACAAAAACGCCGTTAGCCGCCGCTGCGTCGCACAAGAACATCCATTTTGGATGTCAGATCGGAGGCGTCACGCAGCGTCAGCCAATCGTGTGGGATTAGCATCAGCCGTCCCCTTCCCCATCATCAGCAGCCTATCGACATGGTCGGCCCATTGCTGGAGCATCCGCCGCCGGGGTGTGAGGTAGAGCGCACTGTTATAGGCGCCGCGCACCTCGTCCTTGTCGGCATGGGCGAGCGCCATCTCAATCCAGTCAGGCCGATAGCATTCGGCTTCGTTCGCCCATGTCGATGCAATCCCCCGAAAACCGTGGACCGTCTGCCGCCCGCGATAGCCCATGCGATAACAGCCATAGATCATGGTGTTCTGGGAAATGGGCTGCTCGACCTTGTCACCGGGGAAAACATGCACGCTCTTGCTGTACACCCGCACCGCCTTGAGAAGCGCCACCACCTGAGGTGACAGGGGCACAAGATGCTCCCTCTCCATCTTCATGCGCTCAGGCGGGATACGCCATAGCGGATCAGGCCCATCCAGCCCTTCAAACTCATCCCAGGTGGCAAGGCGGGTCTCATTGGTCCGCGCCCATGTGAGCAGGGTGAAGAGCAGCGCCGCCCGCGTCACAGCCCGGCGCCGAGGATTCTCATCCCCATCATAGCTGTCGATCGCGGCGACAAGCGTCGGCAGTTCCTTCGCTCCCACCCGCGCCATATGGCGGACACGGGGTTTGGGTCTCAGCAGGCTGGAGAGTCCGGCAGCGGGATCATGCGTCGCCCACCCCTGCGGGATCCCGAACAGGAAAATCTGGCTGACGTGCTGCTTGAGGCGGCGACTGACATCAAGCGCCCCCCTCGCCTCCACGATCCGGAGCATGGCAAGGACGTCAGCCGCTGTGATCTCCTTCAGCGGTCTTGCGCCCAAGCTCATCTCAGGGTTCCAGCAGACCGAGCTCGAGGCGTTCCTTGACCGCCACGCGAGGCCCGCGTCGGCAAAGGCGGCGAGCGATGCGCCCCGCTGATTTCAAGCACGCCGTCGCGGCAAGCGACAATCTCTTTTCGGAGGGCATCCAGCCTGGCCCGACGCGGCCTAGCGGATGAACCGGATGCCGGCGGCGGCGGGTTCTTCGTGTTCGTGGCGCTCTGGGGCGTCATCGATGCCGGCATCTACCAGCTCACCCTTGGCCGGGCGATGGATGTGCCCGACCGTTCGGCAAAGTCATATCCCGCAGCCTCTCGCGTGCGCCCATAGACGCTGGTGCCCTCGCGCGCCGCCTCTGCGGTCGCACCGTCGGCCGTGCCGACCTGAACGGCGGCATTGTAGCTCTCAAGCGCGCGCAATACCTGAGCCTCATTGCGCCCGGTCGAGCGTGAGAGTTGGGTGATCGCCGTCGATCGCGCCTCGCCGGACAACGCATTGATGAACCCGATGCGCCGGCTGGTTTCAGTGACGGAAAGTCCGAGCATCGCGGCCGCCTGCCGCTGCCCCTGATTCCCTCCGGTCCGATGCGCCTGCTCGGTAGCGACATTGCCACGTTCGACCGCGGCAACCCTGTCCCCCGCATAGTCGCGACGGCCTTCCATAGCGCCGACCTGCGTCTGTGCCGCGGTCAGATCGTTGTGCAGCATCTGTTCCTGGTCAAAGGCATTGGCGGTGATCTTGGCGAAGGTCGGATCCGCGCCCGCCTGGGCGATGACGGTCGAGGCCTTGAGCGCGGCATCCCTGGCATCATAGCCGCTGCGCTCGAAATGCCGCTGCGCGCCCGACTGCATCATGTCATAGGCGCGCTGGTCGCCGAAAGCCTTCCACTGCACCATATTCTGCGCGAAGGCTGCAAAAGCGCGCTCACCACTCTGGCCTTGCCCGAAGTAGGTTGTGCCGAGCTTGCGCAAGGCATCACCCTGGGCGAAATTGTGGATCGCCGAAGTCGCGGCGTTGGCGCGTACGGCACGCGCCGTGGCCGAATCGCTCAGGTCCCGCCCGACGAGGGCAGGGGAGAGCCCGCCCAGTTCCCGCGCTGCGTCCGCCCGGCCGAGGCCAAAGGCGGCCGTTCCCGCTGCCCCGCCACCATGTTCGCCGAGCACGGAGCCGGCCGACGCAAAGCTTCGGTCCAGTCCAAAGCTGCTGCGCTCGCCGAAATCGCCACACCCCGAAGATGCACCGCGCCGCGACATGGTGCCGCCGGCCGAGGCCTGCGCCTCCAGCGCGGATGCATAGCCCTCGCTGGTGCCCACCGTCGCGGCCGCCATGCTGCCCTGGCCCTGCACACCGAGCATACCGGACGTGAAAGCGGTGAACATGTTGCCGGAGAAGCGGAACACCGTGAATACGAACGCGCAGGCAAGGCCTGCCGCGGCCGTACGGAACGACCCGAAGATGGCAAGCGCCTTCATCGCCGCCGAGGGCGCGAGGATCCAGCTGTCGGCCGCGACGTTGGTCGCGCGCAATTCGGCGAGCAAGCTCGATGCGCAGCGCGAGATTGGTCTCGACGGGGTGCGCGGGAATGCGCAGATTGGCGAGCAGCGGCGGCAGGCGGATAACGCGGGCTTTGCCGAAGGCGCCTCGGCCGCCGGTGCGTCGGTAAGGGAAGCTGCCCGCCTCGATTCCTTCATCCGCGCGCTCGCCGGCACCGCCGGCAACCAGGTCGATATGGCCGAGGGCGGCGCGGAAGGCATCGCCGATCGCGCGCGCAACGAACGCCTGACGCGGATCGTCGACAGGGAGCGTTTGACGCGAACCCAAGCCTTGCTGCGCGCGCATGGCGTGGAGATGTCGAAGCGTCAGATAGCGATGGACCAGAATGGCGACCTCAGCCTCAACCTGACGCCGGAGCTCGCGGCACAGATGTGGCGTGGCGGTCTTATCAACGAGAGCCAGCTTGGCGCTATCGCCAACGGCGGGCATGCCCGGTTCAGTTTCGCCCATAATGATCTGCTCGTGTCCAGCAGCACCGGGTTCAGCCAGTCCGCCCGCAACGACACGAGCACGCGGTTCGAAGCCGGCAAGCAGGCGGGCCCCGACACGATCGAGCATTTTCTCGGCAGCGGTGCTGAAGGACAGGCCGCCATGGCCAACTGGTTGCGCGGCGGGTTCGAGATGGATCGACGCGGCAACTGGCGGCTGAAGCCGCAGGTGGCCGATACGCTGGAGCGCGATGTGACGGCCATCATCGCGCAGACGGGATGGCAACGGTCGCTATCACGTTCGGCAGACCATCAGACTTCGAACACGCAGAGCGTGTCAGGTGATCTCTCTGCAACCACGAGCAGGGGTGCCAGCACTGAAGGCAAACGTGACGATAGAAAAGCGGGAACGTCAAGCGGCGCCGTGGGGTCACTGAGTGGCAAGGTGGGGATGGATATCTCGGATCGGGGAGCTGCTACTGTTTCGGCACAATCATCGATGGACATCGTCAACTACGATGTCCGTGAGGTCATAGCAGCGGCGGAGAAAGCTGCGGCCCGTTCGGGTCGCCCTGAGGAAATGTTTGCAAAGCAGTTGAGCGAAGGGGTTCTCGGCAATCAAGGGCTTCGCAATCGTTACTTAGAGCAAGCGGATTCTGGTCGCGGGACTTTGCAAGTCACCGCGCCTCTTACTTCGATGGAACAATCGTCGATCCTGAGTTCGGGTCGATTGCTGTTGGATCGGGATCATGGCCCAGCGGACGGAGATCCCAGCTTCAAGGAGCGCCGGGATCCCTAATGTCTATCTTTCATCAGGCCCATATGTCTGCGGTAGATGCTGCCAGATCGTATATCAAAAGGATCTGTGTAAGGGTCGATCATTGGTCTTTGCGAAGGCGGTCCCGGCGTTGTCACCCATTCGCCGCATGCGACCTTGGCTTTGAGGTAGCCATATCCCAGCACCGCTACTACCGTGATCGGATTGAAGACGAAGATCAGCAACACCATGGTGTTGACCAGGTAGATGTTGAGCTTGTCGACGGGAATGGTGATCATCAGCTCAAGAGCGATCCAATAGATCAGGGTCAGGGCCCAGATCACCTTTGCATACCATGGGCGCCAGAACCAGTCGGCCGCGCGCGGCGACGGCACTGGCGAGGTGGTCTCTTCTGGTGTCGGGTCGAGTTGATCAACATCCTGCATATGCAGAGCCTTTCCAAAGCGGAAAATAGCACAGGTTCGGTGGACATGGAACCGGCTGCCCCTCGTGACAGTCGCCCGATTGTGCGCGTGAAGCCCGGCCCAATCCTCCCCCCTTCGCCCTTTCCTTCCTTGCTCCGCCCGGATCTGCGCTCGGGGTCTGGAATGTGGGTAAATTCAGATTCGGGACGAAAGCCGCAATGAAGAAGAAGCGGCGCGCTCCAGAAATGGGCCCTGGTCTCTCGCCTGCCGCTGAGGCTGCGATCCTGCGTCTTGCCAGGCTCCTGGGGCGTCAGATGGCTCGTGAGCTTCATGAGGAAGCCCTGCAACGTGAAAATCCTACGCCCGCGCCGCAGAGTCCTTCAGACTAGAGGGAATAGCTTGTCCTGGGGCTTTGCGCTGGAGAAGTCTCATGCTCGATAAACGTCAAATCCAATAGACGGCCAGATGCGCAATGGTTGAGCTTAGCCGATAGAGCTTGAGAGTTTTGCGCCAGACCGACGTCGCGCTTTGCACGCTGCCGGCGGTGCGTGGGAAAAAAGGCGATCTCTTTGGATCATGACGGGATCCAGCGCATCGCCCGGACGTCCGGGCGATGCGCCTTCACCTCCCACGAGCTCAGCCGTTCAACTTGTCCTTGACTGCCTTGGCCGGCGTGAATGCGAGCTTCTTCGACGCCTTGATCTGCATAGTCTCGCCGGTCGCGGGATTGCGGCCCTCGCGTGCCGGACTGTCCTTCACCTTGAATTTGCCGAAGCCGTTCAGCGAAATTTCCTCGCCCTTGGCGGCAGCATCGCCGATAGCGACGAACAGGGCGTCGACGAGCTTCTTCGCATCAGTCTTGGTCACGCCGTGCTCGGCGGCCAGCTTTTCGGCAAGATCGCTGTTGTTCATATCGTTTGCACTTCCTTGTTGTTGGATTCGCGAAAGACCCGCTTAGCCGCAACCGCAGCTGGCGTCACCACAGCCGCGTTGCGGCCAGAGTGCCGTTATCAGCAGCATCGCGGCGATCAGGGCGAACGGCGCGCTATTGTCAATGGCGTAGACGAAGGTGCCGACGATCGGCCCGAGAATGACGCCCAGGCCCTGCGCCGCTGCAATCGTTCCCGCCGCCGCGCCCTGCTCATGCGACGCCACCGAATTGGCCGCGAGCGCGGAGACCGAAGGATAGACCCAGCCCATGCCGAATGCAGCCATCGCGTAGCAGGCCCACAGAGCCGGCGGCGTGGTTGCAAGAGTGACGGCCGCAAAGCCGATTGCCCCGATGATGGCTCCCAGGCGAACAAGGCGCTCAGGTGGCCAGCCAAGCTGGCGCAACACCAGTTGCGCCGCCACCAGGGCCACCCCAACGGCCGCGAGTGCGATGCCCGCTGCATTTGCAGCGCGAGGGGGATCGAGCCGCAGCCGGTCGAGAGCATAGAAGCCCACGGCGATTTGCGCGATCGCAACGCTGAACATCGCCACAAACGCGACCGTCATGGGACGGTGCAGCCGCGCGTCGCTCAGGCGCAGCAGCGTGCTTTGGGGCGGAGCGTGGTGTTCGACTGTAGGAAGGGTGCGCCACAGAACGATAAAGGCCACAGCTGGGAGCAATGCCGTTACATAAAGAGGCAAGCTGAGATTCATAGGTGCGACCAAGCCGGCGAAGCCTGGACCGATCACCATGCCGGCCGCGCTGGATGCGCCGATCGCCGCCATCGCTTTACCACGGTCCCCGGGTGGCACATGATCGGCGACCAGCGCCGTACTGGTGGCCGGAACGGCCGCGTAGAAAATGCCGGCAACGCCCCGGCCGATGACGAGGCCCGCGAAGGCCAGCGCTGGGTGCATCGCGCTGCGCAGCGCGAGGTCGATGAACAATGAGAGCAGGAAATAGCTGATCGCGAAGCCGGCAAGGCCGAAAAGGATGATCGGGCGCCGCCCCCGTCGGTCGCTGGCCGCTCCCCAAATCCGCGCCATGATCATCCAGGCGATGCCAGCGATGGTCATCGCCGCCCCGATTTGCCAGGGTGCAAGGCCGATCACGCGTGCAATGGGGCCGGCAAGCGCAACAAAGGCCATCATTGCCATCGAGCAGATAAAGGTCTCGAACATCAGCGGCTTCAGGCTAAAGCCGTTCATCTGCTGCGGCGGCGCCATCGTCGAAACGTCGGGCATTGTCGGGTCTCCGGGATAGTCGCGTGGAGCCATAGGGTTGTTGCGAGTCGTTCTCAACATCGCACCGAGGACAGCTATAAGCAAGTCAGGGCGCCGCTGAGGTGCGGGCAGTCTTGTTATCCGCCCGGTTGTTTGCGGCTGACAAGTTCACGTCGATCGCATACACTTCCACCATGTCATGGCTTTGCATTTTCACCCGACACAAGCCTTCATTGACAACACTCAACCGTCGCAAACAGGGTGGCTATACCGCGCTTTGTGAACGATGCGCCTGCCCGATCGAGCGTGCGGAGGCTGGGGCCTGGCGGCCGACCGGTCCGATCTATACGCGCGACGCACGATCATGAAGGGACGCCAATCCCAACGAGCCGGAAAGGTGCTGAATGATAAGACGCCAGCTATTTCGATGGCCCCAACTTGCCCATGAAAAGCCGGATGAAGCGCTGGAGGTTGGCAAGGCGACGGACTGATGCCGCCGATCGAGCGCGTCGAGACCAAGGATGGCCCCTCCCCACATACCCATTCATGTGACCAATTTGGGAAATATAGGACACTTGTTGACAATAACTTGATGACCTCCAGCGTGATGCCGTAGGGGCGGCTGCATTGGCGGCGCGCACCGGTATAGCCCTAATCGACATAGGCGATATCGACAGTGTCGCCGGTGATGGCCTGTATGGCGCGTGCAAGCCGTCCAACTTCGCCACGGCCCTCAGCACTGGTTGGCGTCAGATGCAGCGCGAGCAGATGCCCCAGCGTATCGACCGCCGTACAGCCTGCACGCTCGCCACTTTCGGGCTTGGATCGCAGCGTCCGACTGTCGATGATGGCGGCACTTGGTGCGGCTGTGCGCCCGGCGGCCAGGCGCAGAACGGCACGCAGATCATCGAACAGGGCCTCAAAGCACCCTGCCGCCAGCCAACACTGCGTCTGCTGATACACCGCTGCCCAAGGCGGCAGATCGTTCGGCCTCCAGTGCCAAGGCGCGCCCGTCTTCACAATGTAACGCAGGCCGTAGAAAACTTCGCGCAGGCTGCCCTCGCGCCGCCCCACGCCCTCCCGCTGGAGCGTTAGATAAGGCGCGATCAATGACCATTCTTCATCAGACATATCAGACCGATAAGGCTTGCGGATATTCTCCATACAAGCCTTTGAATCCATTCAGACTCACAAGTCCATAACAGCCTCTAGTTCGATCTATCATCAATTCATCAAACGACCGCTCACCTACTCGAGTCAAATAAGCGGCTGAAGCAGCCATGGTGCTAGAGCATTCGCACTCCCGCGAACCCGATTGCAAACCCGAAAACTCCGTTCGCATGCGGTCGGTCGATCAACTTCGTCGGGCCGGAATCGTCGGCTTTGTAAAAAGCGGCAGAGTTTCGGGCCATTGAACCACCCAAAATGCTTGTTGTCTGCCAAGATATGGAATTACCCTGACCCCGTCCCAACCATTTGGCGGGTCAGCAAATCACACGCTTATGTAGAAATCTTATATCTGGCCCACAAAAATAAATACTATAAGCCACTTCGAGATTTTCGCTGAAAACCTTGATTCCAAGCTTCGACCTCGCAGTCTATCTGCCTGCCCTCGATCATCACTCGAGGGAAATAATGAGACCTTTTTCTCGCTCGGCCACCTTCGTCACCGCAACTCTAGGCGCAAGCATATTGCACCCGGCAATTGCGTCGGCCACTCAGGATCGCATACCGAGCATCGCACCAGTTGATGAGGCGGACGATGCCTCTCATGAAACAATCGTCGTCACCGGCACAGCTCGCAAGAATACGACCGAACTGTCCAGCACCGCCCCCATCCAGGTTCTGACTGCGGAGCGCCTGACACGCCAGGGCGCCACCGAGTTGAACCAGAGCCTTCAGGAACTCGTTCCCTCCTTCAACTTTCCGCAGAGCCAGACCAACGCCCGCACCAGCGTCAAGGGTGCGTCCCTGCGCGGACTGGCGCCGGATGATACGCTGGTGCTGGTCAACGGCAAACGCCGCGCCGTCAACGCGCTGGCCAAGACCTCCAGCGGCATCTTCCACGGATCGCAGGCGGTCGACCTCAGCGTCATACCGAGCAGCGCGCTGGAGCGTGTCGAGGTTCTGACCGACGGCGCCTCTGCCCAATATGGGTCGGACGCGGTGGCCGGCGTCGTCAACCTGCTGCTGCGCAAGAACCACTCGGGAGGGTCCGTCTACACCAATTACGGCCTGTTCACGGACGGCAATGAAAGCCGTTATCAGGCGGGCGGCTGGATCGGTCTGGGCCTCGGCAAGGAAGGCTATCTGACCCTCAGCGCCGATGCGAACTATTCGGGCGAGACCAGCCGGGGCCAGTCCGACCTTCGCCAGCAATATTTCGCGGGCGACACGCGTGAAGCGACAGCGAACCGCGACCGCTCGCGCGAGGGATCGCCGCAACTGCGCAAGCTGGCCCTCCTCGCCAATTTCGGCCTGCCGGTGACTGATACCCTCTCCTTCTACGGCTATCTCAACTATTCGGCCAATCGCGTTTCCGGCACCGGCTCGCTGCGCCCGTTGGACGACAGCAATGTCCGCGCGATCTTCCCCGACGGCGCCACCACCACGCAGGTCGGACGGAACGAGGATATCGCGACACTTGCAGGCTTCAAATACGACCCCGGCAATGGCGACACGATCGACCTCAGCTTCGTCTATGGCAAGTCGCTGGAGAAGGAGAGCCGCTACAATGTCGTGAACCCGTCCCTGGGTCCGACCAGCCCCACCTCCTTCCGCGTTGCCGACCGCATCAACGACCTCGCCAATATCTCGGTCGAATATGGCACCGATATTGGCGAGCGGCTGTGGGGCAAGTCCTTCGCGCTACTCGCAGGCGTCGACTATCGTCACGAAGCCTATGAACTGCGCGCGGGCCAACCGGCCTCATGGGTGACCGGCTCCTATCGCATCATTGACGGCCCCAATGCCGGGCTCGCCACGCCCATCGGCCCGGGCGTCCGCCCGGATGAGGCGGGCAAATATTCCCGCGATGTCTTCGGCGCCTATATCAATCTCGAAGGCAATGTGACGCGCGCCCTGTCCATCGGCGCGACGGGCCGGATCGAGCATTATTCGGACTTTGGCGAGACAGTGAACGGCAAGTTCGCAGCCCGCTACGAATTCACCCCATGGATCGCCCTGCGCGGGTCGGTCAGCACCGGCTATCGTGCACCGGGCCTCGGCCAGATCGGTTTCGCGACCTCCACCGCGCAGCCGCAGACCGATGGCTCGATCCGCTACACCCGCACCGTACCGGTCAACAGCCCGATCGCCCGCGCACTGGGCTTCCCTGACCTCAAGCCGGAGAAGTCCTTCAACATCGCCGCCGGCGTGGTGCTGCGTCCGCTGCCCAACACCTCGCTCACCATCGACGCCTATAAGATCAATCTCGACGACAAGCTGGCGCCGACCGACAATATCAGCGGTGCGACGGTCCTCTCCCTGCTGAACGCCGCTGGCTATGGCGGCACCTCCGTCGTGCGCGTCTTCACCAATGCGGGCGATGTCCGGATCAAGGGCATCGATGTCGCGGGCCGGACCAGCATCAACCTCGGTTCGGCAGGCAAGCTGGGCCTGACCGCCGCCTATACCGTCAACGACATCCGGGTGACAAAGGTCAACCGGGCGCCCGGCGCGCTCGCCACGCTAAACGTCAACTCGCAATTCGTGGTGGACCTGATCGAGCGCGGACAGCCGGAGGACAAGCTGATCCTGGGCGCCAATTATGAGAAGGGCCCGATCAGCTTCAACCTGTCCGGCACCCGCTATGGCCGCGTGTACAGCGTCAGCCTCAGCAATGTGGCCAGCCAGAATTATTATATCAGCGCACAATGGGTGGCCAATACCAGCATATCCTTCGACACCGGATCAGGCCTCGTCCTGACGGTCGGCGCGCGCAACCTGTTCAACAGCTATCCCGACTGGTCGCCGCAAGCCAATACGGCCAACTCCACCTCCCGCTATTCGATCCAGAGCCCGGACGGTTTTGACGGCCGCCTGCTCTATGCCGACCTGCGGTTCAGCTTCTGATGACCATGACATCCTCCCCCGTGGCGCGGTCTTTACTGCCGCGTCGCGCCGGGCGGCCCTGGCTGCCCGGCGGCGGGGTCGCCATGGCCGCACTGGTCGCGGCCCTGGCCTTTCTGACGCTGCTGCCCATCGGGATGCTCTTCTATGGCAGCCTCCACACGACGCAGCCCGGCCTGCCGGGCGCGCTGACGCTGGACGGCTATCGCAAGGTCTTTACGCCCGCCAATCTGGAACTGCTCTGGGCAACGGTGCAGATCGCGATCGCGACCACGGGCATCGCCTTTGTCGGGGCGACGCTCCTCGCATGGATTATCGCGCGGACGGATACGCCGGGGCGGCGCGTCCTTGAAATCCTCATCACCTTCCCCGTCTTCATCCCGCCCATTCTCAGTTCGACCGCATGGGGCATGCTCGGCAATCCGCAGGTGGGTGTGTTCAACCTCGCCTGGACCGCGCTCACCGGATCGGAGACGCCCATCGTCAATATCTATAGCTGGTGGGGCGTGGTCTGGCTGATCTCGCAAATCTCCACCGCCTTCCTCTTCATGTTCCTCGTCGACAATTTCCGCGCCGTCGATCCCTCACTGGAGGAAGCGAGCCGCATGGCGGGCGCGGGCCAGTTCCAGACATTTTTCCGTATCACGGGCATCCTGCTCCTGCCCGCCCTCACCAACTGCTTCCTGCTCAGCTTCATCCGGGGCCTCGAATCCTTTGAGCCCGCGCTGATTTACGGATCGCAGGCGGGCATCCGCATGCTGGCGACACAGGTCTATCTGTCGATCACGCAGGAGGGGACGCCGGATTATCAATATGCCACGGCCCTCGGCTTTGCGCTGATCGTGCTGATGTTCGTGCTCGTCTCGCTGCAATGGCGCATCCTTCGCGGACGCAGTTTCCAGACGGTCTCCGGCAAGGGTTTCAACCCGCGTCCCATTACGCTCGGCCGCTGGCGCTGGCTGACCTTCGCCCTGTGCGCAGTCTATGTGATGCTGGCCGTGATCGCTCCTGTAACGCAGATGTTCATCGGCACCTTCTTCGAATATTTCGGCTATTATTATCTCGACATGCTGACCCTCCAGCATTGGCGGGAGGTTCTGTACGACCGCGAATTCTGGGCGGTCCTGGGCAACACCATGCTGCTCGGCCTCATCGGCGCCAGCGTGACCATGGCGATCGGCAGCGCGGTCTCCTACACGATCGTCCGCCTGCGCACGCGCAGCGCCCGCATCGTGGAGGCGCTGGCATGGCTGCCCTATATGATGCCCGGTATCGTGCTGGGCGTGGGCTTCCTCTGGACCTTCGCCCTCATGCCCTCCTCCGTGCCGATCTACGGCACGATCTGGGCGCTCATCATCGCCAATGTCACGCTCAGCACACCCCTGTCGGTACGCCTCATGTCCGCCTCCTTCGCGCAGCTTGCCGTCGATCTGGAGGAGGCGTCACGGGTCGCCGGGGCCAGCTGGCTCGCGACCCAGTGGCGCATCACCATCGCGCTGGCATGGCCGTCCTTCATGGTCGGCTGGATACTCATCTTCTTCGGCATATTGCGGGAATTGAGCGCGGCGATGCTCCTCTATTCGGCCGGGTCCGAAACCCTGTCGATCCTCCTCTTCCGCCTGTGGAATGACGGACAGGTGGAGCAGGTGAGCGTCATCGGGCTCATCCTCCTCGCCCTCGTCGTGCTGTTGCGCGTGGTGCAGCACCGCTTCCTCGTCCGCGGCGTGAAGGGGGTCTGACATGGACTGGAACAGCGACATTCTCTCCCGCCGCACCTTCCTGCGCGCCATGAGCGCCGCATCGGCCTTCACCTGGGCAGAGGCGCCTTCATGGGCCGCCTCCGACCCCTGGCAGGATGTCGTGCGCAGGGCGCAGCAGGAGGGAACGGTGGTCGTCTACGCCACCAGTTCGGGCGACGCCTATCGTCCGATCTTCGACCTCTTCACACAGCGCTACGGCATACGCGTTCTGCATGTCGGCGGGCGGGGCAACGAATTTCCCCAGCGCATCCGGACGGAACAGATTGCGGGCCGCTTCAATGGCGATGTCACGGTCAACGGCCATGGCAGCCTGATCCGCCATGCACAGGAGAATAATCTCCAGCCCTTTGTCGACCTGCCCAATCTCAGGCATCTTTTGCCCGGCGTGGTCCCCGGCAAACTGTCCGTGCCCGTCTTCTTCGCCGCATGGGCCATCCTCATCAACACACGGCTGGTGAAGCCGGGGCATGAGCCGCGCAGCTGGCTCGACATGCTGCGCCCGGAATGGCGGGGCAAGATCATCCTCGACGATCCGCGCGTACCCAGTGCGGGCTCGGGCCGATTCTCCTCCATGCTCCTCAATTTCGGGGATCAGTATGAGTGGCGGATGCACGCGCAAAAGCCGGTCATCACCATGGATACGGGCGCCCGCCGCCGCCTGCTGCTGGGCGAGTTCGCCATGATGGTTGACGGCTTCAAATTCTGGCTCGATGACCAGAAGCGCGGCGGCCGCCTGCCGCTCAGGCTCATCATCCCGCGCGAAGGCGTCATCAGCGCCCGTTTCGACGCGGGCATGCTGCGCAACGCACCTCATCCCCATGCGGCGCGGCTGTTCATGAACTTCCTGCTCTCGCCGGAGATACAGATGCTGATGGCCGCGCGCGGCTCCAGCCCCGCCGTACAGGGCATTGCCGAGCGCATGCCCGCCAATGTGCGCGGCCTGTTCGCGGCGCCCCGCCTCAAAATCCCACCCTATGACCCGACCAATGCCGGGCTGCGCGCTGCGCAGCGTGTCTATGGCCGCCTCTGATTTTCCCGTCACCGGAGATTGCGCATGAAATTATTCTTTGCGGGCCACCTGCCCAAGCTCGTCGCCTCGGGCCTTCCTGCCCTCCCCTCCGGTGTCGAGGTCGTGGAACTCGACCAGCCCGCCGACCTGCTCGGCCATCTGCACGAGGCGGACGGCATATTGCTGCACGATCCGGGCGCGGAAGTTGCGCAGGCGCTGCGCGATGGCCTCGCCGCGCCGACGAGCAAGGTGCGCTGGGTCCAGCTCGTCTCCGCGGGCTATGAAAGCTTTGCCGCCCTTCCCCTGCCGGAGCCTGTGATCCTCGCCAATCAAGGTGGCGCTGTCGCTCCCATCGTCGCGGAACATGCCCTGACCCTTGGCCTCGCCCTGCTGCGCCGCCTGCCGCAGGCCATCGACCAGACGCGCGCCGGGACATGGGACCGCGCCATCGCCTCCGGCATACAGTCGCTGGAGGGGCGCACCTTGGTGATCGTCGGCCATGGCCATATCGGCCGCAACCTCGCCCGCTTCGCCAAACCCTTCGGCACCCATATCATCGCCGTGTCCCGCTCGCCGGTCGACGACCCCAATGTCGACGCGCATGTCCCGCTCTCGGGCCTTAAGGAAGCGCTGGCGCAGGCGGACCTCGCCGTGGTCAGCATCGCCCTCACGCCCCAGACCCGCCACATCATCGACCGGGAAGCGCTGGCCGCGATCAAAAAGGGTGCTGTCCTCGTCAATGTCTCGCGCGGCGCGACCGTCGATCCCGTCGCTTTGCGTGAGGCGCTAGAAAGCGGGCATCTCGGCGCGGCGGGCATCGACGTGACCGATCCGGAGCCGCTGCCCGAAGGCGATCCGCTCTGGTCCGCACCCAATCTCATCATCACGCCCCATGTCGCCGGTGCAGGCGGTGCGCGCGTGCGCGATCGGATCGTCTCCGTCGTCACGGACAATCTCCAGCGCCTGATCGACGGCCGTCCGCTCCTCCACCGCATCCATGTCTGAGGTCCGCATCGAAGGGATCGTCCGCCGCTTCAGCCCCACGGCGGCGGCGGTGGACGGCGTCAGCCTGACGATCCGGCAGGGCGAGTTCGTCACCCTGCTGGGCCCGTCGGGCTGCGGCAAGACGACGACGCTGCGCATGGTGGCCGGGCTGGAGCGGCCCGATAGCGGCCGCATCACCGTGGGCGACCGGGTGGTGAGCGACGATGCCCGCGCCCTCTTCCTCCCGCCCGAACAGCGTGGCCTCGGCATGGTCTTTCAATCCTATGCCATCTGGCCGCACATGACCGTGGCGGAGAATGTCGCCTATCCGCTCAAGGTCCGGCGCGTGAACCGGGCGGAGGTCGCGGAGCGCGTGACCCGCGCCCTGCAACTGGTGGAGATGGACGCCTATGCCGACCGTCCCGCCCCCGCCCTGTCCGGCGGGCAGCAGCAGCGCGTCGCCATTGCCCGCGCCCTGGTGGGGGAGCCGGCCGTGCTCCTCCTCGACGAGCCGCTCAGCAATCTCGACGCGCGCCTGCGCACGCAAATGGGCGAGGAACTACGCGAGCTTCAGCGGCGGACCAATGTCACCACCCTCTATGTCACCCATGACCAGCAGGAGGCGCTGAGCCTGTCCGACCGCGTCGTCGTCATGCAGCGCGGCCGCATCCTTCAGGACGCCTCCCCCTCCGACATTTATCGCCGTCCGGGCAATGTGGAGGTCGCGGCCTTTTTCGGCACGCCCAATCTCCTGACGGCGCGCGTGACCGGCTCGCCGGACGAAGGCTGGGTCGAGCTGGAGGGGAGGCATTATCGGGGCCGCTGCCGCACCGCCGCCGCCCTTCCCCCCGGCACGCCCGTCACGGTGGTCGTCCGTCCTGAACATATCCGCCTCCTCCCGGCCGGCACGGGCGAAACGCCAGACGTGACGGGGACGGTCGTCAACGCCCTCTTCCGGGGGCCCAGCTCCTCCGTCGTGGTCGATGACGGCACCACCCGTTTCCACGCCGAAATCTCCGGCCCGCTGCCCGGCATCGGGGAAACCGTCGCCCTTGGCTTCGACCGCGATGCCGCATGGGCCATCGCCGATCAGGCCCTCACACAGGAAAGCGCATCATGAAAATCGTCAAAATCGACACTCTCTCGGCGGATGCGGGCCATCGCAACGCCTCCTATCTCAAGATCACCACCGATGAGGGCATTATCGGCTGGAGCGAATATCCCGAACGCGTGCTCAATGGCCCGCTGACGAAGGTCATCCACCATTTCGGACAACAGATTATCGGCCGCGACCCGCGCCCTGTGGGCCAGATCAGTTCGGTCCTGCACGCCAGCACCTATCACAGCTTTGGCGGCCTTAACCATCTCGCCATCGCCGCCATCGAAAATGCACTGCTCGATATTCAGGGCAAGGCGCAGGGCGTGCCCGTCTACGCCCTGTTCGGCGGCCCCTTCCGCACGAAACTCGATGTCTACTGGACGCATTTGGGCAGCTACCGCGTGTTCAACGCGGGCTTCTTTGCCGAACTCGGCCTGCCGCCCATTGAGACGCTGGAAGACTTCAAGACCCTCGCGCAGGAGGCGGTCTCGCTGGGGTTCAAGGCGGTGAAGACCAACCCCATAATCTTCGGCGCGCCCGGTGAGAAGCCGCGCGGCTTCAATGGCGGCTGGCGTGTCGATCCCGGCGACCTCTTCGTGGAGCGCAATCCCAGCCGTCGCTTCATCCGGGGCATTGTCGAACAGCTGGAGGCGATCCGCGACGGCCTTGGCCCCGATGCCGGCCTCATGATGGACCTCGCCTTCACGCAACGGGCGGAGGGGCTGCTCCAGATCGCCCGCGCTGTCGAACCGCTCGACCTCACCTGGCTGGAGATCGAGAATAAGGAGCCGCTCGCCCTAGCCGATATCCGGCGCGGCACGACCACGCCCATCGCCTCGCTGGAGACGCTGTTCGGGATCAGCGAGTTCAGGCCCTTTATCGAGGGGCACAGCATCGACGTGCCGATCATCGACGTGAACTATAATGGCGTCTGGCAGTCCGTGCGCATCGCCACGCTGGCCGATGCCCACGACTATAATGTCGCCCCGCATAATCCGCTGGGCGACCTTGCCACCCTGCAAAGCGCGCATTTCAGCGCGGCCATCCCCAATTTCCGCATCCTCGAATATCGCTATGACGAGGCGCCGTGGATCAAATCCTTCGTCACCCATCCCGTGGAAATCCGCGCAGGGCAGCTTCACCTGTCCGACCGGCCCGGCTGGGGTGCGGACGTCAATGAGGAAGCGCTGGCAGCGCATCCGCCGAAGGAACATCGGAAATAATGGGACCGGTTCATACCCATAGTAGCGCCGGATGATCCGAAAATCGGAAGGTGTGCGTAAACTAAGATAATCTTTGGGCGTGAACTGATGCGGTGGATGCCTCCCTTCGCCCGGCATCGTATGATGCGGACTGGCGCCATGGTGGCGCGCGAAGGAGAAGCATATGGCGGATGTACACATGCTATCGATCGATCTGGCAAAGCGCAGCTTCCAGGTCTGCGCAACTGATCGCGCAGGGTCGGTTCTAGGGTCCGGACCCAATAACGGGGTATCTGGTGCGCCTGGATTGTGATTCATAGCCTCTGCAAGGAGGCTGTGAGATGTCTGATTTCTTTTGGTTTTCCGATGCGCAGTGGTTGCGGATCGCGCCACTGCTGCCAACCGACGTGCGCGGCATGAAGCGTGTGGATGATCGCCGGGTGCTGAGCGGGATCGTTCATGCGCTGCGTTGCGGCGGGCGCTGGGCGGACTGCGCCGATGTTGATGGACCGAAGAAGACGCTCTACAATCGGTTCGTGCGCTGGTCCGAGCGCGGCATCTGGTAGGGTATCTTCAGTGCGCTCGCAGATGCCGAGGCTGATCGAGCCGTATCTGCCATTACCTCGACGATGCGGACGACGGCGACGACGGTCAATGCGCCGGATTATAGAAGCTATCCTCTATGTGCTCCGGTCGGGCTGTCCATGGCGGCTACTGCCGGACAGCTTTCCGCCGTGGGGCACCGTCTACGGATGGTTCTCCGAATTGCGCGACTGGGGCATGTTTGAAAGCCTGAACCACCATCTGGTCCAGCGCGATCATGCCCGTCTCGGTCGTGCGCCTGCCCATCGGCGGCCGTAGTCGATAGCCAAAGTGTAAAAACTACCGAGGCGGGCGGGCCGAAAGGCTATTACGCCGGCAAGAAGGTTGTGGGGCGCAAGCGCCACGCCATGGTCGATACCAAGGGCCGGGCTCTCGAACTCCTCGTTCACCCAGTCGACGTGCAGGATCGCGATGGCGCAGTGCCACTCCTGCAGTAGTCTCGGAGGCGGCATCCTTTCGTCGGGCACGTCTATGCCGACAGCGCCTACAACAGCGATCGTGTCCGGGACGCCACCGCCATCACGATAGAGATCGTCCGGAAATTCGCCGACCAGACCGGCTTTGTCGTCCACCCCAGACGATGATCGTCGAGCGCACCTCCGCCTGGATCAACCGGAACCGCCGCCTGGCAAAGAACTTTGAACGCTCTCTCCGATCCGCCACCGCGCTCCTCCACACCGCCGCAGCTCTCTTCCTCGTCGGACGTCTCGCTCGTTACGTATGAGATTCAAAAAGGGACTCTGAGTTAGGGGGGCTAATGTCAAAACCTCCAAGTGGTGTTGAGTAGAGTGACCGGTTCGCTGGTCGCCAATGTATCGCTATGTCGAAAATATCCAATCCGGATGCAACACTGGCGATCACTGCGGATGACGAGAAACTTTCCATAGTCAGAGGATTTCAGAGTTTAAAATTCCGAAGTTAACTGGCGCTGGCGAAGGAGGGAAAATGGGGTCGAAGGAGAAAGCGAACAACCTCCATAAGACGCCGCCTATTGAGGATGGATCCCGGGCGGACAACCTCGCGACATCCCTACGCCCTGATGACGATGTCAGACTTGGAAAGGTTAGGGGAATACCGGCTAGCCGCATGGTTATCGCTTTGGCATGGACGAGAGCAATTCGCGTGAGAAACTCGGCGTTCGACACGTCGATTTTCTCTGATCCTGCGTGGGACATGCTGCTCGATATCTACGTCAGCCAAAGCCTGAATAAGCAGACCACGGTTTCCGATCTCTGCAATGCCACAACTGCACCGCCGACAACGGCTTTGCGTTGGATTTCTGTATTGGAGAGGCGTGGATTGATTTCACGGTGTAGCGACCCGCAGGACAAGCGCCGTGTTTTGCTGGAATTGACTGCCTTTGGCGTTGTGAGAATGGAATTAGCGCTCGATTCCGCTGCCGATAGTGATCGCCGTCTCGGCCTCGGCCGCCTCGAAACTTTCAATTGAAGCATGGGTTGGCAGTGCCTGCTTGAACCTGACCGATGCATCGTGGTAGGTTGTAAAGATCAGGCAAGAGTTGTAGGGTCGGACGGTTCTGGAACGCCCCATTCCCAAGGACATTTGAAAAGCCGAGGCTTCTCCGCGCTTGCTAAGCCTAGGGTCCAAACTCTTTCATAGCCAGAATGCGATGGCGGCAGCGAGCATGACGGCCGACTGGTAGTTGCGCGCGAGCTTGTCATAGCGGGTGGCGATGCGGCAGAAATCCTTGAGCCTGCAGAACATAGCTTCGACGAGCCAGCGGTCCCGATAGCGGCGCTGGTCGTATTGGATGGGCTGCTTGCTTTTCGATGCTGAAACGATGCCGGTCGCAGTCGCGGCGGCGGATGGTGGCCGAAGGGATCGGCTTGCCGCTGGCGGTAATGGCGACGCCGATGGGAGAGAAGATCAGCACACCCGCCTTGATGGTGGGTGTGGCTCTTGAGGCTCTTGCCGCCTGCGACCACATCATCCGGCGTGGTCAGCGTGCCGTTGAGGCTGATATATGCTTTGATTGTGAGGCCGCCCGGGGCGTTGATTGTGGCGGCGCCGACGAGATTGAGCGTCAGAGTGGCCGATCCCATGTCATAGCCGATGGTGCTGCCATCCTCGAACGCAATGACAACCGCGTCCAGCGAGGTCGAGGGCGCGGGGAAGGCATCGCAGAACAGGCCAGGCAGGACGAAGCCTGCATTGCTGTCACCCTCCGACGCTGGGCGGCGACTAGATGCGCACGCGGCCAGTACGAAATGTGATCCATGGCAGGGGCCACGTCACCATATCGCCAATCTCGACCGTGCAGCGGCGGGCGGCATGATCGACGGACGCGGGCGACTATGACCGGCTGCGCGCCACCTTCAACCAGACCGTCGAAGGCTTGGAACGCAGCCTCGGCCAGGTCGCCAGCTCTGCCGCAAGCGTTCATACCGGCTCGGCGGAAATCCGGTCCGCGTCGGAGGATCTTGCACGTCGTACCGAACAGCAGGCCGCGTCCCTCGAGGAAACGAGCGCCGCCATGGGTCAGGTTACAGGAATGGTGGCTGAAACAGCGCGCAGCACGGCAGAAGTGCGCAATGCCGTGACCGACGCGCACAAGGATGCATCGGAGGGAAGCGAGGTTGTACGCCGCGCGATCGACGCCATGGCTGCGATCGAGAAAAGCTCTCAGGCCATCAACCAGATCATCGACGTGATCGACGGCATATCCTTCCAGACCAATCTTCTGGCGCTCAACGCCGGCGTCGAGGCCGCGCGCGCCGGGGATGCGGGCAAGGGCTTTGCCGTCGTCGCCAACGAGGTCCGCGCGCTGGCGCAGCGTTCGGCCGATGCTGCCAAGGACATCAAGGATCTCATCACCAACAGCACCGGCCAGGTGACGGAAGGGGTCGGGCTTGTCGGGGAAACCGGCCAGATGCTCGAACGGATCGCGCGCCGGATCGAGGAGATCAATCAGCTTGTGACCGATATTGCCGAAGGCACGCAGACACAGGCCTCCAATCTGCAGCAGGTCAATGCGGCCGTGAACGACATGGACCGCATGACGCAGCAGAATGCCGCCATAGTCGAGGAGAGCACCGCAGCCCCGCGCAGCCTTGCGGGTGAATCCGACGATCTGGCCTCACTCGTGTCGCGCTTCCGCCTCAAGTCGGGAACCCGCCCCGACAAGCAGAAGCCCCCTGCCCCGCGCATCCAGACCAACGGCAACCTCGCCCTCGCCGTCGACAATGACGAGAGCTGGACGGATTTTTTGAATGATCAAGGGAATTTAGGAAGGGTTTCTCCGTGCTGCGATTATGGCGCAAGATTGACGATTTCATGTCCGTGAAGGCGGACAATCCCGATCTGCTGAAGGCCCAATATCGCGCCTTCTCGCGCCAGATGCCCCTGATGTACCTGATATTGATGGCGAGCACCTGGGCCGTCGCCACCACGCATATGGGGGCAGCGCCGCTCTGGCTGATGATCGGCGTGCCTCTCCTGTTCACGCTCGCCAGCGTCTTGCGGGTAGCCCATTGGTGGCGGTCGCGCCATGTCGATCCAACGCCTGACCTGGCGCTGTCAGCCTTGCGCCGTACAAACCGGCTCGCACCGGGCATCGCCCTTGCATTCACCGCCTGGTCCTTGCTGCTCTACCCCTATGGCGACGCCTACACGCGCTCGCATGTCGCCTTCTACATGGCGATCACGGTGATTTCCTGCATCTTCTGCCTGATGCATGTGCGCTCCGCAGCCATCATCGTCGCTCTGATCGTCAACGGCGCCTTCATCGCCTTCTTCGCCGCCACCGGCCAACCGACCTTCGTCGCGACGGCCGTCAATATCGCGCTCGTGTCCGTCGGCATGCTGATGATCCTCACCGTCAATTACCGCGATTTTGCGCGCATGGTGAACGCGCAGACCCAGGCGCAGCGGGAAGCGCAGGCCCAGAGCCGCCTTCTCCATATGATCGATGACATGCCCGTTGCCGTGATGACCGTCGATCCTGAGAATTTCACGATCAACTATGTCAACGACACCTCCATGAGCCTGATCCGCCGCATCGAGCATCTGTTGCCGATCGCCGCCGACGAGCTGCTGGGAACGTCCATCGACGTGTTCCACCGTCACCCCGCCTACCAGCGCCGCATCCTGGCCGATCCCGCCAATTTACCGCATAGTACGCGGATCAATGTGGGACCGAAGTGCTCGACCTGAAGGCGTCGGCCATAACGGCCCACGACGGTCGTTATCTGGGGCCGATGCTCACATGGGCCATTGTCACGAAAGAGGTGGAGGCCGAACGCCGCATTCGCCAGCTCGCCCATTTCGACACGCTCACCGGACTTGCCAACCGCATCACGTTTAATGAGCAAATGGATGCCAGTCTTGCCGCACCGGGTGAGGGTCCGGGCCTTCTCTTCATTGATCTCGACGGCTTCAAGCTGGTGAACGACACCAGAGGGCACCGCACCGGAGACGAACTGCTCCGTCAGGTGGCGATCCGGCTTCGTGACACCTGCGACGATGCGGACATGACTATCGGTCGTTTGGGTAGGGATGAGTTCGCCGTGCTTGTCCCCCATGACGCCCCGGACAATCTGGAACGTCTCGCCACGAATATCATCGATAGTCTGTCCAGGCCCTATGAGCTGGAGGACAATCGTCAGGCTCAGCTAGGCGCGTCGATCGGCATCGCGCTCGCGCCGGTGCACGGCAACACCGGCGAAGCCTTGCTCGCGCGCGCCGACATGGCACTCTATGCCGCCAAGGCTGCGGGCAAGGGAACCTGCAGGATGTTTTCCGAGGAGATGGAAAGCAGCATCCAGGACCGCTTGCGTCTTCAGGCCCGGTTGCGGGCGGCACTCCACACCTATGAGGGCCTGTTCGTCTTCTACCAGCCCATCATCGATGCCCGCTCGAACCGGGTGACGGCCCGCGAGGCGCTCATCCGCTGGTACAATCCGGAACGGGGCTGGACTTCTCCCGCAGAGTTCGTCCCCATCGCAGAGCAATGCGGCCTTATCGATCAGCTTGGCGAATTTGTCCTGAACACCGCGTGCCGCGACGCCGCCACATGGGAGGATGGAGCGCGGGTGGCGGTCAATGTCTCGGCTGCCCAGCTCGGCAAAGGCACGATTGCCCCGGTAATCCTTTCCGCACTCACGCGCTCCGGCCTGTCCCCCGATAGGCTGGAAATCGAGGTGACGGAAACCGCTATGCTGGACGACGAGCATGGCGGCATAGGCGATCTGCGCCGCATCCGCGACATGGGCGTTCGGGTGGCATTGGACGATTTCGGAACCGGTTATTCCTCCCTCACCCATTTGCGCGCCTTTCCTTTCGACAAGATCAAGATCGACGGCTCGTTCGTCAAGGATGCCCTCACCAGACCGGAATCAGCCGCCATTGTGCGGGCCATTGTCGATCTCGGCAATCGTCTGGGCGTGACGACCGTTGCCGAAGGCGTCGAGACCGAAAGCCACCTGGCCCGCGTTCTCGAAGAAGGCTGCACCGAAATTCAGGGTTATGTCTATGGCCGCCCAGAACCGGCGGAACGCGACCGCTCCAAGGTTGCAGCAATTAGTGAGCAGTTGACGGCGATCGCGCATTTTCCTGCGGCCATCGATGAGACCCGCTGATGCGCGTCCATCAGCTGAAACGGTGATGGGTCAGACCCATCACCGTATCGCATCCTCCCATATCGGTTTTCTCATCGTTTTTTTTCGGCCGGTTGCCGGAGCCCGGAGTATTTGGCAGAGCAAGCAGGAATGGTCAAGATTCAAGGATTGCCAACAATATTAAATGACATCTTTTGCGATGGTTTTCTTTGCTGGCGATAGCCAATCCACCATTTCCTTGCCTCGTCAGGAAAATCACGTGAGTTTCGCACGACGCCCATCTTTGGGTCGATGTCCTGCATGAAGCATCCCTTCTCTACGTATTTCTTGTCCATATGGCAGCGAGTCCTTGACAGGTGGGGGTGCAAGGAAGTCCACCGCTATCGATTATTCCGGTCTCCATAGCGCGATTAGTCGCGCAACGGCATCTCGCCGGATACACTCATATGGGTAGATCGAACATGGATAGCCAGCGAAGAATGCGATTATGCTGGCGATATCGAGGCAAATTTGCCGGTTCAGAGAGAACAGGTCACTGATCAGAAAATCCCCCAATCGCCACCATTGTGCCATGCCAGAAAGAAATTCGTGACACTGAGGGATTGGCCAGTGTCGGCGTTCCGATCCGTTGAATGGGTTCTCGCGACGAACTATCCGCGCTAATATTATCAGCATGCAGATGGAGTTTGCGATGGTTGAAGCGCAGTGCCGGTGCGGCGAGATATCGTTGACAATTGAAGGGTCGCCCTTGGCGCAGGTCTACTGCCATTGCGGCGATTGTCAGGACGCTCACGGCGCAGCCTATGCAAGCAACTCCGTCTACACCGCCGGGGCGGTACGTGTCGTGCGAGGTGAACCAATTGTCACTCGCGTGAAGACCGCTCCGCGCCTGATGTGTGGCGCCTGCGGGACACATCTCTTTACCGAGGTGACGGCCGCCGACCTACGCAGCGTGAATGCCTATCTTTTGCCGGAGGGGCATTTCGTGCCGGAGTTTCATCTCCACTGCGACGATGCTGTTCTCCCCGTCATCGATGGCCTTCCACATTACAGGCGCCTGCCCTCCCACTTCGGCGGCACCGGCGAGCTTGCCGATTGGTAGCCAGACCCGGCTTGCCGGACTGAAATCAGGAACTGCGGCTAAACAACGATCGAACAGCCGCGTCTGTATGGCGCTGATCGAGACTATGGAATGTGGATCGCGGTTCGAGCGGCGAAATCGCAAACCAGTGCTCGCGACAAGCAAATCAAACGATCCGGACGTCCATCGAACCTTCATCGATCCTACGACCGGCATCCACGAACGCCGCCTATTGCCGGGCCAAGCGCTATTCACAGGGAGTGGCGTAGTTACGGGAAATATGATCATGATGCGTTATAAGACCGCCCTGTGCCTGGCTGGCGTGCTGGGGCTTCCTGCAATGGCCACGGCTGCGCACGCCCAGGAGGAAGACAAGGGCTTCTACGCCGTCGCACGCGTCGGCATGGCCGTGAACCCCGATCAGAAGCTGGACAGTGCCGACCTGCCCTCCGACGCCACCTTCGATGAGAAGACCAAGTTCAAGTCCGGTTTCACCGGTGAACTGGGCGGAGGCTATGATTTCGGCATGTTCCGCATCGAGCAGGCCGGTGGCTATATGAGCCTGAAGGCGAAGGGCCTGAACGGCGACGATTTCTCCGGCGAAGGCCGCAACAAGGCGATGTACGTCCAGCTCGGCGCCTATGTCGATATCCCGACGGGAACGTTCATCGAGCCCTATGTGGGCGGCGGCGCTGGCGTCGCGCGGGTCGACGCCAACTTCCTGCGAAACGACAATCTCCTGGGCACGAGCAGCAGCTACTCCGGCAAGGACTGGGGCCTGCTGTGGCATGTCGACGCAGGCGTCGGCTTCAAGGTCGCCCCCAAGATGACTGTGGAAGTCGGCGGCCGGTATACGCAGATCAGCGGGCTCAAGTTCGATGGCGTGAGCGGCGGTCAGCCCGCGGTCTACGAGCCGACAATGCGCACATTGTCGGGTACGGTGGGCCTTCGCTACAAATTCTGATCCGGCCAGGCCGGAGCCAGAGATAGCCCTCGGGTTGCACCAGGGCGGGCCACGTCGCTAAAGGGCGGCGTGGCCTCACTGCGTCTGGATGCTCGTGCACCGGACGAAAGGTTCATGGCGCGCCATTAGCAAGCCCGTCGCCTGCGCATGGGGAGTCGCCGGAGGCCTGCTTCGCTTGAGGGTGTTGAAAGGCAGGATCGGCGGCACAATCGAGCCATGTCCGCCTGTAGATGCAGTAGCTGCGCGAAATGCTCAGGTTTGGCCGGGCTGGTACGCGAATGGCGCCAGGACCGCTTGACGCGGATCCCAGCGCAAGAGGCATCACCAGAAAAAGCCATGAATGACGTCGAGCACCCGCCCGGACCGCAGGCTAACCAATATCACATCGTCATAGTGACGCACCCAGCGTGCATCCCCCGGCGGAACGGGCAGCCGGTAGCGCCGATAGTCGCTGATATAATAGCGCCTGTCGAAATAGGCTGGCCGCAAGCGTGAGCCGGTCGAGAAACGTTCATAGCGGAACGGCGCTCGCCAGTCTCCGCGTGCGTAGAGAGCCCGGTCCCGAGCGCGATAGTCGCGCCAGTCCGCGCGATATTCCTGGCGGGCATCACGCAGATTGTCGCGGGCCTGATCGACATGCCGTGGCTGGCCGTAGCGCTTTGCCCGATCGAGATCGCGCTCGGCGCGATGGATGTCTTCGCGATCGCGGCGCAGTTCGTGGGTTTGCGCGATGGCCTGGGATGGCAGGATGATTGCCGCCAGGAGGATGGCTGGATGCAGTTTCATGATAAGCAACTCCTTGTTGTCGCATTCGAGGCAACAGGTCATCGCTAGGAAGTGGATGTGGAGAATCGTGGCGCCTTCGATGGAGATGGGATGAAGGAACCAGCCTCCACATATCCTCCATTCTTTTCGCGCATAGGTCTGGCCATCAAACCGATCTTCTCGGCCCAGGACCCAAGAGTTGCGATGGTGGTAGCGAACACAAGATCATCGAGCCGATCTTCCGGCCTTCCTATCGACCGCGCCTGAGTTCGGGATGGCCAGACGCATGCCTCCGCAAAATTCCGGCATCGCCGCGATTTTCGTCGCCAATCGTGACGGGTTGCTCCGCTTCTTCATCAGCCGCACGCGCGACGTGTCCGAGGCCGAGGAGATCGTTCAGGAGATTTTCCTGCGGTTGGAGAGAACCTCCGGCCCGCTCGGCGATCCGGTCGGCTATCTGCACCGGGTCGGGCTCAATCTCGTCATCGACCGTGCGCGTGAGCGCGAACGGCGCAAGCGCCGCGAGGAGGACTGGACGCAAAGCACGACGACGCAGGCGGGGGACGATTATGTCGACGATCGGCCCTCCCCCTTTGCCGAGATTGCTGCGCGACAGCGCGCCGAACGCATCGGGCACGCGCTGGCCTCACTCCCGCCAGGAGCGGCGCGGGTCTTCCGCATGCACCGCATCGAGGGTCTGAGCCATGGGCAGATCGCCGAGCAGCTCGGCATCTCGCGCAAGGGCGTGGAAAAACACATGGCGACGGCGCTGAGGCATCTCGCAAAGGAAATCGATCAATGATGCCGGATAAGAGGTGGGGTGACGCAGGGGGCCTGCCGTCTCCCATTTATCAGAGGCTCGAAGGCAGAGAAGGCGCAACGTCGTGACCCGGCATGAAGAAAACGAGATCGATCGCGACGCGGCCGATTGGCATGCCCAGATACTGGGTGGCGATGTCGACTGGAATGCGTTTGCGCATTGGCTGGATGCCGCGCCTGCTCATCAGCCGGCCTATGATCGTATCGCCCTGCTGGACGCGGAGGTCTCCGCGTGGGTGACCGAACACGGCATGCCGCCCGAGATCGAGCAGGTGGTCGAAGAGGATCGCCATAGCAGTATCACCCGCCGGTGGTGGCTGGGCGGCGCCATCGCGGCTTCGCTCTGCGCCCTCGTTGTCGGCGTGCCCCACTTGATCGGACCGAATGCCGAGGCGCCCGTGGTCTATGCCACCGCCGGCGAGCAGAGGACGCTTGAGCTTGGGCCAAACGGCAAGGTTCGACTGGACCGCGCCAGCCAGCTTGCCATGCTGGAAGACGGCCAGGTCCGCATGGATCATGGCGCCGCCTATTTCGACCTGCGCCATGATGAGAACAAGCCGCTCGAAATCCGCTCGGGCGGCTTCATCGTGCGGGACATCGGCACCCGCTTTACGGTCACACGGAGCCAGGGCCGCCTCTTCGTCGCGGTCGAGGAAGGTCTTGTCGACGTCTCCTGGCAAAGTGCGTCTCCGGTCCGCCTCAAGGCGGGCCAGACGTTCGATGGAGAGGAACGAACCGGATCGGGAGAAGTCGGGACTGTCGAGCCCGCTGCGGTGGGGAGCTGGCGTGACGGGCAACTTGTCTACGATAACGCGCCGCTGTCACTGGTCGCTGCCGACCTGTCCCGCTACACCGGGAAGGCTGTGGAGGTGGACCCTGCCATAGCGCACCTCAAGCTTTCAGGCACATTGCTCATCAGAAGTGGCTCCGATCTTGTCGACCAGGTTACTGCGATACTTCCGGTCGAGGCGCGCAGTAGCGATGGCCATATTCGCCTCGTCGGCCGTCCTCGCCGCTGAGCAGGCAAAGGCGGAGCCGGTCTCGATCGACGTGCCGGCGGGGCCTCTGGCTTCTGCAATCAGCACACTCTCACGCCAGGGACGCATCTCGGTCGCGGCGCAAGGCTCGCTTCCCCGTATCGAGGTTCCAGCCGTGCGAGGCCGCATGGAGCCTGGCGAAGCGCTTCGCAGGCTCCTGGCCAAGAGCGGCTGGCGCGCGCGCAAGGCAGGTCCGTCACTATGGCAGATCGTTCGCGACGAGACGCCGGCCCGCCCCCGGCCGGTCAGGGTTACTGCTCCGCCACCCGAAGCACCTCCCGGCGAGGACATCGTCGTGACAGCGCTCAAGCGCGACATTTCCCTATCGACCGCGCCGGTCTCGATCGCGGTGGTCCCGGGCACCCGTTTTGCAGGGGGCTCGGCGGCGCGGGGGTCGAGCGATCTCCCGCAGGAAGTCGGCAGCGTCTTCTCCACACACATGGGTCCCGGCAAGGAGAGGCTGTTCCTTCGCGGTGTCGCGGACAGCCCATTCAATGGGCCCACGCAATCGACCGTCGGCCTGTTCCTCGATGATGCCCGCATCAACTATGCGCTCCCGGATCCCGATCTGCGCCTTGTTGACATCGACCGGGTCGAGGTTCTGCGCGGCCCCCAGGGCACGCTTTATGGCGCCGGCGCCCTGGGCGGGGTGGTGCGGATCGTCACGGTTCGTCCGCAGCTCGACCAGGTCTCGGGAAGCCTTGCGATGGAAGGGGCCTCGGTCACGGACGGAAGCCTTGGCGGCGCGGTTGAAGGCACGATCAACCTCCCCCTTGCCGAGAACAAACTGGCGCTTCGGGCTAGCGCCTATGTCGAGCGCGACGGGGGCTGGATCGACGATACGCAGCGAGACCGCTCCGACGTCAACCGGACAAGCCGCGCCGGCGGGCGTTTGAACCTGCGGTGGAAGCCTGGTGACGACTGGACCGTGGATTTATCGCTCGTTGCGCAGCAGCTGCGCTCGCGTGACAGCGCCTACGCCACGCAGGGGATGGCCCGCGCGACGGCCCTGGCCGAACCCAGCCGGAATGATTTCTTCCTTTTCAGGCTCGAGGCGCGCGGTCCCATCGGCGGCCTCGATTTCCTTTCCTCCACAGCGGTTGAAAGCAATCATCAGGATAGCCGTTACGACGCGACGATCGGCGCCGATATCGTCCAGTTGCCAGCGCCGCTCGCGTATGACGAAAAACGCAGCGTCTATCTCATCACCCAGGAGTTTCGGCTCAGCGACTCGAAGGGCAGGTTTCGCTGGCTTGTCGGCACGTCGATCGTCGACGCCATCAATGTGAACCTCGGGAAATTCACCGCACGGGACGGGACATCGCTGGAGGCGCGCGCGCAGGCCAATCTCAATCTCGAAGCTGCATTCTTCGGCGAGGCGACCTATGCACTGACGCCCAGGCTCGACCTTACCGGAGGGCTTCGCGCATTTGTCTCCAATATCTGGGATGATCCGCGGTCGACGTCCGGCCCTTCGATCGACCAACGCGGCGTCTCGCCCAGCGCGGCCCTGGCCTGGCGCCCGGCACCAGGAACATTGTTCTGGCTGCGCTATGCCAGCGCCATACGTCCAGGCGGCCGCAATCTCGACGGCACTGGCCAACTTGTCACTTTCCAGCCTGACAAGCTGAGAAATCTCGAGCTCGGCAGCCGGCTCTCCCTGCTCGATGGCCATCTCGATCTCGATCTGACCGCATTCGCCCTACGCTGGCGGGACGTCCAGAGCGACCGGGTCGGTCTCAATGGGCTCGTCGTCACGACCAACGTCGGCAATGCGACCAACTATGGTATCGAGTTCTGTGCGCGCGGAGCGTACCGCGACCTGTCGCTGGAGATGTCATTGACTCGGCAGCATGGCCGATTGGAGTCCACTCTCATCAATGATGAGGATCTGCGGCTGCCTGTGCTGCCTGACATGTCGGCAAGGGGGCGGCTGAGCTGGGATCGCCGCATAGGGAACTGGACGGTGGGCGCCTATGTCTCGGCCAATTATTGGGGTCCGACGCGGCTCGGCTTCGACCCGTCCTTTCCTCTGCAGATGCCATCCCGATGGGTGGTGGGAACAGGTGTGTCTATCGGACGCGA
>JASGGS010000241.1:0-6055 GCA_047602685.1 Sphingobium sp.
TGGCCCGCGCCGCCGCAGCCTCCTGCCCTGCCCGGCAGAGCGGCGCATTATATTCAATGAAGGCCCGGTCCGCCGCCGCGTCGCCCGCCTCGTTCAGACGCAGGGTCGCGGCGCGGCCGAGAAGGCGCCTGTCGAACGACCGGCCGATCAGGGCGAGGGCGATCTCCTCGTCCCCGTCCCGGACGGCCAGCAGTTCCGGCCGCGCCCCTGTCGCCCGCAGCCAGCTTCCCATCCAGGTCCAGCCGGTGAAGAAATTGGGCGCGGCCCGCGCCTCCACCCCGCGCCAGCGCAACTCCAGCGCCGCGAGGTCGGGCAGCGGCTCGAAGGTGACGGTCAGCGCGGCTTGCCCCATGGCGACCGCTTTTGTGGCGCGCCGGAGCAAGCGTCAAGCGGCAAGTCAGGCCGCCGCGCAGACCCGCTCCGCCGTGCGCCGCTCCAGCGCGACGGACAGGCCCAGAATGGCGAGGCCGCCCAGCGCCAGCAGGCTCCCCACCCATCCGGTCGAGGTCCAGCCATAGCCCGACATGATGGCGATGCCGCCCAGCCACGGCCCCAGCGCATTGGCGAGGTTGAACGCGCTGTGGTGCAGCGCCGCCGCCAATGTCTGCGCATCGCCCGCCACGTCCATCAGCCGCGTCTGGAGAACGACGCCCACGCCGCCGCCCATGCCGATCAGGAAGATGACGAGCGACAATGTGCCGATATTGCCCGCCGCGAAGGGATAGAGGGCCAGCGCCGCCGCGCTCCAGGCGAACATGCCCGCCGCGGTCGGCATCTGCGCCTTGTCCGCCAGCCAGCCCGCGCCCAGATTGCCGATCGTCATGCCCATGCCGAAAATGCCCAGCACCAGCGGCACCAGGGCAGGCGAGACCCGCGTCACCTCCAGCATGGTGGACGCGACATAGGTGTAGACGGCGAAGAGGCCGCCAAAGCCGATGGCGCCCGTCGCCAGCGTCAGCCACACCTGCGGGCGGCGCAGCGCGCCCAGTTCGCGCAAGGGGCTCGCCCCCGCGTCCGGCCGGTCATGCGGGGCGAAGCGCCAGACCATCAGGGCGGTCCCCAGCGCCAGCGCCGCGACGATGCCGAAACCCCAGCGCCAACCGAAGAGCTGACCTATGCCATTGGCGAAGGGCACGCCGATGATCGTCGCGACCGTGAGGCCCGCCATGACGCGCGAGACGGCCTGCGTCCGCTTGTTGGGCGGCACGAGGCCCGCCGCGACCAGCGCCGCCACGCCGAAATAGGCGCCGTGCGGCACGCCGCTCAGGAACCGGAACAGCAACATCCAATGATAGGTCGGCGCCAGCGCGCTGAGGCCGTTGGCGACCGCGAACAGGGCCATCAGCGCGATGAGCAGCGTCCGGCGCGGCAGGCGCGCGGCCAGCACGGCGATGACCGGCGCGCCCGCCACCACGCCCAGCGCATAGGCGCTGATGACATGGCCCGCCGTCGGCGCGTCTATGCCCAGCCCCGCCGAGAAATAGGGGAGCAGGCTCATCGTCGCGAATTCGGTCGTGCCGATGGAAAAGCCCCCCATGGCCAGCGCGGCCATGACGAGGCCGGGATGCACGGCCTTGTGGGCGGATGCGGAGTGCGGGTCCATGGATTCTCTATTGCGCTGCGACAGGAAGGTTGCAGATAGGAACTTGTCTGCTTCATGTCCAAGGCGATCCGCGCTTTTGCGATTGCGAAAGGCGCAAGCGGGATTGCGCGGGGTCAGCCGCGCCGGTCGAGCATCGACATGGCATGGCATGGCAAATCAATGCGAACCCCGCCGCACCGGACCGCACGACCCGCCCGGCCCAGGGCGGATCGCCATTCAAAAATCCTGAATGAGGGTGTCCGTCCGTATCCCTCTCCGTCATCCTGAACCTGTTTCAGGCTCGGCATGACGGTTTCCGCGGAGGCGATGACGCGCACCCCATCTGAATGCCGATCCGGCCCGGGCCGGATCGAGACGAAGGCGCCCGAAGCGGGCCGACCGGCCATCGCCCGATATTTCAGTTCTTCACCGGGAACAGGCGCTTGCCGAAACGCTGCCACAGCCAAAGCAGCAGCCCGGCTCCCAATGCAAAAGGCAGGAGCGTGACGGCCAGCATCAGCACGATGGAGAAGCCGAAGACGATATTGCTCCAGCCATCCTTGATCGCGCCCCAGAGGGGCCCGTCGCTGAGACCGGCATCGACATTGCCCGATTCATAGTTGAATATCATCGGCGTGCCGGCCAGCTTACGCGCCGCCTCATCCCGGATATTCGCGGAGGAACGCGTCTCATCCGACAGGGCGGCAAGCCTCGCCTGCAATTGCGTGCGTTCGGCCGATCCCAAACCCGGTTTCGCCAGTTGCTGCTCGATGCGCCGGCGCTCTTCGGCAATGGCGGCGGCGTCGCGGTCGACGGCATCCACCACCGCGCCCGATTCCTCGCTGTCGATGCGGGCCCGAGACAGCATGCCGCCGCGCTGCTGTGCAAGCTCCACGCTCTTCCTGCCAAAGTCGCGCGCGATCTCCGGCGCCAGCTTGACCTGCAATGTGGCGGAGATGGTGCGATTGCGGTTGACCGCATAATCCATGCCGGTGATCCGGCAGCGCACCGGCGTCAGCGCTTCGCACCGCGCGGCATGCTCCTCCTGCACGCTCGCCACCCGCTGGGCAGGCAAGCGGAAGCCATAGGCATAGGTAAGGGAAACACCGGGAACACGCGTAATACCGACATTGGGGGCGGCCGTTTCCACGGCCATCTCCTCACGCGCCTCATGCGCCGGCTGCTGACCGCATGCCGCCAGCATCAGAACCATCGCGGCGATCCCCGTCCGGCGCATTTGCCCCTCCCTCGTCAGGCCATCATTACGCCGCCGTTCTTCCACGGCTTGGCGGCCCGCGCAACGGGAAGTGGGCTATCCCAATCCCGGCACCCGCAAATCCAGCGTCATCGGGAATTCGCCCGGCAGCTCCTCCGGCGGCATCTCCACCGCACCCGGCGTGTGGCCATGGTCCTGGAAGCGGGCCTTGCGGCGTGCCTCCGCCTCATATTCGTTGACGGGCACCGTGTCGTAGCTGCGCCCGCCCGGATGCGCGACATGATAGACACAGCCGCCCAGAGACCGCCCGCTCCAGCTGTCCAGTACGTCGAAGGTCAGCGGCGCGTTCACCGGCGCATAGGGGTGGAGGCAGTTGGCGGGCGCCCATGCCTTGTAGCGCACGCCCGCCACGCCCTCGCCCGGCGTCGCGGTCGCCTGCATCGGCACGCGGCGGCCGTTGCAGGCGATGATGTGGCGGCCGGGGACGAGGCCGCTGGCGCGCACCTGCACCCGCTCCGTCGAGCTGTCGACATAGCGGACCGTGCCGCCGATCGCGCCCGTCTCGCCCAGCACATGCCACGGCTCCAGCGCATGCGCGATCTCCAGCGTCACCCCGCCCGCCTCTATGCTGCCATGCACGGGGAAGCGGAATTGCCGCTGCGCCTCGAACCAAGCGGGGTCGAAATCATAGCCCGCATGGCGCAGGTCCGAGAGGATTTCGAGGAAGTCGGTCCAGACGAAATGGGGCAGCAGGAAACGGTCATGGAGGGACGTGCCCCAACGGACCAGCCTGCCCGCCTGCGGCTCGCGCCAGAACCATGCGACGAGCGCGCGCAGGAGAAGCTGCTGCGCCACGCTCATCTGCGCGTCGGGCGGCATCTCGAACCCCCGGAACTCGACCAGGCCCAGGCGGCCGGTCGGGCCGTCGGGCGAGAACAGCTTGTCGATGCAGATCTCGGTGCGATGCGTGTTGCCGGTCACGTCCACCAGCAGGTTGCGCATCAGCCGGTCCAGCTTCCACGGCGGGAAATCGCCCGCCTCCGGCCCCGGTATCTGGCTGAGCGCGATCTCCAGCTCGTACAGCGCGTCATGCCGCGCCTCGTCGATGCGCGGCGCCTGGCTGGTCGGGCCGATGAACAGGCCGGAGAAGAGATAGCTGAGCGCGGGATGCCGCTGCCAGTAGAGGACCAGGCTTTTCAGCAGGTCGGGGCGGCGGATGAAGGGGGAATCGTTGAGGCTCGGCCCGCCCATGACGAGGTGATTGCCCCCGCCCGTGCCGATCGACCGGCCGTCCACCATGAACTTGTCGGCGGTCAGGCCGATCTGGCGCGCCTCCTCATAGAGGATGGTGGTGATGTCCACCTGCTCGCGCCATGACGCGGCGGGGTGGATGTTGACCTCGATCACGCCGGGATCGGGCGTGACCTTCAGCACCGTGAGACGCGGGTCGGGCGGCGGGGCATAGCCCTCTATGCGCACGGGAATGCGCGTCTTCTCGGCGCTCGCCTCCACCTGCGCGATCAGGTCCAGGAAATCGTCCAGCGATTCAACCGGCGGGATGAAGACGGAGAGATAGCCCTCGCGCGGCTCCACCGTGATGGCCGTGCGGACTGCGCCGTCGATGATATGCTGCTCGACCCGCTCCTGCGCGGCATGCCCCTCCGCCGCGCCGACATGCAGGGCCTGCTGCTCCGCCCTGTGATCTATCCGGTGATCGGTGCGCGTGCGGGTGCCGAAATCGACGCCCTGCCCGCCATTCCCCGCGCTCTGCGTCAGGCGCTGCTCGCGATAATCGGCCAGCGGCTCCCTCGGCTCGCTCGTGTCGCGCGGATGGATATAGGGAAAGTCGGAGGGCGGCACATAGGGCAGCGAGCCGAGCGGCAGCCTGTATCCCAGCGCGCTGTCGCCCGGCACCGCATAAAGCGCGCCGCGCCGCACCTTCCACTTCTCGCTGATCCAGCGGGGTTTCACGACGGCGGCATTCCATCGCTGTATGGGCAGGACGAAGCCGACCGGGGTGGACAGCCCCCGCTCAAAGGCGCGGACGATGCGCGTCCTCTCCTCCGGATCGTCTATCCGGGGATCGGTGGGGGAGACATTGGCGGGCAGTTCCGCCTCCTTCACCGACCAGCTCAGCGCATCCTCATAGACCGGATCGACGAAATCCGCATCGACGCCCAGCCCCTGCGCCGTGGCCGCCAGGAATTGCCGCGCCGCCTCTATGCCGAGCGCGGGGGCGGGCGGCGCCTCCTTCCCTTCCGGCCGTTTCGGCGGCAGGGCGGACCCCGCGATCAGGCTCGCGTCCCGCCAGATCGGAACGCCGTCGGCGCGCCAGTAAATGGAATAGCCCCAGCGCGGCAGACTTTCCCCCGGATACCATTTGCCCTGCCCATGATGGAGCAGCGCGCCGGGCGCGAAACGGTCGCGCAGGCGGCGGATCAGCGCGTCGGCATAGATGGCCTTGGTCGGGCCAACCGCGTCGCCATTCCATTCCGGCGCCTCCGGATCGTCCGCCGCGACGAAGGTCGGCTCGCCGCCGGTGGTCAGCCGCACGTCCTGCGCGAGGAGATCGGCCTCAACCCGGTCGCCCAGGTCCAGCAGCGCGGCCCAGCGCCCCTCCGTAAAGGGCTTGGTGATGCGCACCGCCTCGGCAATGCGCTGACCGACATTGAAGGCGAAATCGACCTCGGCCGGTTCCGCCATGCCACTGATCGGTGCGGCCGAGCGATAATGCGGCGTCGCACAGAGCGATATGCCCTCGCCCGCGAACATGCCGGATGTCGCTCGGCGCGATCCAGCCCGCGCGGGCGCAGGGCACCGCCAGGCGTGGAGGTCCACCACATCCTGCGCCACGCCCTTCGGCCCGTCCACCGGCTCCACATCGGCGACCAGCTGGATCGAATAGCCCGACACAAAACGCGCGGCAAAGCCGAGGCGGCGCAAAAGCTGGACGAGCAGCCAGCCCGAATCGCGGCAGGAGCCGGTGCCGACCTGCAACGTCTCCTCCGGCGTCTGCACGCCGGTCTCCATGCGGATGACATAACCGATTTTCTGCTGAAGACGGCTGTTCACCTCGACCAGGAAATCGACCGTCCGCCCCCGCCAGGACGCGAACTCCGCCACCAGTTCCTCGAACAGCGGCCCCTGCGGCTCTATATCATTATAGGCCGCAAGGTCGGACGCGATCACCTCATCATAGGCGAAGGGATAGTCCTCCGCATAAGGCTCCACGAAGAAATCGAACGGGTTGATGATCG
>JASGGS010000242.1:0-6020 GCA_047602685.1 Sphingobium sp.
GATCGCGGCGGCCGTGGCGGCGACCGCAACCGCCGCGACCGCGGCCCGCGCCGCGAGCGGGGCGAAGGCGGTCATAATGGCGGCGGCAACGACGATGACGGCGGCGACATCGGCCTGCCGAGCTTCATCACGCAGGACTGACCGGAACGTGCCGGGGAATTGATAATAATTCTCTGTTGCGTTGCACAAGATCGGGCGGCCGGAAGGGGGAACCTTTCCGGCCGCTTCCTTTGGAACGCCTGTTTTGTCTGCCCCGCGATCACGTGTCGTCCAATTACGGGACATGACGCAGGTGCGAGAGACAGGTAACGGCCCGTCGTTCCCGAAACGACGTCTCGGCGCTGCTGGTTCCCGGCGGCGCCTTGTCGTTTCTTCCAGGAGGATCGAGCGCGCGTGTCCCTGTTCCAGTGTCTTGCAGGCAGGCCGGACGATGCGCCGGCACAGGCCAAGGGCCCGGAGGTAATGCTGTCCACCACGCTGGAGACTAGGGCGGAGGCGCTTTACGCGCTGGGCCGTCTGCGCATGCGTCATCTTGTCTCGCGGATCATGGCCGACGATGCCATGAATGTGATGCTCACCCTCTTCATCAGCGAATGCCGCGATCTGTCCGCCGGTGAGCAGAGCATCGTCCTCGCCAATAATCTCGCGCCGCTCGCCGGAGCCGCGCTCATCGATGATCTTGTCCAAGCGGGACTGGCCGTCGCCACCGGCAAAATGCCGGGGAAGCGGTCAGTCGGGCTGACGCCCCTCGGGTCCGCGAGGATGCGCGCCTATATCAGTGCCCATCCGGACCTGGGATAGAGCGCGCGCCGGTGCGCGGGCGGCTCTCATGTCGCTGTCCGCGCACCGGTATATCCATAATATTGCCGATATGGACATTTCCTATTTTTCGTTACTTGATCGAGATTAGAGCGGTGGCGTAACCATCTGCTATGCCATTGGGCACCCGTCGGGAAAGTGCATATGTCGTCACGGTGGCTGGAATGGATGGAAAGGCTGCCCATCGCCGCGAATCGCCCGGTGATCGGCTATATGTTCGCCATTCTGGCCTGTTCCCTGGGATTGGTCGTGCGGATCGCCGCCGAACGCGCCCTGCCGCTCGGCTATCCCTTCGTCTCCTTCTTTCCCGCCGTCATATTGACGGCATTCCTGTTCGGCGCGCGGCCCGGACTTTTCGCGGGTCTCCTGTCCTGGCTCTACGCCCGGTATTTCTTCATCGAGCCACGGCACGGCTTCGGCTTCGATTCCAGCGTGATCGCCGCCTTCCTGTTCTTCTTCTTCGTGATCCTGATCGATATCGGGATCATCCACCTCGTCCAGCGCGCCAATCGCCTGCTGCGCGAGCAGCGGGAGCTTTCCCTGCGCCGCAATGAGATGCGCGAGGCGATGTTCCATGAATTGCAGCATCGCGTGTCGAACAAGCTGCAGATCATCGCGTCCCTGCTGACGCTCCAGAAGCGCTCGATCGTCGATCCGGACGCGCAGAAGGCGCTGGAGGAGGCCGCCCTGCGCGTCGGCATGATCGGGCGGATCAGCCGGGCGCTCCATGATCCCGATCGCGGCGGGCTGGGCGTGGCCTCCTTTCTGGAGAAGGTGGGGCATGATATTATCGAGGCGAGCGGCGCCCCCGATGTCCGCCTGACCGTCACGACGGAACCGGAGATCGAACTGGCGGGCGATTACGGCGTGCCCATCGCCCTCATCGTCGCGGAAACGATCAGCAACGCGCTCGAACATGGCTTCCAGTCGCGCGGCGGCGGGCAAATCCATATCGAAGTCAAGCGGGGCGAGGGCGCGCAGCTAAGCATCACGGTCACCGACGACGGCCGGGGCGTGGCGCCGGATTTCGACGCGAGCCGCTCGCCGAGCCTGGGCCTCCGGATAGCGACCACGCTCGCGCGCCAGCTCAATGGCACCTATTCCCTCCGGCCGATGGACAGGGGCACCGTCGCCCGTCTGGACGTGGCCGCGCTCGCGACCAATGCCTGAAAAGGGGGATCGGTTCGCGCGTGACATGAAACTGTCATGAAGCGCGGCCTATTCCCCATCCGGCGTCATTGACCGTCCGCGGCGATAGTCCCTGCCTCCCGGGACCTTTGCCCGCGGCGTCTCCTGACCATCATCGCCTGTCATATCCGCGGGCCGGGACCGTATCGCCGGGGCCGCCGCCATTTGCCTGGAGTCCCCAATGCATCGCTTCCTTCCCAACGCGGCGGTTCCCGCCCTGATCCTGCTTGGCGGCTGCGCGACGACGCCCGCCGTCACGGTCGCGCCGCTGCCCGCCGCCGCCGTGCCCGCCAGGGCGGAAACCGATCCGGTCGGCACGGCCCTGGCGGACGCGGCCGACGATCCGGCCATCTGGCGCAATCCCGCCGATCCCGCCGCGAGCCTCATCATAGGCACGGACAAGAAGGCGGGCCTCTATTCCTACGGGCTGGATGGCCGGAAGCGCAGCTTCGTCGCGGCGGGGGCGCTTAATAATGTCGACCTGCGGGGCGGCGTGCGCTGGGGCGGCCGCGAGGTGATCCTCGTCGCGGCCAGCGACCGCACCGACCGGGCGCGGCCCAAGGTCGCCCTCTTCACCCTTGACGGCGCGACCGGCGCGCTGACGCAGATCGGCAGCTATGACAGCGGCGCGGCGGGCGAGGCTTACGGCTTCTGCCTCGGCGGTCACAAGGGCGGCATACCGCTCGCCTATATCGTGACCAAGGGGGGCAAGGTGCTGGAAATCGCCCTGTCGGACGACCCCGCCAGGCCCGTGACCCTGCTGCGCAGCTTCGGCGTCTCCACCCAGACGGAAGGCTGCGTTGTCGACGACCGCACCGGCCAATTCTATCTGGGAGAGGAGGATGTCGGCATCTGGCGCTTCGACCTCAACGCCGCCCGGCCGGTTGCCATCCCCTTTGCAAGGGTTGGCGAGGCCCAGGGACTGGTCGCGGATGTCGAGGGGCTGGCCCTCGCGCCCATGGGCGAGAAAGGCGGCTATCTCGTCGCGTCCAGCCAGGGCGACAATGCCTATGCCGTGCTCGACCTGACGGACGGCAGCCTCAAGGGGCGATTCCGCATCCAGGGCGGGACGGTGGACGGCACGTCCGATACCGACGGCATCGAGCTTGCGCTGGGCGATTTCGGGCCGGATTATCCGGCGGGCCTCTTTGTCGCGCAGGACGGCGACAACCTGCCGGATGCGCAGAATTTCAAGCTGGTGAGCTGGGCGGATATCAAGGCGGCCCTCGGCCTGTGACGCGGGCATGCGCGGTGGGCAGGGGCGGCCGCGCGGCATGAAACCGGATGCCGATCCGTCGCGATCCGTTTATAGGGCCGCCATGGATTTCCAGCCCCGCCTGACGGACGGCATCGTCTCCCTGCGCCCCCTGGAGGCGGAGGATCGGGACGCGCTATACGCCATCGCCTCCGATCCCGCCCTGTGGGCGCTCCACCCCGCGCATGACCGCTGGCGCGAACCCGTCTTCCGCGCCTGGCTCGATGCGGGCCTGGACAGCGGCACCGCATTGGTCGTGGAGGATGCCGCAACCGGTACGCCCATCGGCTATTCCCGCTACGGCCTTGCCCATGCGCAGGAGGGCGAGGTGGAGATCGGCTCCACATTCCTCGCGCGCGCATATTGGGGCGGCCCCGTCAACCGGGCCATGAAACGGCTGATGATCGGCCACGCCCTTGCCGTCTATGAACGCGTCATCTTCCTGATCGGGGAGGATAATCTGCGCTCGCGCCGGGCGATGGAGAAGATCGGCGGGCATTTGACGGATCGCCGCGTCGGGGCGGAGATGGCGGGCCGCATCGTCAGCCATCTCGTCTATGCCATCGACCGGCCGGGTTTCGCGTCCGGGCCGCTCGCGCCGCCTCTTGTCTGACCGGCAACGATCATCGCTTGGCGAGGCCCGAAGGCTCGGCTATGGCACTGCCATGCGTCACCAAGTCCTGCGCCGCGCCGCACTGCTCGCCATCGCTTCCACCGCCCTGATTCTGTCGGGCTGCGCGAAGAACAAGAACAAGGCCGACACCCAATATGTCGCGCGTGACGTCAGCACGCTCTACAATGCGGGCAAGTACCGGCTCGACCGCGGCCAGTACAAGCTGGCGGGCCAGCTCTTCGACGAGGTGGAGCGTCAGCATCCCTATTCGCCATGGGCGCGCCAGGCGCAGGTGATGGCCGCGTTCAGCTATTATGCCGCGCGCGATTACACCAAATCGATCCAGACCGCCCAGCGCTTCCTGTCGATTCATCCGGGCAACAAGGATGCGCCCTACGCCTATTATCTCATCGCGCTTTGCTATTATGAGCAGATCAGCGACGTGACCCGCGACCAGAAGATCACGGAACAGGCGCAGAATGCCCTGTCCGAACTGGTCCGCCGCTATCCCGACACGCGCTACGCCGCCGATGCGCGCCTGAAGCTCGACCTCGTTCAGGATCACCTCGCGGGCAAGGAGATGGAGATCGGCCGCTTCTACGAGCGTCGCAAGCTGTGGCTGGCCGCCACGCTGCGTTTCCGCGCGGTGGTCGACAAATATCAGACCACCACGCACACGCCGGAGGCGCTGCACCGCCTTGTCGAAAGCTACCTCTCCCTCGGCCTTGTGGAGGAGGCGAGGAAGGCCGCCGCCGTCCTCGGCCGCAACTATCGCGGCAGCGTGTGGTATCAGCGTTCCTTCAAGCTGATCCGGGAGCATGGCGCGGCGGCGTGACACCCTGGCCGGCCTTCTGGTAGAAGGACGCCTTGCATGCTGACCAGCCTTTCCATCCGCAATATCGTCCTGATCGAGGCGCTCGACCTCGGTTTCGGGCCGGGCCTTGCCGTGCTGACCGGGGAGACGGGCGCGGGCAAGTCGATCCTGCTCGATGCCCTGGGGCTGATCCTCGGCGCGCGCGCCGATAGCGGGCTGGTGCGGCAGGGCACGGAGCAGGCGAGCGTCGCCGCCAGCTTCGATATCGCCGCCGACAGCCCCGTCCTCGCCGCGCTGCTCGACAACGGGCTGGACGCCGAAGCGGGAGAGCCGCTGGTCATCCGCCGGACCGTGAAGCGCGACGGCGGCAGCCGCGCCTTCATCAACGACCAGCCCTGCTCCGCCGCCTTGTTGCGCGAGGTCGGCACGGCGCTGGTGGAGGTCCATGGCCAGCATGACGATCGCGGCCTCATGAACCCGCGCGGGCACAGGCTGCTGCTCGATCATTACGGGCGTTGCGATACGGGCCGCGTCGGGGTTGCCCATGCCGCATGGATCGCCGCGCGCGAAGCGCTGGACGCGGCCCGCGCGGACCTTGCCGCCGCGACCGGCGAGCGCGAATGGCTCGACCATGCGGTGAGGGAACTGACGGCTTTCGCCCCCGCCCCCGGCGAGGAGGACGCGCTGGCGGAGGAGCGGGCCGCCATGCAGAAGGGCGCGCGCCTGACCGACGATCTCAATGCGCTTTCCGGTCTGTTCGAGGGGGCGGAGGGCGCCGTGTCGCAATTGCGCCAGGCCGCCCGCCGCCTGGACCGCATCGCCCCGGAGCATGCCGCGCTGGAGCAGGCGCTCGCCGCGCTCGACCGCGCGCTCATCGAGGCGGGCGAGGCGGAGGCGCATGTCACGGCGGCGACCGAGGCGCTGGCGGTGGACCCCGCGCGGCTCGATGCCATAGAGGTGCGCCTGTTCGACCTGCGCGCGCTGGCGCGCAAATATGCCGTCGCGGCCGATGCGCTGCCCGCCCTTGCCGTCGGCCTTGCCGAAAAGCTGGGCCGCATCGACGCGGGCGAGGAGGGGCTGGCCGCGCTGGAAAAGGCGGAGAAGGCGGCCCGCGCCGCCTATGCCGCCGCCGCCGAGGCGCTGCACGCCGAGCGCCAGGCCGCCGCCGTCCGGCTGGACAGGGCCGTGGCGGCGGAGCTGGCGCCTCTCAGGCTCGATGCCGCGCGCTTCCGGACGGCTGTCGAGCCGCTGGAGGAGGGCCAATGGGGCCCGGGCGGCATGGACCGCGTCGAATTCCTCATCTCCACCAATCCCGGCGCGCCCTTCGCGCC
>JASGGS010000243.1:0-5971 GCA_047602685.1 Sphingobium sp.
ATCATAGGAGCCGGGATTGATCTGGTCGTAATTCTGGAAGGCGAGGCGGCCGAGCAGCTTGTTCTTGTCCTTGGCGATCACATTGCCGCCGATGGACCCGAAATTGCGGTCGCCGATGAACCACTGGTCCGCGCCGTCGATACGGCGGACATGCGGCATCCTGTCCTTCATCCCCGCCGGGGCCGCATCGATCCACAGCGTCGGCGGCTCCGTGAAATGGGTGTCGCAATCGACGATCCTGATGCCCTCGAACAGCGGATCGACGCCGCGCGAGTTGGATTCGAAATCCACTTCCCGGATGAAGCCGCCGGGCGCGCGTCCCTCGTCCAGCCAATAGCGGCGGGCGTCGTCCGCATCCGCCTTGATCACCGTAGCCATGTCGTCTCTCCTGTCTATTCTCGTCGCGATGAGGCGATCCTACGCCGCTTGCCCGCCCGCGGCTAAGGAGAGATGGCCCGGCTGGACGCCGCGACATGCTTTTGGGAGGGACGGCAAATTTGCCCGATCGTCTGGACGATGGGCAAAAGCCATGGACGGCGAGGCGCCGGCCTGGCGCCCCGACTCAGGCGAAGGCGGGTGCCTTGCGCAGGTGGGAATAGGCCGCGATCACATCCTGCAAGGCCTGCTCGTGCGCGCGGTCGCCGCCATTATGGTCGGGATGATAGCGCCGGACCAGCGCGGTATAGGATTCGCGCAGGGCCTTGCGGTCGGCATCCACGCCCAGGCCCAGGGTCCGCATCGCCTTGCGATCCTCGGCCGATAGCGGCCTGCCGTCCACTCGCACCCGCGCATCCGCCCGCGCTTGCGCCATCCGGTCCCGGAACCTGGCGCCGATCGCGTCGAGCGGATCGGAAAAGTCGCTCCAGCGCGGAGGCGGCGTGCCTGCGGCGGCGGCAGCCGAAAAGGCCCGCGTCTCCCGCTCCCAGCCCGCATGGGGACGCTGCGCGGCGGCGATCTCCTCCGCGCTCATGCCCTTGAAGAAATTATAGTGCTGGTTGAACTCCCGAATATGATCCTGGCACAGCCAGCGCCAGCGCGGCGGCCCGTCGGACGCCTGGCGCATATCCTCCGGCGGCGCGCGAAACTCGCCGGGATTGGCGCAGCCGTCGACCAGGCAGGCGCGCTCATGCCCCCCGGCCACCCGGCCGTGGAAGCGTTCATATCGCCGCGATTGCCCCTGATCCGCCAAAATATCTCCCCGCCATGGGCCAAGGGTCCTATATAGTGCGGATGGTTGATACATCGCTAGGGCCGGTTGGCCGGGAAATCGAAAAGCGCGTGCAGGCCGCCCTGTCGCCGGACCACCTCGCCGTCATCAACGACAGCGCGCAGCATCGCGGACATAGGGGCGATGACGGGACCGGGGAAAGCCATTTCACGGTGGATGTCGTGGCCGCCGCCTTTACGGGCCAGTCGCGCCTCGCCCGGCAGCGGATGGTCAATGCCGCGCTGGGCGACCTGGTATCCGGCGGCACCGTCCACGCGCTCGCCATCAAGGCGCGGGCGCCGGGCGAATAGGCGGTGAGCGCACGCCCGAAACGTCCCTCCGCCCGGCTTGTCGTGATCGATCCCGACGGCCGGCTGCTCCTCTTCCGCTTCAGCCCGCGGGACAGGCCCGCCTTCTGGGCGACGCCGGGCGGCGCGCTCGATCCGGGCGAGGATTTCGGGCAAGCGGCCGTTCGCGAACTGTTCGAGGAAACGGGCATGACATGCCCGATCGGTCCCCATATCGGCACCCAGCACGTGACCTTCACCACGCTGGAGGGCGTGGAAGTGGATGCGGAGGACCGCTATTTCCTTGTCCGCGCGGATGACTGCGCAGTGCGGGTCGATGGCCATACCGAGCTGGAACGGCGCGTCATGCAAAGCCATAAATGGTTCACGAGGGCCGAACTGGCCGCGCTCGGCGAACCCTATTTCCCTGAGGACCTCGCCGATCTCTGGCACGGGGAGGAAAGCGGCCCGCGCGCCTGACCGTCAGCCCCGCGCCACCTCCAGCAGCATGTCCGCCACCGCGCGCGGTTCCGTCACCATCAGGTCATGGCCCGTGTCGATCTCGAAATTGCGTTCGCCGTCAAGTTGCCGCGCCCGCGCCTCCGGCGGGCTGCTCTGGAGGGAGGGTGTGCAGTTGATGTTGGTCCGCCGCACCCGCCGCGCCGCATCGCCATTGTGAAGGCGAAGCGGCTGGTCGAAGCATTTCCACGGATGCGGCGTCAGGCGCGCTTCCAGCCAGGCCGCGTCCTCCGGATCGGTGACGCCGAAAAAGGCGGCCATGCCCGGAAAGGGGAACATGACCAGTTCCGTCCCTTCCACCACGCGCATCCCGGCATAGGTCGGCTCGATCTGGGCGGGAGCGGTCATGCGCAGGGATTCGCCGTCACGCGGATGCGCGGCATCCAGATAGACCAGCTCGCGCAGCCGCCCCGCCGCCCGGTCGGCCGCTCCGGTGATGACCATGCCGCCATAGCTGTGCCCGACGAGGATCACATCGGTCAGATCGTCATATTCGAGCAGGTTGGCGATATCGGCGATATGCGTGTCGAGGTCGACGGCGGGGCCGACCGCATGCTTGCGATCCCCGCAGCCGGTCAGGCTGGGCGACAGGACCAGATGCCCTTCCGCGCGCAAAAGGGGACTGACCCTGTTATAGCACCACCCGCCATGGCCGCCGCCATGGACCAACAGAAATGTCGCCATCTGCCTCTCCCGATCCTTCAGCTTCAGGGATTTATGGAATATAGTACACCAAAACTCAAGCCTGCCGGAAAGGATGGCCCTTGGCTGTGACGGATGCCCGTATTGTCCGCAGTCGCGCGGGCTTGCGCGCGGCGCTGCTCGACCTGCTCCAGGCCACGGCGTTCGACCGCATCACGATCCGCGACATCACGGCCCGGGCGGGCGTCGGCTACAATACCTATTTCCGCCATTATCCGGGCAAGGAGGCACTGCTGGACGATCTGGCGGCGGCGGAGATACAGGCGCTGTGCGACCTGACCCTTCCCGTCTACGACAGGGCGGACCCGCTGGCCGCCTGCGTGGCGCTATGCCGTTTCGTCGAGGCGCATCGCGCGCTCTGGACCGCGCTGCTCAATGGCGGGGCGGAAGGCCGGGTGAAGGAGGAGATGCTGCGCCACGCGCGCGAAGCCATGGCCGCGCGGCAGCGGCACAGTCCCCTGCCCGGCGATCTCGGCCCGTTGCTGACGATCAGCGCGATGGTCGAGCTGCTGGCCTGGTGGCTGCGGCAGGAGGCGCCCTATGACGCGGAGGAGATCGGCGCGATCATGAACCGCGTCATCGTCGCCCCCGCGGAGGAAAGGCAGACCCCGGGGCGCCGCGACTGACCTACTCCTGATGCTGGCGCCCGAAATCGGGCTTCGCGTCGTCCTGCCCCTGCTCGATGATCGAGCGGCGGATGGCGCGGGTCCGCGCAAAAGCCTCGAACAGCTTTTCGCCGTCGCCCCAGCGTATGGCGCGCTGCATGGCGTTCAGGTCCTCCGTCAGGCGCTGCATGATCTCCAGCACCGCCTCGCGATTGTTGAGGAACACGTCGCGCCACATGGTGGGATCGGAGGAGGCGATGCGGGTGAAGTCGCGGAAGCCGCCGGCGGAGAACTTGATGACCTCGGAGGCCGTCACCCGCTCCAGATGGGCGGCGGTGCCGACGATGTTGTAGGCGATCAGATGGGGCACATGGCTGGTGACGGCGAGGACGAGATCATGATGCTCCGGCGACATCTCCTCCACATTGGCGCCGAAGCCCTCCCAGAAGGCGCGCAGGCGCGCGGTGGCGGCGCGCGGCGTCGCATCGTCGGGGGTCAGGATGCACCAGCGCCCCTTGAACATGCTCGCAAAGCCCGCCTCCGGACCGCAATATTCCGTGCCCGCGACCGGATGGCCCGGCACGATGACCGCGCCCGGCAGCGCCTCGCGCAACGCCGCGAGGACGCTCGCCTTGGAGCCGCCCACGTCGGAGACGATGCAATCGGCGGGCAGGTCCGCCGCTATGTCCCGCGCCGCCGCGCCCATCGCGCCCACGGGCACGCACAGCACGACCAGATCCGCGTCGATGACGGCGGCGCCCGGCGTATCCGTCACATCGTCGCACAGGTCGATGCGGCGCGCGATCTCCCGAACCTCCGCGCTCGCATCATGGCCGGTGACGCGCACGGTCGGCATATAGGCGCGCACCGCCCGGCAGATGGACGATCCGATCAGGCCGAGGCCGATGACGGTCACGCGCGCGAAGGACAGCATGGCCGTCAGGCCGCCCCGCCCGATACCAGCGCGCGGATGCGCGCGGCGATGTCGCGCATATGCGCCTCGGAACCGATGGTGATGCGCAGGCCGTGGGGCAGGCCCTGGCCCGGCAGCCAGCGGGTCGCATAGCCCGCCTCCATCAGCGCCTTGTAGACCGTCTCCGCGCTGGTCGCGCCCTCGAACAGGACGAGGAGGAAGTTCGCGCCGCTCGGCACCGCGCGCACGCCATGATTGCCCAGCGCCTCGATCTCCCGGGCGAACCAGCCGCGCCATTCGCGATTATGGGCGCGGCTGCGCGCCACGAAATCCTGGTCGCGCAACGCCGCCACGCCCGCCGCCTGCGCCGAGGCGGAAAGGTTGAAAGCGCCTCTGATGCGGTTCAGCGCATCGATCACCGACGCATCGCCATAGCCCCAGCCGATCCGCTCGGCGGCAAGGCCATAGATTTTGGACAGGGTGCGCGTGACCAGCACATTGGGGCGCGATCGGGCGAGGTCGAGGCCGTGATCGTCCTCGCTCTCGTCCAGATATTCGGCATAGGCCTGGTCGAGGACGAGCAGCACGCGGGGGGGCAGGCCGTCGACCAGCCGGGCGATCCCGGCGCGCGGGGTGAAGGTGCCGGTCGGGTTGTTGGGATTGGCGAGGAAGACGATGCGAGTCCGCTCCGTCACCGCCGCCAGTATCGCATCGATGTCCGTGCCATAGTCGCGGTCGGCGGCCACCACGGGCACCGCGCCCACGCGCCGGGCCACGATGTCGTAGAGCGAGAAGCCGTAATTGACGTAGATCACCTCGTCGCCCGGCCCGGCATAGGCGCTGGCGGCGATGTGCAGCAGCTCGCCCGAGCCGGTGCCGCAGACGATGCGCGCGGGGTCGAGGCCGTGGACCCCGGCAATCGCCTCGCGCAGGGCATGGGCGGCGGGGTCGGGATAGGTGGCGAGATCGGCCAGCGCGGCCTGTGCCGCCGCATGCGCGGCCGGGCTGGTGCCCAACGGATTTTCGTTGGCCGACAGCTTGACGAGGCGCCGCCCGTCATCGCTGCTCGCCTTGCCAGGCACATAGGGGGCGATACCCAGGATCCAGTCCTTGGGACGGGGGGCCGTAAGGCTGTCTTGCTCGATCGTCATGGCAGCGGGCCTTAGCCGCTGGTGGGACGGATGGCAAAGGATCGGCAAGGGATTCGGGCGGAATGTTTCGGCTGGATACTTCGCCGCTGTCACGGGTTGTTACAATCAAGCCATGCAATTTGGCAGGACATGCCATTCGACAGGCCAGGCGATCGGAGACCATTTCGTTTCCGGTCGGAAGCAGAAGGCAAGGACCATGCGAAAACGACTCGGTTCCACTCCTGCGGCACGCTCCCCCTTCGAGGCGGATGCCCGCTTACCGCATGCGATGCTGGAGCCGCCCCGCATGTTGCAGGATGGGCAGCCGGACACGGCACCCGACAAGCCTATGGAGAGAGGCACGACATGAACGACCATAGCAAGATCAAGCCCCCGCCCGCATCCGGCACCGATCTGGAGGGACAGGAGAAGCCGCTCGACCGCGAGGAGAAGCTGGAAGCCGGACTGGAAGAATCCATGGATGCGTCCGACCCGCCGTCGACCACGGCCCCCGGCGACCATGGCGATCCCGTCCCCTCATCGGGCTTTCCGGAGGAGAAGGACGAAAAACCCCATAAATGACCCATGCGCACGCCCCTCATCGCGCA
>JASGGS010000244.1:0-5931 GCA_047602685.1 Sphingobium sp.
CACACCCCCAGTGTGATGCGCTACCAGGCTGCGCTACGTCCCGACCGGAGCGGCGGCATTTAGGCGCATGTTTCGAAACATGCAAGCACCCTCTTGCCGGTTTCCGCCCGCAGCATGCACAGCCGATCGCGGTTGCGCGGGCGCGGCCCATGTGATAGCCCGCGCGCCTTCGAGATACTGCCCTTTTGCGGGCATCGCGACGATTGTCCCAGTAAAGAAGAAAAGCCCCAACGATGCTGATTTCGCCCGCCTTCGCCCAGACCGCCTCAGGAGCCCAGGGTGCCTCCGGCGCATCCATGATCGCGCAGTTCGCGCCGCTGGTCCTGATCTTCGTCGTTTTTTATTTCCTTCTGATCCGTCCGCAGCAGAAGCGGATGAAGGAGCATAAGGCCAAGCTGGACGCCGTGAAGAAGGGCGATCAGGTCATCACCGGCGGCGGCCTCGTCGGCAAGGTCCTGCGCGTGGACGAGGTTTATGTCGATGTCGAACTCGGCACCGGCCTCAAGGTCAAGGCCGTGAAGTCGACGCTCAGCGACGTTCTCGCCCCCGGCGCGATCCCCGCCGCGAACGACTGACGTCCAGCGCTGAACGAACGGAGCCGCCATGCTCGATTTCCCCCGCTGGAAGGTCCTGCTCATCTGGGCATCGCTGGCTTTCGGCATAGTGTGCGCCGTGCCCAGCTTCCTTCCGGAGCGCACGCTCGCGCCGCTGCCCGGTTTCCTGAAGCCGCGCGTCAATCTGGGCCTTGACCTCTCGGGCGGCAGCCATCTGCTGCTGGAGGCGAGTCCGGAAGAGGTGGCCAAGCAGAAGCTGACCAATATGGAGGAGCAGATTCGCACGGAACTGCGCCGTATCGATCCCAGGATCGCGATCGGTGACATCTCCTCGCGTGGCGGTCAGCTGAGCTTCATGGTCCGCGACAGCGCGCAGGTCGATGCCGCCGTAGAGCGCATCCGTCCGCTGACGCAGGGCGCGGGCATGACCGGACAGCGCGATTTCGACGTGGCGGTGCGGGACGGCAATACCATCACGGTGACCCCGACCAAGGCCGGCCTGGACGCCGCCGTGGACAGCGCGATGGAAGTCGCGACCGAGATCATCCGCAAGCGCATCGACGAGATGGGCACGCGGGAGCCGACCATCCAGCGCCAGGGTTCCAACCGCATCCTGGTGCAGGTGCCGGGCGTGCAGGACCCGACGGCGCTCAAGGCGTTGCTCGGCCAGACCGCCAAATTGGAGTTCAAGCTGGTCGACACCAGCGCCAATCCGACGGAAGTGGCGGAAAAGCGCGCGCCGATCGGCAGCGAGGTGCTGCCCTATCCCACCAATCCCGGCGGCATTCCCTTCATCGCCGTCAAGCGACAGGTGATGGTGTCCGGCGATGAACTGTCCGACGCCTCCCAGGGCTATGACCAGCAGTCGAACGCCCCCGTCGTCAATATCCGCTTCAATGGGGCGGGCGGCCGCAAGTTCGGCCGGGTGACGCAGGAGAATGTCAACAAGCCCTTTGCCATCATCCTCGACGGCACTGTCCTGTCGGCGCCCAATATCAACGAGCCGATCCTTGGCGGTTCCGCCCAGATTTCCGGTAATTTCACGGTGGAAAGCGCCAATCAGCTCGCCATCGCGCTTCGCTCGGGCAAGCTGCCGGTGAAGCTGAACGTGGTGGACGAGCGCACCGTCGGGCCGCAACTCGGCGCCGATTCGATCCGCGCGGGCCTCATCGCGTCAGGCATCGCGGCTGTGGCCGTCGTGATCTTCATGTTCGTGAGCTATGGCCGCTTCGGCCTCTATGCCGACCTTGCGGTGGTCATCAACGTGCTGGTGATCCTCGGCGTGATGGGCATATTGGGCGCGACGCTGACGCTGCCCGGCATTGCCGGCTTCGTGCTGACCATCGGCACGGCGGTCGACGCCAACGTCCTCGTCTACGAGCGCATCCGCGAGGAGCGCCGCCGGGGCAGGGGTGTCGTGCAGTCGGTGGAATTCGGCTATAAGGAAGCCAGCCGCACCATTTTCGAGGCGAACGTCACCCACGCCATCGCAGGCGGCATCATGCTGGCGCTCGGCAGCGGTCCGGTGAAGGGTTTCGCCATCGTGCTGCTGATCGGCATCGCGACATCCGTGTTCACCGCGGTCGTGTTCACCCGGATGCTGGCGGCCCAATGGTTGCGCAGGGCGCGGCCGGCGGACATCGTGATCTGAGGGGCGGAGAGACATTATGAAGCTGCTCAAATTCGTCCCCGACAATACGAACATCAGGTTCGTCGCCGTCCGCCACTGGGCGTTCGCGATCACTGCCCTGCTGACCGTGCTGGCGGTCGCCGCCACGGCCTATAAAGGCCTCAACCTGGGCGTCGACTTCGTGGGCGGCCTGATGATCGAGGAGACGTTCCAGACGCCGCCGGACCTGGAGAAGGTGCGCGCGACCGTCGACCGGCTGGGCGTGGGCGAAAGCGCGCTTCAGCAATTCGGCGATCCCAAGACCGTTTCCATCCGCCTGCCTGCCCCGGAAAGCGCGGATGAGGGCGCGACCAACGCCATCGTGACCAAAGTGCAGAACGCCCTGCGCGCCGAATTTCCGGGCGCGCGGTTCAGCCGCTATGACGCGGTGTCGGGCAAGGTGTCGGGAGAGCTGATCCGGAACGGCGTGCTGGCCGTCATGCTGGCGGTGATCGGCATCGCGATCTTCAGCTGGTTCCGGTACGAATGGCAGTTCGGCGTCTCGACCTTCGTCGCGATCATGCATGACGTGCTGCTGACGCTCGGCTTCTTCGCGATCACGCGGCTGGAGTTCGACCTCAACATCGTCGCGGCGGTGCTGACCATCGTCGGCTACTCGATCAACGACAAGATGGTGATCGACGACCGCATCCGCGAGAATATGCGCAAATATCGCAAGATGGACATGAAGGACCTTATCGACCTGTCCGTCAACGAGACGCTGCCCCGCACGGTCATGACGTCCGTCACGATCCTGCTGGCCCTGGTGTCGCTGATCCTGTTCGGCGGCCATGTGCTGCGCGGCTTCACCGCCGCGATGATCCTGGGCATCGTGGTCGGCACCTATTCGTCCGTCTATGTCTCTTCCTCGCTGCTCATCACCCTGGGCCTCAGCCCCGCCTCGGCGGAGCGCAAGCCCAAGGCGAACAGCAATGCGGAACGCATTGGCGAGCGGATGCCCTGACGGGCGCCGGGCGGGCGATGGCGATGGAGATACGCAGGGACGGTCCGGTTTCGGGGCCGGTCATCAAGGGATTTTCCGGCACCGGCTTTCGCGTGGGCGAGGGGGTTTTCCCGCGCGGCGTGACGCTGGCGCCGCTGGCCGCCGCCGAGTGGGACGCGCCGCCCGCCATCGATGCGTTGACCGCCGACATGGTGGAGGGGCTGCTCGCCCTCGACCCGCCGCCCGAATTCCTGCTGCTGGGCACGGGGCCGAGGCTGGTCCAGCCGCCGCGCGCCTTCGTCAGGGCGGTGGAGGCGCGGGGGATCGGCGTGGAGGCGATGGACAGCCGCGCGGCCGCGCGTGCCTGGGGCGTGTTGCGGCAGGAAGAACGCTGGATCGTCGCGGCGCTGATGCCGCTGGGCTGAGAAGGCCGGGCCGAGCGATCAGGCGGGTGGGCCGGTCAGGCGGGCGGGCGGCGGGCGCAGTCGCGCAGATGGGCCTCGAGCGCCTCTCCATTGGCCTCCCATGTGAAGCGCAGGGCAGGGGCGCGCACGGCCTCCGGCTCCGGCGGGGCGGCGAGGAGATCGTCGATGGCCGCCGCGATGGCTTCCGGCGTGCGGTCCGCGATTCGTCCCGCCTCCGGCCTGTCCAGCAGTTCGCGGGCGCCGCCCACGTCGCTGATGACCAGCGGCGTGCCGCAGGCAAGCGCTTCCACCCAGGCATTGGCCAGCCCTTCGGAGGCGGAGGGGAGGCACATGATGTCCGCCGCCGCCAGCCATCCGGGCAGGTCGGCATGGGGGACGGAGCCTGCAAAGATCACAGGCTTCCCTACCCCCTCGCCCACCCCCGCCAGCGCGGCCGCCTGTCCCGCAAGTGCGGCCTTGCCGGGTCCATCACCGATGATGACCAGGGTGGCGGGGCGGGGCAGGGACGCCAGCGCGTCGATTACGAGCGACTGCCCCTTGCGCGGGATGAGGGCGCCGACCGTCGCGATCACCGGCCCGGCCAGCCCCTTCGCCGCCTTGGCCGCGGCCCTGTCGCCGGGCGCGAAGCGGTCGAGGTCGACGCCCGTATAGTGGACGCGGATGCGATCGCCCGGCATGCCGAGCGCGATCATCGAGTCGCGCATCGCGGCGGAGACGGCCAGCAGGCCCGCCGCCCTGGCCCCGGCCTGCCGCACGGCGTCGCGCGTCGCCTTCGCCGTGCCCCAGAGATGGATGTCCGCCCCGCGCGCCTTCACCGAATAGGGGATGCCGAACATGGCCGACAGGCGCATCGCGACCGGCCCGTCCGGGAAGAAGAAGCTGGCATCGATCACGTCGAAGGGCCGCTCCGCATGGAGGCGCCTGACCAGCGGCGCGATGGCGCGCGCCATCATGGGCGCATGCCATCGCCCGCCCGTCCCTGGCAGGACGGGAAAGCGCGGGCGGTGGACGGTCAGCCCGCCGCGTTCCTCCCGCGACGGCAGAGCCCGGCGCCAGGCATAATGGGGCAGGCGGTCGAGCGGGAAGGGCGGCAGGCCGACCGGCGCGAGCACGGTCACGTCCACATCGTCCCGTGCCGCGAGCGCGCGCGCCTGCCGCTCGACGAAAATGCCGAAATTGGGCTGGGCGCCGCCGGGGAACAGGGTGGACAGGGTGAGGACGCGCAGGGGAGCCATGATGATCCCCCTAACAGTTTCCCCCTAAAACTCCCTAAAGCGCGCGGATGAGGCGCACCGGCATGGCAAGCCATGGCGCATGCGGGATGATGACCTGCCGTTGCCCGACGCCGAGCGGCAGGATGTGCAGCGTGTCGCCCTCATGGTCGATCAGCCGTCCGAACAGGAAGCGGCCGCCGGGGCGGGGCGCCAATATGTCGCGGTTGAGAGCGCGCGCGAAGCGGTCGGGCGCGACCTGCTCGCACCATAGCTCGTCCCCCGCGCGGTAATCGCCGATCGCCGCCTGCACCCGGATGCCGAGGGCGCCCGCCGGGGCGGAGGGGGGAACCAACGCCATGGGGCGGCCCGGCGCCGCCGCCCCGTCCAGCCCGATCAGCGCCGCGACCGGCAGGGAGGCGCTGTCCGGCAGATCGACCAGATCGGCGGCCGACACGTCGAGCGCGGCGGCGATGCGGTTGAGCCATTTCACCGATACGGTTCGCGTGCCCGTCTCAAGGCGTCCTATGGTCTGCGCGGTGGTCGGCGGTACGCAACGCGACGCGACCTCCTCCAGGGTCAACCCTTTCGCTTTCCGGACATCTCGGATTCGGGTGATCATTTCGGTTCCATCACAATATAGATGGAAGGGGTCTGTCCTACACGCGGAACTGTCAGGCAAGGGAAAAATCCAGCCTGGAGAAGGACATGATGGACTTGATGACCCGTAAAGGCACAGAGCGGACGATAGAATGCGTCGTGGAGGACGCGGACGGCATAGAGCGCAAGGTGCGGGTGAACCTGGCCGAGTCGCCCCTTTCATGGCTGCGCGCGCGCAATCTGGTGAGCGCGCGGCAATATGATGCCGGGGAGAAATTGCGCTTCGACTGGGAAAAGGCGGGAATGGGTGCGCGCGTCACGATGCGCTGGGACATGGCGGCGGCGCCCGCGCGGGGACGCCGGGGCGCGGCCGCGCCGGTCGAGCCGGGACTGGCGTCGCTGGCCGCGCGCGACCGCCTGCACGGCGCATTGACGGCGGCGGGACCGGGGCTGAAGGACATATTATGGCGCGTCGTCTGCGCCTGCGAGGGGCTGGCGGCGGCGGAAAGCGCGTTGGGCTGGCCGTCGC
>JASGGS010000245.1:0-5920 GCA_047602685.1 Sphingobium sp.
CCTCGCCCATGGCGACCTCGGCAACAGCTATCTGACGGGCGAGCCGGTGATGCACCGCATCGCCGCGCAACTGCCCGCCACGCTGGAACTGACGCTGCTCGCCGCGGTCAGCGCGTTCGTCATCGGCGTGGTGATCGGGGTGATCGCGGCCGTGAACGAGGGACGCTGGATCGATCACGCCCTGCAATCGCTCGCGCTGTTCGTCGGCTCCATGCCCAGCTTCTGGCTCGGCATCCTCCTCATCCTGTTCTTCGCGGTCCATCTGCGCTGGCTGCCCGCGATCGGCAATGGCAGCTTCGCGCAGATGATCCTGCCCGCGGCCTGCCTCGCGCTCGGGGCGGGCGGCGACCTCGCGCGCATGACGCGCGATTGCGTCCTCGACGCCTTGCGCGAGCCGTTCGTCGTCACCTTGCGGGCGAAGGGGCTGTCGGAGAGCGTCATCCTCTATCGCCATGTGCTGCGCAGCGCGCTGATCCCCGTCATCACCATGCTCGCCCTGCGCGTCGGCAACCTCCTGTCCGGCGTGGTCGTGGCCGAAACGCTGTTCGCCCGCCAGGGGCTTGGCCGCATCATCACGGAGGCGGTCGGCGCGAAGGATATTCCCATGGTGCTGGCGGCCGTGCTGGTCGCCTCGCTCATCTACATCCTCATCAACCTCATCGTCGATTTCTCCTACAGCCGCATCGACCGGCGCGTACGACTGGAAGGATGACCTCATGAACAGCCAGGCCCATGCCGTATTCGCCGGCGGCGAAACCATCGAGCGTCCGGCGGGCGCGCTCGTCCAGCCCTTCAACATCCGCGCGCTGCTGAGCCGTCTGCCGAAGGCCGAGACGACGAACCTGGCGGCGCCGGCCGCCGTGCTGGCCGTCATCGCGCTATGCGCGCTCGCGCCCGGCCTGATCGCGCCTTACGACCCGGCGGACATGGATGTTCAGGCGCTCCTCGCCCCGCCGAGCGCCGCGCATCCCTTCGGCACCGATCATCTCGGGCGCGACCTGTTCAGCCTCATCATCCATGGCGCGCGCCAGTCCGTCATGGTTGCCGTGGGCGCGGTGGTCGTCGGCACCCTGATCGGCGGGGCCATCGGCCTCCTGACCGGCTATGTCGGCCGCTGGATCGACACGGCGTTCATGCGCGCGCTCGATATCTGGCTGGCCGTGCCCGACGTGCTGCTGGTGATCATCATCGCGACCGCGCTGCGCGCCAACCTGTTCAACATGGTGCTCACCATCGGCATCGTCTCCGTTCCCCGCTATGCCCGCGTGATGCGGGCGCAGGTGATCGCGATCAAGAACCGCCCCTTCGTCCAGGCGGCGCGGGCCATCGGCGCATCGGATGCCACCATCCTGCTGCGGCATATATTGCCGCACAGCCTGTCGCCCATGCTTGTGCTCGCGACGCTCGGCATCGGCATGGCGGCGCAGACGGGCGCGGCCCTGAGCTTCATCGGCCTGGGCCTGGTGGCCGACATTCCGGACTGGGGCTATCTGCTCAACCAGGCGCGCAGCTATCTCTCCGTCGCATGGTGGTTCGGCGCCTTTCCGGGGCTTGCCATAACCCTATTGGTGATCGCCGCGAACCTGCTCGGCAATGCGTTGCGGCAACGGCTCGATCCGCGAGGACGGACGCGCTGAAGGGGAGGCGGGTCATGGCGACGCGCTTGCTCGACATAGCCGACCTCTCGGTCGATCTTTCCACCGGCAAAGGACCGCTGCGCGCCCTGGACGGCGTTGGCCTGACCGTCGCGCGCGGGGAAACCGTCTGCCTCGTCGGCGAATCGGGCAGCGGCAAGACGCTGACCGCGCTGTCCGTGATGCGCCTCATCGAGGCGATGGGGGGCAGGATCGCGGGCGGCAGCATCCATCTCGGCCGCCACGATATCGCCCGGCTCACCCAGTGGCAGATGGGCGTCCTGCGCGGCAGGCGGATCGGCATGGTGTTCCAGGACCCCATGACCGCCTTCGACCCGCTGTTCACCATCGGCGCGCAGATAGGCGAAGTGGTCCGCAAGCATCTGGGCGCCGGCCGAAAGGCGGCGCGGGCGCGCGCGGTCGAACTGCTCGAACGCGTGCAGATTTCGGACGCCGCGCTGCGGGCCGATCAATATCCGCACGAGCTTTCCGGCGGGATGCTGCAACGCGCGATGATCGCGATGGCGCTGGCCTGCGACCCGCTCCTCCTCATCGCCGACGAACCGACGACGGCGCTCGACGTGACGATCCAGGCCCAGATATTGCGCCTGCTCAAGGAGCTGCAGGCGCATAGCGGCATGGCGATCCTGCTCATCACCCACGATCTCGGCCTCGCCTCGACCATCGCCGACCGGGTTGTGGTGATGTATGCCGGACGCATTGCGGAGCAGGGCAGCGTGGCGGCCCTGTTCGGCCGTCCCGCTCATCCCTATACCCGCGGCTTGCTGGGGTCGGTCGATGTCGGGACGGTCGCGCCCGGCCAGCCGCTGACCACCATCGGCGGAAGCATAGCGGGCCTTGGCGAGCAGCCCTCCGGCTGCCGCTTTCATCCGCGCTGCGGCCATGCCACGCTTCGATGCGGCGTCGAGCAGCCGCCGCTGGAGGAGAAGGACGGCGGGGCCGTCGCCTGCTGGAATCCCGTGCAAGGTGCGCCGGATGCCGGCCCGCGCCCGGCGGCCCGCATCGCGATCCCGCCCGAGCAACCGTCTCCTCGCGCGCCCGCCAATGACAGGGCCGCACGCCCGCTGATCGAGATAGACGATCTCGTGAAGCATTATCCGTCCGGGGCGAAGGGCCTGTTCGGGCGGCCGGGTGCGCCGGTGCGGGCCGTGGACGGCGTGAGCCTGTCCATGGACGAAGGCGAGACGCTGGGCCTGGTCGGAGAATCGGGCAGCGGCAAGTCGACGCTGGGCCGCCTCGCGCTCAATCTGGAAACGCCGACAAGGGGCGAGGTGCGTTTCGACGGGACGCCGCTCGGCGACCTTGGAGATGCGGACATGCGCGCGGCCCGGCGCGACATGCAGATGATCTTCCAGGACCCCTATGGATCGCTCGACGCCCGCTGGACCATAAAGCGGGTCATCGAGGAGCCTCTGCTGGTGCACGGGGTGGGCGATGCCGCCGCGCGGACGCGGCGGGTGGCGGAACTGCTCGATCTTGTCGGCCTCGATCGCGGCTTTGCCGGCCGCTATCCCCATCAATTGTCGGGCGGCCAGCGCCAGCGTGTCGCCATCGCGCGCGCCGTGGCGCTGGAACCCCGCTTCATCGTGGCGGACGAGGCGGTATCGGCGCTCGACGTTTCCGTGCGCGCGCAGGTCATCAACCTGCTGATGGACATCAAGGCGCGGCTGGGCCTCACATTGCTGTTCATCGGCCACGACCTCAATATCGTGCGCCATGTCTCCGACCGCATCGGTGTCATGTATGTCGGAAAGCTGGTCGAACTCGGCCCGTCCGCCGATCTGTTCGGGGCGCCTGCCCATCCCTATACGCGGGCTCTTATCAACGCCGTCCCGCGTGTCGATCCCGGCGCCCGCCAGCTCCCCACGCCGCTGGAGGGAGAGCTTCCCTCGCCAACCGCCGTCCCGACGGGGTGCCGTTTTCACACGCGCTGCCCGATCGTGCAGGAAAGATGCCGGTCAGAGGAGCCGGACCTGCGTCAGGTTACCGATCATCGACAAGTCGCCTGCCATTTTGCGTAGAATTTCCCCCGCACCCGCAAATAGTATTTCGATATCTCAATAATGGATGAAAGATGCTCATTAAGTAATATTTTTCAAAAATCATAATGCCTTGTCGATCTTTCATTAAACTCCCCGCATCTTCCCCGATACCGTTCCCGAATAGGAATTCGCGCATTCGCACGGACCATTAGAAGGGAAAGGCATAATGTCCACGGCAGCATTGGAGAAGGTAGCGCACAGCCCCTCCGACATTCTCGATATCCGTCCTCTTCAGCCGACGGTGGGCGCCGAAATCCAGGGCATCGACATTTCGCAGCCGCTTTCTCCGGAGATCCGTGACGCCGTTCGCGCGGCGGTGGTGCAGTACAAGGTCGTCTTCTTCCGGGATCAGCATGCCCTGACGCCGGAAAGCCACGCCGCCTTCGCCAGCCAGTTCGGCCCGCTCTACACCCATCCCAGCAACAATCATGACGACAGGATCACGTCGCTGCACAAGATCGCGGCGGCCAATGCGCCGCGATATGAGGCGATCGAGCGGCGCTATCATGTCGGACCGGGCGATGCCTATCATAGCGACACGAGCTGGCGCCTGGTGCCGACATGGGGCGCGGTGCTGCGCGCGATCGACCTGCCGCCGGTCGGCGGCGACACCATCTGGGTCGATGCGCATCTGGCCTGGCAGGGATTGTCGGACGAATTGAAGGCGCGGCTCGAAGGGCTGCACGTGACGCACGACTTCCGTCCCGCGCTCAACAATTCGGGGCACGATTATCCCATCGTCGCGCATCCCGTCGTGCGCACCCATCGCGAGACCGGACAGAAGATCCTGTGGGTCAACCATACGCAGAATCCCCAGATACTGGGCGTCGAACTGTCGGAAAGCCGCGCCCTGCTCGATGAGGTGCTGCGCCAGTACAAGCGCCCGGAATTCCAGGTCCGTTTCTCCTGGCGGCCGGGTTCGGTGGCATTCTGGGACAATCGCGGCGCCGTCCATTATGCGGTGCGCAATTATGGCGATTATCCGCGCGTCCTCGACCGCATCCTCATCGCGGACGAGCCGCTCTACGCCGATCTGTAAGGAGGAAGAACAGCGAAGGGGCCGGCGCGAATAGCGTCGGCCTCTTCGGCATACGGCCCCTGCTCCGGCGAGGGGCCGTCCTTTTCATTTCTATCGGGACGACAGGCCGACGCGATGCGTCTCCGGCAACGGTCCCGCGCGGGCAGACGATGCCGCAGACGATGCCATCGCCAAACAGGCAGGCAGCGACAGCAAAGGGGATATGACATGCGTAAACGGGTTCGCTCGGCGGAAACGGTATCGAGGATCAGCCACGCGGCCCTTGCGGCGGCGCTGGTGGCGATCCTCGGCGGGACGGCTTCGGCGGCCGCGGCCGCGGACGATGCGAGGGCTGCCGCCGATGCCGATGCCGATGCGGACAATAACGACATCATCGTGTCGGGACGCCGCCAGCTCAATGTCATCGACGCGGGGCCGCTCGGCGCGCGCAGCATATTGGAAACCCCCTTCTCGGTCGCGCAAAGCGACAGCGAGCAGATCAAGCGGATCGCGGCCACGACGATCGACGCCGCCTTCAACTACGATCCGTCGATCCGCTCGAACAATTCGGGCGTGGCGTCCGGCAACACCTTCAGCGTGCGCGGACAGTCCGTCGATCTCACCAATGGCTATAAATATGACGGACTGGCCTTTCCCTACTGGTTCCAGGACCATCCCATAGAGGCGGTCGACCAGATTCAGGTGCTGAAGGGGGCGGGCGGTTTCGTCTATGGCTATGCCTCGCCCTCCGGCGTGGTCAATTTCGTCTCCAAGAAGCCGACGGGCGACCTGATCGCCAGCTTCGACCTCAGCTATCGTTCGTCCAGCATCTGGCGCACCCATGTGGACATTGGCGGCCCGCTGACCAGCCAGCCGGACGGGATCGCCTTCCGCTTCAATGCCGTCCATGAGGAGGGCAGGCTCTATAATGGCGCGGACAACAAGAACACCTTCGCGCAACTCTGGCTGCAAGGCAATCTGACGGAGAATCTGAGCTGGAGCCTCGACGGCTTCTACCAGCGCACATGGCAGGCGAACCAGTCGAACGGCGTGGGCTTCACCACGGCCGTCACCTATCTCGCGCCGGTCAGCGGGACGTTCAACCTGGGTTCCCCCTCGACCACGAAGTTCAACGATGTCGCGCAGGTCACCGGACGGCTGAACTACCAGATCAGCAAGGACTGGAAGGCATCGCTGGCGCTGCG
>JASGGS010000246.1:0-5912 GCA_047602685.1 Sphingobium sp.
CGCCGCCATCAGATAGTCGAGCGCGAAGTCGCGGTCCGACACCGAGTCGAGGCTGTTGTCGGTCGGCTTGTCGAAGCCGAGCGCGGCCGCCGTCGCATGGCGGTCGACCGGGAAGCCCGTGCCCGCCAGCGCCGCCGCGCCCAGCGGGCATTCATTGCCGCGCGCGCGCGCATCGGCGAAGCGCGATCGGTCGCGGCGCAGCATCTCATAATAGGCCATGAGGTGATGGCCGAGGGTCACCGGCTGCGCGGACTGCAAATGGGTGAAGCCCGGCATGATGGAGTCGGCATGCTCCGCTGCCCGCTCCACCAGCGCGCGCTGGAGGGTGGCGAGGCCCGCATCCACCTCGTCAATGGCGTCCCGCACCCAAAGGCGGAAGTCCGTCGCCACCTGGTCGTTGCGGCTGCGCGCGGTGTGGAGGCGCCCGGCGGTCGGCCCGATCTTCTCGGCCAGCTTAGTCTCGGACACCATGTGGATGTCCTCCAGGGCGAGGTCGACGGGCACGCCGTCCCGCTCATAATCGGCTGCGACCCGTCCCAGGCCGTCGATGATACGGTCCGCGTCGGCCTGCTCGATGATGCCTTGCCTGCCCAGCATGGCCGCATGGGCGATGGAGCCGTCGATATCCTGCCGCCACATCCGCTTGTCGAACGGGATGGACGCATTTATCTCCCGCATCACGGCTGCCGGACCTTCGGCGAAGCGGCCGCCCCACATGCTGTTCGCACCCTCCGAGGGGGAGATTGTCTTGCGCTCCGAAATCGCCTTGCTCCTGCTTTGCGGCCTGACCCTGATGTCCGGCGGCTGCGATAGGCGATCCGGGCAAGGCGGGCAAGGCAATGCGGCCGCGAACGCTGCGGCCGCACCCACCTCCGGCGAGGTGACGCCGGGCGAAGTGAAGGGCGGCGGCGGGGAAGCCAAGGGCGATTTCTCCCCCAAGCTTGATCGGACCCACAAGGGCGCCGATGCCCCCGATGTCGTGTTCAGCGATCCCGTCGGCAAGGATGTGACGCTCGCCGATTTCCGGGGCAGGCCGTTGCTCGTCAATCTCTGGGCGACATGGTGTCCGCCCTGCGTGGCGGAAATGCCGATGCTGGACGGGATCGCGGCGGCTTATAAGGACAAGGGGCTGCGGATACTTACCGTCTCGCAAGATACGGGCGAACCGGCGCGGATTGCCGCCTTCTTCACGAAGAACAGGCTGCCCAACCTCGCCGCATGGCGCGACCCGGAAAACCAGCTCGGTTTCCACTATGCCACCGGCCTCCTGCCAACCAGCATCCTCTATGATCGGGAAGGTAAGGAGGTGCTGCGCGTCGCGGGCGCCATGGACTGGTCCGGGACGGAAGGTCGCGCGCTGATCGACGATCTGGTGGACTGACCCCTCATCGGCCCCACCCGGCCCTGGGGACGCCCGCCGATTCGCCGCTTCAGCCGGGATAGCGCTCGAACTCGGGCAGGTCCGACAGATGCGTCATCCATCTCACGCGCTCGGCCGTCTGGATATGTGCCTGCGGCGGCAGCGAGTCCGGATCGTCCAGCGTCGCCGACTGGATATCGACCAGCCCCGGCAAATAAACGGCATTGCGGAAGAACAGTCCCGTGCCGCAATCCGGGCAGAAGCTGCGCATGCTGCTGCCGGACGAGTTGAAGGTCCTGGGCTGTCCGGCGGTGACGGCGAAATCCTCCTCGCCAAAGGCGGCCCAGCTTACCATGGGCGCGCCGCTGCTCCTGCGGCAATCCGCGCAATGGCACAGCGCTACATGCCGGGGCGCCCCGCTCGCCCGGTAGCGTATCGCCCCGCACTGGCATCCGCCGAGATGGTCGGTCATGAGTCGTCTCCTTCCGGGCATGGAACGTACAGGGAACATTGGCAATGGGGAAGCCGGTTTCCTTATCGGCCGAATCCCGCTAGAGCGCGGCGCCATGGCCCAGAAGAACATAGACCGTATCGAAACGCCCCGCCCGATCAGAGGCACGCAGGACATGCTGGGCGACACCGCGGATCGTTTCGCCCATGTGGTGGAGACCTTCGACCGGGTACGCCGTCTCTACGGCTTCAGGCGCATAGAGGTGCCGGTGTTCGAGGCGACGGCCGTCTTCGCGCGCTCGCTGGGCGAGAGTACCGATGTCGTCTCCAAGGAGATGTACACGTTCGAGGATCGCGGCGGCGACTCCGTCACCCTGCGCCCGGAATTCACCGCCGGCATCGCCCGCGCCTATATCACCGAGGGATGGCGGCAATTCGCGCCGCTCAAGGTCGCGACCCATGGCCCCCTGTTCCGCTATGAGCGCCCGCAAAAGGGCCGCTACCGCCAGTTCCACCAGATCGACGCCGAAATACTGGGCGCGGCCGAGCCGCTGGCCGATGCGGAGCTGCTGGTCTTCGCCGACCATCTGCTCCGGGAACTGGGCGTGGCGGAGGGCGTGACGCTGACCCTCAACACGCTGGGCGACGCGGCCAGCCGTGACGCTTGGCGTGCGGCGCTTGTCGCCCATTTCGAGGGGTACCGGGATTCGCTGAGCGAGGACAGCATCGACCGCCTCACCCGCAATCCGCTGCGCATCCTCGACAGCAAGGACCCGCGCGACCAGGCGGTGGTCGCCGCCGCGCCGGACATCGACGCCTATCTGACGCAGGAGGCGCAGGACTTTTTCGGCAAGGTCACGGATGGCCTCGCCGCTGCGGGCGTCCAGTGGACCCGCAACGCCCGGCTGGTGCGCGGCCTCGATTATTATCGCCACACCGCCTTCGAATTCGTGACCGACCGCCTCGGCGCGCAGGGCACGGTGCTGGGCGGCGGACGCTATGACGGTCTCATCGAGAATATGGGCGGGCCGTCAACTCCAGCCGTCGGCTGGGCGGCGGGCATAGAGCGTCTGGCGATGCTGCTGGAGAATGTCGCAGCGTTAAAGCTCGACGCCGTGATTGCCGTGGAGGACGATGCTGTCCTTGCCTCTGCGCTCAAGGGCCTCGCCCATCTGCGCGCCCATGGCCTCTCGGCGGAGATTGTCGCGTCGGGCAGCCCGCGCAAGCGCTTCGACAAGGCCGCGAAAATTCCGGCACGCGCTCTGCTGTCCATCGGCCGCCGTGACGACATCCTCCATATCAATGCGCGCGGCGACGGCAGCGAGGCAGCCGTCCGTGCCGAGGCACTGTTCCGGGCCATGACCTGATGCGGATATCCCCCGACCGCATCCAGGCCATCCTCGCCCGCCGGGATGAGGTGCAGGCGGCCATGGCCCGACCCGATCTCGACCCGTCCGAGTTCGTGAAGCTGTCCAAGGATTATGCTGAACTCGAACCCGTCGCCCGCGCCGCCGAGGATGTGGAGGGCCTGCGCCGCGAATCCGCCGATCTGGAGGCGATGCTGGCCGATCCGGAGATGAAGGCGATGGCGGAGGAGGAGCTTGCCGCCATTCGCGACCGCTTGCCCGGGGCGGAGCGGGCGCTGGCTCTCTCGCTCCTCCCCCGCGACGCTGCGGATGCGCGGCCCGCCATGCTGGAAATCCGGGCCGGGACCGGCGGCGATGAGGCGGCGCTGTTCGCGGGCGACCTGCTGCGCATGTATCAGCGCTATGCGGAGACGCAGGGCTGGCGGTTCGAGATGGTCTCGGCCAGCGCTTCCGAAGTGGGCGGGTTCAAGGAAGTCATCGCCTCCGTCACCGGCACGGGCGTCTTTGCCCGGCTCAAGTTCGAAAGCGGCGTCCACCGCGTCCAGCGCGTGCCCGTGACCGAAAGCGGCGGACGCATCCATACCAGCGCCGCCACCGTCGCCGTCCTGCCGGAGGCGGAGGAGGTGGACGTGCAGATCGACGACAAGGATCTGCGCATCGACGTCTACCGCTCCTCCGGTTCGGGCGGCCAGCATGTGAACACCACGGACAGCGCCGTACGCATCACCCATTTGCCCACCGGCCTCGTCGTCACGCAGCAGGACGAGAAGTCGCAGCACAAGAACAAGGCCAAGGCGCTCAAGGTGCTGCGCACGCGTCTCTATGAGATGGAGCGGGACCGCGCGGCCTCGGAGCAGGCGGGCGCGCGGCGCGCCATGGTCGGCTCCGGCGACCGGTCCGAGCGCATCCGCACCTATAATTTCCCGCAGGGGCGCGTGACCGACCATCGCATCAACCTGACCCTCCACCGCCTGCCGGAGATATTGGAGGGGCCGGGACTGGAGGAGGTCATCGCGGCCCTGATCGCGGAGGATGAGGCGGCTCGCCTCGCGCAGTTGGACGCCGCCGCGTGACACTTGCCGACTGGCTGCGGGAGGCGGCCCTGCGGCTGGCGGCGGTCAGCGACACGCCCCGCTTGGACGCGGAATTGCTCGTGGCCCATGCGCTTGGGATCGAACGGCAGGACATGCTGCTGCGCCTGCGCAATCTTGCCGCGCCAAAGGCAGTGGAGAAGCTGGTCGCCCGGCGCCTTCTCCACGAGCCGGTTGCCCATATCACCGGCACGCGCGATTTCTGGACGCTTACGCTTGCCGTCACGCCCGACACGCTTATCCCCCGTCCGGACAGCGAGACGCTGATCGAGGCGGCGGTGGTGCATTTCGCCGGGATGGACGGACCCCGGCGCGTTCTGGACCTCGGCACCGGGTCGGGCGCGCTGCTGCTGGCGGCGCTTGACCAATGGCCGGCCGCCACGGGACTGGGCATCGACATCTCGCCGCGCGCGCTGTCGGTCGCGCACGGCAATGCCCGTTGGCTGGGTCTGGCGGAGCGGTCGCGATTCCGGCAGGGGGATTGGGGGGCGGCGGTGGACGAGCGGTTCGACCTGCTCCTGTGCAACCCGCCTTATATTTCGACGCGCGAGACCCTATCTCCGCAAGTGGCGGACCATGAGCCTTATGGCGCGTTGTTCGCCGGAGTGGACGGACTGGACTGCTACCGCATGCTTGCGCCGCAGACGGCGCGCCTTCTGACGCCTGGGGGTGTCGCTCTCTTCGAGATCGGGCATGATCAGGGGGAGAGCGTGCCGGCCCTGTTCGTGGAGGCGGGATTTCAACCGCTTGTGCTCCATGATCTGGGCGGGCGGCCGCGTTGCGTTAAGCTGGTGGGAGATCCGGACATGGAACGGATGGGCGGCTAACGCTTTTTTAGGTGTGTCAATGTGATTTCTCTTGGTTTGGGGCCTTGGAATCGCTATCTGGCGGACATGGACCGCGCGGCCCATTGGTTCCATGGCGGGGCTGGATGGCAGGACGCGAACCGCTCCCACAGTCATGACGGCGCTTATGTCCGGGCGTCGTTGGCGCGCAGGATCGCGGAAGGATGATCTTCCGTAGGCTGGGGCGCCGCGCAGAGCGCGGCGGAATGGAGCGGGCGCAGGGGATTGATTGCACACGCGTACATAAGGACCGAAGGACTTGATCAACAATCGTCAGGCCGGTCGCCGTCGCGGCCGGAACAATCCGCGCCAGAATGGCGGCGGCAATCGTGGCAACGGTGGGGATTCGGGTAACAGGATCGACAACCGCGCGCGCGGCAATGCCGCGCAGCTCCTCGAAAAATATCGTAACATGGCGCGCGACGCGCAACTCGCGGGCGACCGTGTGAACATGGAATATTATCTCCAGTTCGCGGATCATTATTTCCGCGTCCTGGCGGACAATCGCGCGCGGCAGGAGGAGAGCCAGCAGCGATTTCGCCGCTTCGACGATAATGATCAGGACGATGATTTCGGTGACGACGGCGACGGCTTCGACACGGCCGACATGTCGCGTCAGTTCGAACCTCGCCAGTCCGAATCGCGCCAATCCGAACAGCGTCAGTCCGATGACGGGCGCCGTGAGCGTGAAGGACGGGATCGCGAGGAAGGCCGTGAGGGCCGCCGGGATCGTGGCGAGCGCAACGACCGCAATGATCGTGAGGAGGGCCGCCGTGAAGAGGGGCGTGGCCGCGAGAAT
>JASGGS010000247.1:0-5893 GCA_047602685.1 Sphingobium sp.
GACATTGCCTATGCCCATGGACCGGGCGCTTGCGCGCGCGCGTTCCACTTCGCCATTGCCGCCAATGCACAGGCGTGCGTCGGGATGATTGCGGTGGACGGCGGAAAAGGCCGGTAGCAGGTCGAACACGCCCTTGCGATCGCCGATCAGGCCCAGGAACAATATGCTGCGCGGGTTTCGTCCGGCATTTCCGGTTGGAGCGGAGAGGCGGATATAATTGGGGATGACGGCGACGCGCGCGCGTGGCGCGATGCCCTCTATGAACTCGCGCCAGCTTTCGGAGAGCGCGACGACGCAGGTCGCCTTTTCAAGGTGGCGGCAAACCATCCGCTGTGCCCAGATTGGCAGGGCGGCGTAGAAACTTTTCATCTCCGAACCGTGAAGGTGCAGGATCACCGGCTTGCCGAACAGCCTGGCAAGGGATGAGAAAAGCCCCTTGCGCCAGAAACTGCCGCGCATGGCGGCATGAACATGAACCAGTCCCACGGGGCGAGTGGTCAGGACAAACAGGAAGCGCGCCAGTGCGAGGATCAGGATGAACTGCCGCCTTGCGAAGCCGCCATCGCCATATGCCGCGATCAACCGGGTGCGATGCGCGTCGAGGAAGCCGTCATCGCGATAGCCCTCCACCACGCTGCGCATGCCGCCGCGCGCGGCATTCCAGATCATGACCGTTTCGGGAATCCTGGATGATGGGCGGGTCATATGTTCTTCCATTCCGCGGCGATGATTTGCAGGAGAGCGGGCGTCACGAGGGCGCCTGCCGCCTCCGCCCGTGGATGGAGGCCGTCAGGGATGGCGCGCCGCCGCTCCGTCCTGGGCATGGCCCGCCACAAGGGGCGGCAATCCACGGCGCGGGCGCCCGCGTCGATCGCCTCGGCAAGGTGCATGTCGGAAAAATGGTCGAGCCGGTGCCGTATCAGGCCACGCAGGCCGAAGGCCGGATTCATGGCCATCACGAGGATATGCGCCGGGTCCGTGGCCGCGGCGAGACGGCGCAGTATCTGCCGGATATTGGCCCGGCTTTGCGAAAGCGTGAGGCCCCGATGGAGAGCGGCATCATTCGTCGCGCCTTCGAGGAGGACGAGGGTCGGCGCGATGGCACGGCTCTGCCGCGACGCTTCCACCATCCAGTTGGTGGTCGCACCGGGCCGGGCGACGACCTCCATCTCCACCGGGCGATGCAGGGCGTCGGCCAAGGCATCCCTTAGCAAGGCGGGCCATGTCGCTCGCGCGGTGAGGGATGTCCCCATAGCGAGGATATGCACGGCAGAGGTGCCGGGACAATGGGCGGGGATCGTCTGTGCCGCATGCGTCACCGGGCAGGCGCCCCGTCGAACGCGGCCGCTATGGCATTCCACAGGGGTTTGCGTTGCAGATGATCGTCAAATGGCAGCGGACGCATGGGTTTGCCGTCCGCCCGCCCGCATTTGCAATAAGCTTGGTTATAGAAGCTGTCGCCATCATTGACGCCCCAGCAGAGCAGGCCCTTTACCGCCCGTTCGTCAAAGGCGGTGTCCAGGAAAATCTTGGCCCGTGCCGCAATCTGGCGGTCTCGTTCGCCGATATCGGTGACCTTGCTCTTGCTGTCGCTCACGTCGAATTCGGTGATCCGGATTTCAAGCCCCATCGCGGCGACATCGGATAGAAAAGCCCGGAATGGCGCAGGTTGGAATGGCAGGTGCAGCGCCAGGTGCGATTGTGATCCCAGGCCATGGACGGGCGCATTGCGCTTCAGCAACTCCTCCAGCAATTGCAGCGTTGCCTTGCGGCGCCTTTCATCGCCGGGCGAATCCCCTTCCAGCTTGAAGTCGTTATAATAGAGGCGCGCGGCCGGGTCGGCCTGATGCACGGCGGAAAAAAGCTCGGCATAATAGCCATAGTCCATCAGGCCGAACGGCGCGCGCCTCAGATCGCCCGGTGCGCCGTCCTGCGGAAAGATCGCCTCGTTGAGGACATCCCATTCAAAGATACGGCCGCGATAGCGCGATACGATGGCGGATGCATGATCGAGGAAGAGGGAGGGCGCTTCCTTCGTCCCGAGTTTCTGCCTGATCTCGGGTGGAATATTGCTGAACCAGAATGCGGCATGGCCGCGCAGGCGCAGGCTGTTCTTCTCCGCAAAGGCGAGTGCGCGCTCTGCGGGGCCATAATCGGGCCGTCCCAACTGCTTTTCGATATAACCCCATTTCAGGGCATTGGCGGGGACGATCATGTCGGCTTCCCGCGCGACGAGTTTCATCAGCCGTCCTCCGCCCAGAACCTGGGAATCGATAACCGCAAGGCCGAAATCCATGCCCTTCCGGGCAGCATGCTGGCGCAGGGGCTGTGACGATGCCTGTGCGATGGACGGGGTGGCCGTCGTGCCGCGCCCCAGTAACTGGACCGCGCCGCATCCCAGCAATGTCAGCGCGTTCCGCCTCGTGATCATTCCGCGAGGGCTTCGTCGGGCTGAAGGGCTGGTGACGGGTCCGGTTCGAAACGGCCATAGGCCCCGACACGGATATCGGATCGTACGATCCGCGCCGGATTCCCGGCAACGATACTGCCGGGGGGGACGTCCCTGATGACGACCGATCCCGCGGCGACGATCGAGCCGTCGCCGATGGTTACGCCGGGCAGGATCAGGCTGCGTGCGCCGATGAAGCAATTTCGGCCGATCCGTACGTCCCTGTACATGCGCCGGGTCGTGTCATGGGTCAGTATCATGGCCTGAAGGGCGACATAGCTATATTCGCCGACATGCACGCCGGTGGGATATGTCTTGTCGAAATGGGCGCTCAGGGAAAACTCGACTGTAGGATGGATGTCCATTCCCCAGAAGCGGTTCAGATACCACCGTTTGGAGTTGATCAGGATTGAGCGCAAACGGCGCAATTGGTTAAGGCTTTGCACAAATTCCTCATGCGTTGATTCATCGTGCCGACATCTCGGCCTTGGCGGTCGGCGGATGCATCCCCCAGCTAATAGAAAAGCCAGCCGTCCTCCAAAGGGGATGACGGTAACTATGCCGGTCAGCTTTAGCGGCTGCGCTTTGCTGTCATAACATTAAATTTTTGCGGTGCATGATATTTCCCCCGTCATTGTCCCATCTCGACCCGTCCTTGTTTTTTAGACTTTCCCTTCGCCTTGCGCTACGGCTATTCAGGACAATGTGGGGCTGCCGCATGAAATTTTTGCGGCGCATCAAAATTTGATGATGGGGGTAATCTGACCATGGGCGGCCAGTGGCATGGCGTCCTGCGGGACGATGAAGATGCGTGCGACTGCGCGGGGATATTGGCGTGAGCGGGGCGGGGAAGGTCGCCATATATCTGCCAGACCTGTCGGGAGGCGGAGCGGAACGGTTGCATGTGCAACTCGCTCCGGCGCTGGAAAGCCTCGGTTACGCCGTGCGGTTTGTCCTGGACAGGCCCGGGGGCGCGCTCGAAGGCCTGCTGCCGTCCACCATCGCCCGCTTCGTCCTGGGGGGCAGGCGCCAACTGGCGGCGTTGCCTCGCCTTGTCCGTTACCTGCGGCAGGACCGGCCCGACATATTGGTCGGGAACATGGAGCACATGAATGTCATGGCGGTGCTGGCTCGCAGGCTGGCCCGTGTGCCGACCCGTGTCGTCGTGACACAGCACAATGCCTTTTCCGAACAGGTGAAAAGGGCCTCGTGGCAATGGCGCGTTCTGCCGCCGCTTTACAGGGCGATCTTGCCCCGTGCCGACGCCGTGGTCGCCGTCTCGGCGGGAGTGGCGGATGATCTGGCCGAGCGGACCGGATTTCCCCGCGATGCGATTTCGGTCATTCACAATGGTGTCATCGATCACGGCTTTTTCTCCAGAGCCGCCGAAGAGCCGCAGCACCGCTGGTTTGCGGAGGGGCGGCGGGTCATTGTCGGCATGGGGCGCCTGGTTGCCCAGAAGGATTTTGCGACGCTTGTCCGCGCCTTCGCGCTGGCTCCCCAGGATACCCGGCTGCTGATTCTGGGCGAAGGGCCGCAGCGGGCCGAACTGGAGGCGCTAGCGGCATCGCTGGATCTGGCCGGGCGGGTCGACATGCCGGGTTTCCTCTCCAATCCGCTGCCCTTTCTCCGCAAGGCCAGCCTGTTCGTCTTGTCCTCGCGTTTCGAGGGGTTCGGCAATGTCGTGGCGGAGGCGCTGGCGCTCGGCACGCCGGTGGTCAGCACCGATTGCCCGCATGGGCCGGCCGAGATTCTCCAAGCCGGCCGGTTCGGCCTGCTGGTGCCTCCGGGGGATAGCGAGGCCTTGGGGGTGGCGATCACGCATGCCTTGGCGGCCGTGCCGGATCATGAAGCGTTGTCGGAACGCGGGCGTCATTTCAGCGTGTCAGCCTGCGCGCAGGCCTATTCCGAGCTTTGGGAAGGCCTTGGGGCTGGGGCGGCCCGCTTCGGAGCGCAGGAAGCCGGTGCTTCGGCAAGATTTGCCGTTGTGGATGGCAGCACGGATCTGCAATCCGGGGAGCGCGGCCATGCGCTTTAGTGCGGGAACGAAGAGAGGCGCGGTGACGATATTGCTGTCGGCCACTGCCTTGGTTGTTGGCGGTTTCATCAGCAATCCGGATGGCTTCATGCCTGCACCCATGAACCCCATGGCCCTCGCGGCGGAGCCTGTCGCGGCGCCTCACTGCGCTAGCGAAATCACCGGACGGGCGTTGACGGTAACGCAGCCCAGTTTCGGCAAGGTGCAGGGGCAGCCCCTATTGCCGTTGAAGCGGGGCGAATATGTCCTCACCTTCGACGATGGGCCGTCGAAGCAGACCCGGCCCTTGCTGGATATTCTCGGTCGCTACTGTGTTCGGGCGACCTTCATGATGATCGGCCGGAAGGCGGAGGCGCGGCCCGAGCTGGTGAAGGAAATTATGGCGGCGGGCCATGGCGTGGGAAGCCACTCCTTCATTCACAACGGTTTCGGCGCGTTGGATGCGGTGGGGCAGGATGCGGATATCCTGCATGGTGATGATGCGGTGGCGCGCGCGATCGATGGCGCGCCGCGCACGCCTGGCCGGAAAGCGTTTTTCAGGATGCCGGGCGACAAGGGGGTGCCGATGCACACCCCGGCCGAGACCTTGGGCTTTTTGAAGGAAAAGGGCCTGATCCTCGCGGGTTACGACATCAGTCCGCAGGACTGGCGCAATAATCCGTCGATGGTCAGCTATGAGCGCCTTTTCAAGAACATGCCCGACCGGGGCGTCATCGTGATGCATGATTTTGCCAGCAACACGCCCATGCTGCTGGAATTGTCGCTGATGGAGTTTAAGCGGCGCGGGGCGAGAATCGTCAGTCTGAAGCTGCCCTGATGGGGAAAGCGAGCATGGGCAACAGGTCACTCGAGCGGATGGAACGCGCATGAACATAGCGGGCGCAGCGCAGGAACTGACGGGGAAGCCAGCGGGGTGGGTATCGCATCCGGCGGGCAATGCCACGCCCTTGCTGGATGCGTGGATATTGATCCTGATGTTCGCACCCATGCTCGGCACATTCTTTCCGCCGGAAACCTATTTCAGAACCGGTTATGGGGAGGAGAGCAGCTTTGGCTTTCCGGTGACGCCGATATGCCTGGTGCTGATTTCCGCCACCATCATCTTCCTCTATCTGCGCATGCGTGTCGAAGGGCGAACGATCCACCATACGCCCGCCATCTACATCTTCGTCCTATATGTGTTTTGCAGTCTGGCCTGGAATCCGGAGCCGCAGGTTGCATTTCTTCGCATCCTTCGCCTGCTGCCCGCCATCGGGCTTGGGATAGTCCTTCCGCAATGGCTGGGCCTGTATCGCTTCTTCCGTCTGATGACGATCGCCATCATCCTGTCCGCGATCTGTTCGATCGGTGTTTCGGTCCTCGTGCCGTCTCTCGGCATGAGCACTTTCGGCAACGGTTATGAAAAT
>JASGGS010000248.1:0-5881 GCA_047602685.1 Sphingobium sp.
ATCAGGACGAAAGGCAGCGACTGGTAGAGCAGGATCATCCAGAAGCTGGGCTGCTCCTCCTTCTCGCCGCTATATTTGACATTATTCTCGTCCAGCAGCGTCGTCAGGCCGGGGTCGGTGACGGGCACGGTCGAGAAACGCTGGCTGTTGTCCAGCGTGCCGGTGATCCGGTCGGGCGCGATCGACACCTCCTTGACGGAGCCTGTCGCGACCTTCTGCCGGAAATCGGAATAGGCGATGGCGGTGCCGCCCTGCGTCGCGGTGCGGCTGTCGAACATCGTGACGAAGAGGAGCAGCGCGAGGATCACGCCTGCCCAGATGAGGGCGCTTTTTACCCAGGGATTGGACTGCGGGTCCTTGTCGTCGTTCATGCTCACTCTCTTTCAGGAGCCAAGATAGGGTAAATAGTCTAAAGCGCAAGGCAAAGCCTCGGGTTTCAGCCGGTCCTTCGCGGCGGCGCCCGGCGGACCGTCCAGCGGGTTCCGCCTGTCGCCAAGCAGGCCCCGATGCTGATCTTCCTACCGCGACAAAGCTGAACAATTGCCTGATCGATCCGCTCGCCGCGCGGTTCGGGGGCGTCCGGTGCGACAAGCCGCACCATATGCGCGAGCAACCGACGGAGATATTCGCGCGGCAGGCCCTGCGGGTCCAGCGAGACCCCCTCGCCCTGCACTTCGATGCGCTCCGCCGCGAGTGCGGCGACGCTCCAAGCAAGCGCGGTTTCCGCATCCGCGAGAGCAGCGGCGCTGCGTGTTGCGGCGACGGGATCCAGCCAGTCGATCCCGGCCAGCCTGCCACGCAGGCGCGCCCTGTCGAAACGGTCATTGCCATTGCTGGGATCGGCGGCATGGGGGATGCCGCGCATCCTCACCCATGCCTCCAGATCAGCCTTGCGCACGCCCAACAGGGGACGAAGAACCCGCCCCCGCCGCGCCCGTATTCCGGCCAGACCGGACACGCCGGAGGAGCGGTTGAGGCGCATGAGGAGGGTTTCGAGCTGGTCGTCGGCATGATGGGCGGTCAGCAGCCAGTCGAGCCTCCGCTCCGCCATCCAGGCATCGAGCAGCGCATAACGCGCCCGCCGCGCCTCCGCTTGCAGGGAACCGGCAATGGGCGCCGGCGGATGCAGGATCGCATGGGGCACGCCCCGCTCCCCGCACCAGCGCGCCACCATCTCCGCCTCCGCCGCCGATTCCGCGCGCAGGCCATGATCCACGGTCGCGGCCTCCACCCGGCCGGGCGCAACCGCCGTGACGAGATCGAGCAGAGCCATGCTGTCAGGCCCGCCTGACACGGCGACGCCCATCGAATCCTTCGCCAACGCCTCTGTTCCAACAAGCATGGACAGGCTGTCAGTGAAGAGGACGTTCAACGGACGGACCACGACATCACGCGCGGGGAAAGTGGATAAAGCCTTTGGCCATGCCCCATTCCCTGGCATGAGCCCAATGCCAAAACAACGTTTTCCGGTGCGTTGTTCAGGAGAACCAGATCACGAGAAGCGCGATGACCAAAGCCCATAATGGCAAGGACAGCGCCAAGCCGATGAAGATGGCGCGGACGAAACGCGGCCCTTCCGATAACGGGTCGCCCTTGTCCGTCCCTCGCCCTTTTGCCGCACGCTCTTCGAAGGACAGGGAGAGAAGGGAAGGGTTGCTCGCCGGGGCGGTCTCTTGCTCCACAAACATATCGACTTGAAAACGCTTGCAGTTGTCGCCCATCCCCAAAGCCCCATGACCCGTGAAATCGATCGGTCGACTTCAATTAAATTTCGAGTGAACTCATGCCGTCATCGTGATAACGAAGTGCCGCCAAGCTGAATGCGGCCAAAGCGCTTGCGCCGTTCCCCTATCCATGCCGGATCGGTGGAGGCGGGAGCGTTTCAGCGCCCCCTTTTTTCCACAATAGATTCATGGCGAGGAGCATGGCGTCCGGAACGCTTCATTGAAATTCATTCATCTGAAGGACGTTGACGACCGATTGGAACCGCATGACCGAACACCCCAAACCCCACAATCGGAACACTAGTCCCGAATCCGGGACAATGCAAGCTCGCAATGAACGCCATGCGGACAAAATCGCATTCTCTGAACGGCTATCCTTTGTTATCAACAGGTTATCTATAAGCGATGCAACGCTTTCCCGGCTCAGCGGCTTACCGAAGAATACGATAAGCCGTTATCGCAACGGCGAATCCCTACCGGAAGCACGCCATCTCTTCACCGTAGCCAAGGTTCTGGGAGTCGATCCTGAGTGGCTCATAACGGGCGCCGGCGATCCCGCACGCTCCTATGACATGTCCCGCCCCGATGGAGACGAAACAAGGCTGATGGATCTGTTCGCGGCACTGGATAGCGAGGCGAAGAAATTCATCCTCCAGACCGCATCCCTACTCTGGACGCGGCCTGCCCGAAACGTATTGGAAAAAGGAAGGGAGGAGGAGCCTCTACTCCACGAGTCGAAAACAGAATATAAAGGGCAAAGCAAGAAATAGGCGTTCCCTCCAAAGCCAAATGAAGGGCGGCATCAGGCAAGGGCTTCTTGCTCAATATCTCAGGCACTGCATTTTGCGCGCGCCTTGCCCTTCTCAGCCATCGTCTTCAGCTCCGTGCGCAGGGTCTCGCCATAGACCTCGCCCAGTTCCTGATAGACCTTGCAGGCGTCGGGCAGCTTCTTGAGCTGGATCAGCGCCTCGCCGAGATAGGTCAGGCTGTCCGCCGCGCGGTCGCCCTTGGGACGCTTCTGGTAATTGTCGTAGAAAGCCACGGATGCGAGGGCATATTTGCCGTCGTCGAGATAGGCGCGCCCGAGCAGGTTCGCCGCGCGCGATGCAATGCCGCTATTGCCGAACTTGTCGACCGTCGCCTTGAGCTGGACCTGCGCTTCCGGATAGAATTTCGCGCTCCAGAGGCGATAGCCATAATCATAGCCGTCCTGCGCCTCATTGCCCGACGAAGGGCGCTCGATCGCGGCCACGGCGGCCTTGCGTACGTCCGTGGCACCGGCTGCGGCGGCGGGCTTGGCCGGGCTCGCCGGTTTTGCCGCCGACGCGGAAGGCTTGGCGCCGCCGTCCAGCACGGGAAGCGCCGGACCGGATGCCGCCGCACCGGCGCCTGCCGCCATGTCCGACTTATACTGGGCGAAAGCCTGTTCGAGCTGGCGGATCTTGTAGCTGTTCTGCTCCACCTGCCCGGTCAGCGTGCGAAGCTGCGCCTCCGCCGCCGAAAGCCGCGCGGTGAGGTCGGCCACCTGAGAGGATGCGGGAGCGCCCGCCGCCGGGGCGGCCGTCTGCGGCGCCGTCACCTGCGGTTGCAGATAACGGCCCGCGCCGTCGGGGAAGACCTTGCGCTGGACCGCCCGCATCTCCTGCTCCAGCCGGCCTACCCGCCCTTCGACGGTGGTCTGCGCGAACAGGCCCGTCGAAGGAAGGACCAGAGCGGCAAGAGGAAAAGCGGCTATCGGGAAACGCATCGATTTTCTCCGGCGATCGGACCGTTAACCATAACGGCCCGGCATCGATCGTAAAGCTAAAGGATCACCGTTCGGCGGCGTTGCCCGCCGCCTCGGCAGCGGGGACGGCAGGCGCGGTGGCGCCGGGCGGTGTCCGCGCGGTCGAAGCCTCCTGCGCCGGGCGGCGCTGCACGGGCGACGCGGGCGTCGCCGGACGAGTGATCTGCGCGGGACGTGCGCCCTGCGCGGCTACGGGCGCCGAAGCCTGACCTGCCGCAGCCGGTGCGGCCGTAGCCGGAGCCGCGGCGGCGCCAGGCTGGGCAGCCGGATTATCCCGCGCCACCAGGGCCTGCGCGCTGATCGGCACGTCCGAAATGGTGCGCTCGGCCGTTCCCAGCGGCGGCACGGAGCGTCCGCCCACCGTCACCGCCAGCGCATCCGCGCGCCCGGTGAGGATCATGGGATTATTCGCGCCGTCCGGCACAGTGTAGCTTTCGCCCTTGACCAGCATCTTCTGGAAGATGGTCTTGCCGTCTGCGTCATAGATGCGCAGCCACACATCCTCCACGGCGGTCAGCACGACGGGCCCGACGGGCGCGGGCGGTTGCGTGGGACTTGCCTGCCGAGGACCGGGCGCCACGGCTTCCGGCGCCTCCGCCGTGGCGGCGCCATCCACGGGCGGCGTGTTGAGCTGCATGCGCCAAAGACCATAGCCGCCCGCAAGCAGCAGCGCGGCGATGGCCGCGACCCACGCCAGCAGGCGCGGCGGCACGCGGGCGGGATCGGCCGGTTCGTAAACCTGATATTGCTCGGTGAAGTCACCGGTCCGGTCGACCTCCTCCCGCACCTTCGCCACCAGCGCCTTTTCATCGAGGCCGACGGCGCGGGCATAGGCGCGCGCGAAACCCGCGCAATAGGTGACGCCCGGCAAGGCGCCGTAATCGCCCCGTTCCAGAGCCTCCAGATGACGCAGCGGAACGCGGGTGCGCGCCGCCACATCGGCCAGCGACAGGCCCGCCGCTTCCCGCGCCTCACGCATCTGCATGCTTGCGGCAGCCGCTACAGGCTGTTCCACCTGCCCGTCCGTTTCGCTTTCCATCAATGCATCCAATTATGAGTTTCGCGATCCCCGCCGCCTTGTCTCACCAGCGTTGCACGGATGTCAACGTGGTTAAGGGCGCGCGACGGGGGGCAGGTATAGCGTGGACTCAGCCGACTTCCACGCCCTTTTCCGCCGCCCATTCGACCAGGGCGGGCCGGACGGTGCGCGAACCGTCGACGAGCAGCTTCTGCATCTCCGCCTCCAGCGGCGCGATCTCCAGGGAACGGATCATCGCCTTCACCGGACCGACCGAAGCCGGGGTGATCGACAGGCGCCGCACACCCAGGCCCAGAAGCGCCATCGCCTCTATGGTCCGCCCGCCCATCTCCCCGCACACGCCGACGGGAACATCATGCTGCTCGCAGGCGCGCACGATGCGGTTGAGGAACCGCATGATCGCGATGCTGAGCCAGTCATAGCGTTCCGCCAGCTTGGGATGCGCGCGGTCGGCGGCGAACAGGAACTGGGTCAGGTCGTTCGTGCCGATGGACAGGAAGTCGAGCTGCGGCAGGAGCTGGTCCAGCACCTCCGCCAGCGCGGGCACTTCCAGCATGGCGCCATATTTGATGGCGTTGGGCATCTTGTGCTTCTGCGCGGCCAGCAATTCGCGCTGCTCGTCGAACAGCTTGCGCGCCGCCTCCATCTCCCACGGCTCGGAGATGAGCGGGAACATGACATAGAGCGTCCGGCCCGCAGCCGCATCAAGCAGGGCGCGCGCCTGAACCTTCATCAGCCCGTCCCGCTCCAGCGCCAGGCGCAATGCGCGCCAGCCCATGGCGGGATTCTCCTCGCCGTCGCTATCCTCGCTGCGCAGATAGGGAAGCGCCTTGTCGCCGCCTATGTCGACGGTACGGAAGATGACGGGCTTGTTGCCCGCCGCCTCCAGAATGTCGCGATAGAGGCGCTGCTGGCGCTCGCGCTGCGGCAGGGTCGCGGAGACGAGGAACTGGAATTCCGTGCGGAACAGGCCGATGCCGTCCGCCCCCATGACGTCGACCGACGCCACATCGTCGCGAAGGCCAGCATTGACCATCAGCTCGATACGCACGCCGTCGCGCGTCACCGCAGGCAGGTCGCGCATCGCGGCATAGGCGGCGCGCTTCTTCTGCGTGAGGGCGAGCTTGGCCGCGAACGCCTCGTCCAGCGGCACGGTCGGACGGATCACCACGCGGTTTTCCGTCACGTCCATGAGAATGAGGTCGCCTTCCGCCAGTTGATGCCGGATGTCGCGCATGCGGCCCATGACGGGAATGCCCATGGCGCGCGCGACGATGATGACATGGGCGGTGGGCGACCCCTCCTCCAGAATCACACCCTTCAGGCGGCGGC
>JASGGS010000249.1:0-5858 GCA_047602685.1 Sphingobium sp.
CAACAACCAGCTTTATAATCTCTCCGCCACCACCGCGACCGCGAGCAACTTCTACCAGGTGCTGTTCAGCGATCCCACCTCGCTGATCTGGACCGTCAACCCGCACAAGAGCTGGACGACATGGCAGCCGCGCGTGTCGGTCGACTATAAGTTCACGCCCGATTTCACCGGCTATGCCACCATCTCGCGCGGCACCAAGTCGGCGGGCTATGAATTCCGCGCCCAGACGGCGACCGCGGCCGGCGGCCGTCAGGCGGAACTGCCGTTCAACCCGGAGATCGTCACCAATTACGAGATCGGCGTGAAGACGAAGTGGCTGGACGGGCGGGTCACGGCGAACCTCACCGGTTTTTATCTGACGTTCGACGACATCCAGATCACCACGACCGATAGCGTCACCGATCCCACCAATCCGCTGACCCGCCGTTTCAACGCGGGCAAGGGATCGTCGCGCGGCATCGAGTTCGAGGGGCAGTTCGTGCCGGTGGACGGCCTCGTCTTCGACGTCAACGGCGCCTTTCTGGAAGCGCAGCTGGACGAATATATCGGTGCCGCCAATGTCCCGACCGTCATCCCGCCCAATATCTATTATCCCAATGGCGCGTCCATCAACAGCCAGCCCTTTGTCGGGGCCGCGCTCGCCAACGCGCCCAAATGGCAGGGGCGCGCGTCCGTGACATGGGATTTGCCGGTCGCCATATCGGGCAATATCGTCCTCAACGCGGACGTGAACTATCAGAGCAGCAGCTATACCAGCGGCAATAATGCGATCACGAGCCGTCTGCCGGAACAGACGTTCGTCAATGCCCGCCTGTCCTATACGACGGAGGATGGCCGGTGGACGGCCGCCTTGTCCGCCCGCAACCTGTTCGACAAGCAATATGCGATGGGCAGCGGCTATACGATAGACGGCAATTCGGGGACCGCGCGCCTGCCCGCGTGGCGGGCCGCCAATCTGACCGATCCGCGCACGGTGCTGTTCACGGTGACATTCCGTCGCTGATGAGGGGCCGTCGCCGAGGAAGGGCCGTCGCTGAGGGAGGAGCGCCGCCGACGGAAAGGGCATGGATCGCCCGCAACCTGCGCCCCTTGCGGTTTTGCGGACGGGGGCCTAGAGCCTGATCGTCTTTGGAGGAAAACGCTTCGCGTTTCAGCCGAAGGCGTGAATCAGGCTCTGATTCATGGTCCAGGGCTTTTCGCAGGAGTCAGCCCGGACCGGCTCCCGGAGAGGTTTCCCCCTACCCGTCCACGTTCCGGGATTTGTCCATGCCATTTGTCCAGACCCGAAGCGAGGTGCCGTCATGAGGCCCCGGCGGCGGGGCGTCGCCACCGTCCATGCGGAAGTGCGGGACGGCATCGTGCCGGCGGGCGGGTCCATCGCCAGGACGGCGGACATGGGCCCGCCCGTTCCCGGCTCCAATTACCGGCTGGTCGCGCTCATCATCGCATCCGCGCTGTTCATGGAGTTCGTGGACGCGACGGTGCTGGCGACCGCCCTGCCCACCATGGCGCGGGACTTCGGCGTGCGGGCGCCCGCCATGAGCATAGCGCTGACCTCCTATCTCCTCGCCCTCGCCATCTTCATCCCCGCTTCCGGCTTCCTGGCCGACAAGTTCGGGTCGCGCACCATATTCCAGGCGGCGATCCTGCTGTTCATGGCGGGCAGCCTCGCCTGCGGGCTGTCGCCCACGCTGGAGACGATGGTGCTTGCCCGGTTCGTGCAGGGCATGGGCGGCGCCATGATGATCCCGGTCGGACGGCTCGTCCTGCTGCGTTCCGTGGCGAAGCGGGATATGGTCAGCGCCATGTCCTGGCTGCTGATGCCCGCCATGGTGGGACCCATAGTCGGACCGCCGCTGGGCGGCTTCATCGTCACCTGGCTCGACTGGCGCTGGATATTCTACATCAACCTGCCCGTGGGCCTGCTCGGCGTCTGGCTGGTCGGCCGGTTCATCGCCAATGTGCGGGAGGACGATCCCGCCCCCTTCGACTTTCCCGGCTTCGTCCTGAGCGGCCTTTCGCTGGGATGCCTGCTGTTCGGATTCGAGATGGCGAGCCGGCCGGGCGAAGGCGCGATGGCGGCCATCCTCATCGCGGCGGGAACGATGGCGGGGATAGCCTATGTCCGCCATGCGCGCGGGCGGGAAGGCGCGATACTGGACCTGACGCTGATGCGCGATCCGACCTTCCGCCTCTCCGTCATCGGCGGTTCGATCACGCGCATCACGCAGGGCGCCCATCCCTTCCTCCTGCCGCTGATGATGCAGATCGGCTTCGGCTTCACGGCGGCGCAAAGCGGCGCGATCACCGTTGCCACGGCGCTCGGCTCCCTGGTCATGAAGCCGCTCGCTCCCCGCATATTGCGCCGGATGGGGTACAGGCGCGCGCTGATCGCCGGCGGCATATTGGCGGCGGGCGGCTATGCGCTATGCGGCCTGTTCACCCCGGCCTGGCCGATATGGGCGATGTTCGCGACATTGTGCCTGTGCGGCTTCTTCATGTCGTTCCAGTTCACCGCCTATAACACCATCGCCTATGACGGGGTGGACAAGCGGCGGATGAGCAGCGCGACCGCCTTCTATTCGACATTCCAGCAGTTGATGCTTTCGCTCGGCATCTGCGCGGGGGCGCTGGGACTGCATGTCGCCATGCTGGCAAGCGGGCATGCGACCCCTGCCCCGCGCGACTTTTCCATCGCTTTCTGGGTCGTCACGTCGATCTCGCTGACCGCGACGATCTGGAACATGCGCTTCGCGCCGGATGCGGGGGCGGAGATCAGCGGCCGCGCACCGCGGGGAAGCATGGGGAACAAGGCCGTGCCCGCCGCGCGTTGAGCGGCGCGAAGGCCGGAGAGCGTCGGGATGCGCGGGCCGAGGAATGGGCCAAGGATGAGCAATCCGCATCATCGCTTTGGGGATTGCAACTATCGGACGGGCATGGCGGCCTGTACCGGTCAGGCCCATGCAAACCGACAGGAAGGGCCTGATCCCCATGACCGCATCGCTCGCCACGCGGCGTCATTTCCTGGCCCTGGCGGCGGCGGGCATGGCGGCGGCGTGCGGCCGTCCGGCGGGAGCTCTGTCCGGCACATTGTTCGCGGGCGATCAGCGCGGCGGGTCGAGGGTGGTGATGGAGGCGGCGGGCAGCCTCAAGGACGTGCCCTACCGGATCGAATGGTCCGAATTTCCCAATGCGGCCCCGTTGCTCGAGGCGCTGAACGCAGGCGCTATCGACACGGGCATAGGCGGCGACGCGGCCTTCATCTTCGCCATCGGGTCGGGCGCGTCGGTCAAGGCGATCGGCGCGCAGAAGTCGGATGGACGCGGCCCCGTGCTTGTCGTCCGCCAGGACTCGCCGATCCGCGGCATAAGGGATATTGCGGGCCGCAGGATCGCCACGCCGCGCGGATCGATCAGCCATAATTTCATACTCGCCGCGCTGGAGGCCACGGGCCATGATTATGACGCGGTGCGCTTCGCCTTTCTCTCCCCTTCGGACGGCCGGGCGGCGCTTCAGAGCGGTGCCGTCGACGGCTGGGCGATCTGGGACCCCAATGCCGCCATCGCCGAACGGGAAGGCGCGCGGGTCGTCGCCGGACCGGCCGATCTGGTGCCCGGATGCAGCTTCATGTTCGGCCGGGACGGCGCGATCCGGGACAAGCGGCCGCTGCTCGCGGATTATCACGACCGGCTCTATGCGGGCTGGCGCTGGCAGGGCGGGAATCCCGAAGCCTATGCCAGGCTGATGCACCGCGAGACGCGTATCGAGGAGGAGATACTCCTGTCGATCGCCCGGCGGACGCACCGCTATCCCGTGCCCATCACCGATGCCCTGATCGCGGAGCAGCAGAAGACGGCGGACCGCTATCATCGCGCGGGCCTGCTCGCCACGGCCATCGATGTGCGCCGGGGCTTCGATGCGAGTTTCGGCGCCTGAACCGGCCGCGATCCGATGTCCATATCATCGGGGCCGGGCTTGAAGGCATAAGAGGAGGACGGGGCCTCACAGGCGGAAGTTGACGCCCGCCAACAGACTGTGCGTCCGCACCGTCCCCTCCAGCGCGTTCGCGGTGGCGGTCTGGAGATAGATATTGGGCGCCGTGAAGAAACGATAGCGCAGGGTCGCCTCCACATTGCGGGTCAGGCGGTAGCGAACGCCCGCCAGCGCCTGCCATGCGAAATCCAGCTTGTTCTCATTGGCGAAATTGGTGGTCGAGACCGTTTCCTGCAACTGCCAGCGATGCTGCAATATCCGCGAGAGGCCGATGCCGCCGCCCGCCTCGAACGCCCAGGGCGACCGGGCATTGCCGCCAATGTCGAACAGGCCGTTGGCGAACAGGGTCAGGAACCGCGTGGTGCCGTTCGCATCCGGATAATAGCCCGCGGGACTCCTCTGCGCGTCCACGGGGATCGCCGCGCTGTTCAGCGTCACGCGCTTGAGTTCCGCCTGCTTGTGGGCGACCTCCAGCTCGCCACGGAACAGGCCGAAATCATAGCCGAGCGTGCCCGCCAGTTCCCAGCCGGTCTTGTAACCCGCCCGCAATCCGTCATTGATGCGGCCAAGTGCCGGGTTGACGCGGGCCTGTATATCGAAATTGCCCGATGCGGGCTGCACCGCGCCGCCCGACAAGCCGATATAGAAGCCGCGTTCCGGCACATCGCCGGTGCCGGACCCTCCGCCGCCCGCGCGATCGAAACCAATGGGACCGGTGGCGACATTGAGGCCCAGGCTGAAGGTTCGCGGCGCGCCCGCCGACAGGCCGGTGCCGCTGGAATTGGGAATCCAGTACCATTTATCGGTGATATTCTGCACATTGACCGACAGCTTCACGGCATTGCCCGCGGCGGGCAGCGTGTACGTCAACCCCAGATCACCGACGGCCACCGGCGAGAAACGGAAGTTGTTGTTCGTCTGGCCGAAGGCCGTGCCGGAATAGCGTATCCCGCCAAAGGCGGTGAAGCCGGGAATATAGGCGGGCGCATATTCGACGAAGCCCGATGCCTGAAAGCCGGTCGTGCCGGGCACTTTCTTGCCCACCAGCGCGGCCGACGACGCCTTGGTCTGGATGGCGTCCAGATAGGCGGCCGCCAGCTTCAGGTTCAATTCCTTCGTCGCCTGCCAGGTGGAATCGAACTCGATGCCCTGGAAACGGCGCTCGCCGTCGCGGACGAACAGGCTGGCCGAGTTGACGAATTCCGAGGGCACCTTGGTCTGGAAAGCCGCCAGCGTCGCCGAGATGGTGGAGCGCTGCACCTTGATGCCCGCTTCATATTGCTTGCTGCGGATCGGACCGTAGCTCTGGCCGATATTGGTCGCGGTGGTGGGAGCCTGCGCGCCGCGTTGCAGGGCCTCGACATAGGAGACATAGACCCTGGCCCCCTCGGTGATGTCGTAGCTCAGCGCCGCGACCGGGGTAACGGTGCTCTCGTCATAATAGGTGACGGGCACGACGGCGGGGCGCGGCTCGTTATTATATTCCTTGTAGCTCGTGTAGCGCAGGCCGAGCATCAGTTCCACGGGTCCCAGCTTCGCCGTGTCGCTCAGGAACAGGCCGCGCTGCCGGATCTCCTGATAGCGGAACCAGTTGGGCGCGCGCTGGAATTCACGCGCGCCGGCGATATTACCCCAGTCCGGCGTCCCCGTCGTATAGATATTCCCGGCAAGACCCGGAAACGGGGTCGAAGTCGGCTTGCCATTGGCGGTATAGGGCTGGAAATCATAATCGAAGTCGACATTCAGATAATCGAAGCCGCCGACCAATGTATGCTCGATGGCGCCCGTTTTGAACTTCCCCTCGATCGACGCCTGTCCGACATAATAGAAGAAGACGCGATTCTGGTTAAGCAGCAAGAGGGTGT
>JASGGS010000250.1:0-5843 GCA_047602685.1 Sphingobium sp.
GCCTGATTGCCGGCATAGCGGTTCGCAATCTCGTGATGCCCTTGATCGGTGCGCAAGTACGCGTTCTTTGGCCCAGCGCAAAACAGGGTCTCGCCCTGATGCTCGATCTCACGCTTGGGCTATTCCTGACCATGGCGCTGATGGGGCTGCAACTGAACGCGCTGACGAACGCTTTCATTTTCATCGCCGTTGTCCTGACAATACAGATCGCCATGAGCATCACCTACGCCCTGTACGTCGTGTTCCCGGCCATGGGTCGGGACTATGAAGCGGCTGTCGTTGCCGCCGCGTTTGGAGGCATATCTCTGGGATCGACGGCGACCGCCATTGCCAACATGACGTCGGTCACCCGGCAATTTGGCGCAGCGCCGCGCGCCTTCATCATAGTACCGCTTGTGTGCGGCTTCTTCATTGATATACTGAACGCCGCGCTGATCTCGTTCTTCGTCGGTTAAAAACCCGCACTTGAGCTAGCAGATTTCCGAGCAGGTTCTACGATCTGGAAACCTCATAGGGTGCTACTTCCTATACGGACACTCTGATCGCCAGCGCCGGACTGATGTCGGTTTCGAGGTGCCGCACAACGGCGTCCAACGCTGCGGACGAGGCAAATCGGAGGCCGAAACGCGTTTTGATAGTCGGCATCGCTCTGTCCGCTTCGCGGTAATCCTCCGCAGCCTTGCCCAATTCAGGATCGCCTCCGATACGCTGCTCTATCAGTTCAACGAATCTCCGCTGCACTGCGGGCATGTCGTAGAGAAAGATCACATAGTTCGTAGGATCACAATCTGCGCTGGCGGGATATCCCGCTAGAGTGGGGCGGCTCGAAGCTGTGAACTGCACATTGACCGCAACGTGGCCCAACGCTTCGACAAGTTCGACGGCGAGTTCACTGGCGCCTGGCCGATAGAAGCCTTGCGCCCCCTTTGGTGACGGCGCACTGGACTACTACGCGCCCTGAATAGCGCGCGCAATCGCAATCAGAAGGCCAATTCCCGTCTTACTATTAGAGGTCGAAGATTGTTCATAAGTTGCCGCGTCGGCTGACCTGACAAGCAAAAGGAACCGCAGTAGCGGCCTCGCTTCGCGCGATGCGATAGGCGGTTCAATCCGACAGAATGACAATCCCCCTCATCCATAAGCCTTAGCAGTTCGGCCACGGCGTGCAGATGTCTGTTCATGACCTGATGGCCCGCGTCCATTCGGATCACTTCATCGACTTGTAGCCGCTCAGCAAAAAACTCTTGCCAACTCGGAAGAAGCGCCTCATCCTTGAGACAAATAATATATGTAGAGGATATGATCCTTAAGTGATCATAATACCATCCGGATAACTCTTATGAAGAAGGCGGCCATTTATCCCTACCTATCTTGTCGAGAAACAAGTTTGTAACTTGATAATTCATATCATTACAAAATAATTCTTCGTATCTTTCCCAATTACCGGGCGAATCTCCCTGTGTGAGCACATTGTCGCCAGCCATATCCTCACGCCAGTTCAGTGCAATCTGCGAGCCAGTCGGAGCAAGGCAGCTCAAATAGACGATCCTGCTGAACAACTGTGGATTCGATCGAACTAGATGGGGCTGGATCATTCCAGCCTGCGAATGTCCGACAATTACGGCCCGGTCGATACCCGCTTTCTCGATATCGTTAATCAGTTTCTCAACAATATCCCGTACTTCGATATGACTTGTACCCCTATCATGCTTCAGCCCGCAAACACGCACGTCCAATACCAATATTTTGCCTCCCGCAGCAGGTTCTTGGACACGGAACGCAGCCACCAGTTCATCCCAGACCCAATTGCTTTAGCCTCCTACGTGCAAAAAGACATGACTTCTTTCCATCAACGGACACCCCGCTTTCATAATTAAAAAATTAATATGAAATACTATTACCGTGTAACGGAAATTCTATAACGTAAAATCATCATTTACATTGTGCAGAATAGATCAGAAAATTTATAGCTACAGGGTGGTGCGTATTCCGAACCCGTTTCACAGCGCGGCCATTCCGGTTCTTCAGGAGATGCCGAAGGCATCAGGATATCGTATCGACTGGTGAACCAATCCATCCGATTCGTGCATCGACGATCCTTTGGAATGTCTCCCCCATCCACTTCACCAAAGGTTCGAAATCTGGTTCTCTGGGTGATACAAGCGGCATGTGTCGCGTGAACATCACGAAACCCGCGGCCGTCATCGTGATCGATATCGCGCGCTCATGCGCATGGGGCGGGCCGAGCCATTCTGCTAACGGCTGAATGACGCGACTGTTAATGGCCCTGATAGACAATGGCTGAGCCTCGGAATCAGCTGCCGACAAGATCGTCATCGACAGGGGTGCATCGTTCGCCACGCTCGCCACGATCAGCCGGGCGAGATTTTCTCCGAAGACGGATCGATCTACAGCTATGGCCGCATCAACACTCATGAAGCTGGCAAGAGCCGCGTCGAACAAGCCAGCCTTGGATCCATAGTAGCGGCCAATCAATGGATAGCTGACGCCCGCCAGTTCGGCAATCTCCCGTATCCCAATCCCGGCGTAACCATGAGTGGAAAACCCCTGTCTCGCTGCCGCCAAGATCCTGGCTTTTGTCGCTGTTGCGTCGCGGGTGGGGCGGGTTGAAGACCTATTGCTCATCTAGCGCCTTATAGTGCGCCTTCGCCCGACAACAAGAATGCGCCCTTCGAAAGTTAACAATTGACAACATATAGACCATCTATGTTATCATTTGACAACATGGATGGGAGAGAATGATGGCGACGTTCGTACTGGTGCATGGTGGCGGTCATGGCGGCTGGTGCTATCAGCCCCTCGCTCGGCTCCTCCAGACACGAGGGCACATCGCTTACACCCCGACGCTGACGGGACTCGGCGAGCGCTCGCACCTGCTTAACGAAGCCATCGACCTCAACCTCCATATCCGCGACGTCGTCCAACTCCTTCATTACGAGGATCTCAGAGACGCCATACTGGTTGGCCATTCTTACGGCGGAATGGTCATAACGGGTGCTGCGGATCGGGCGCATGATCGGGTGAGCCATCGCGTCTATCTTGATGCTGCATACCCCAAAAACGGGGAGTCACTGGCAGAACATGCCACGTCCCTGATACAGGCACGCCAGCAGTCCCGCGTGGTGCATGGCATGGAGTTGTTCCTGTTTCCGGACTCTGATCACGGGTTTTACGGCGTGGCCGACGCCGAAATCCGGGCATGGATGAAGCCGCGCCTCACTCCCCATCCCTGGGTCTGCTTCGAGCAGCCGCTCGTACTGCACAACGAGGCGGCCATGCGGGCGATCCCGGAGAGCCACATCATTTGCACCGCGACGATTCCGGGACGCGACATGCCGCTGCTGCGCGAGCGTTCCGAAGGGCGGATATGGGACATCGACACGGGTCATGACCTGATGCTGACGGAACCGGAATGGGTTGCTGACCGGCTGTGCGAGGTCGTGGCCGTCAAGCAGGGAAAGGAATGTGCGGCCTAGTAGACACACCGATGGAAAAGGGCTGCCTCGCGTCGGCGAAGACCGACGGGCAGCCATAAAAGGAGAGGGAAAACATGAAGAAGATTAGCTTTGAGAACACGCTGACCGCGGCCGTGATCGCCCTGACGCCGGTCTCGGCGCACGCGCAGGGGTCGGCCGGAGCGAACGAGGCGGCGGACATCATCGTGACCGCGCGGCGCACGGAGGAGCGCCTCCAGGACGTTCCCATATCCATCACGGTCTTCAATCAGCAGCAAATCGCCAACCGCAATATCGTCAACGCCCAGGATCTGGCAGCCTACACGCCGTCCCTGTCCGCGAACAGTAATTTCGGTTCGGACAACTCCAGCTTCGCCTTGCGCGGCTTCGTGCAGGACACCGGCACCGCGCCATCGGTGGGCGTCTATTTTGCCGATGTCGTGGCCTTGCGGGGCGGCGCGAACGGCATACCGTCGGGTGACGGCGCCGGTCCGGGCGCGTTCTTCGACCTCCAGAACGTCCAGGTATTGAAGGGCCCCCAGGGCACGCTCTTTGGGCGCAACACCACCGGCGGCGCCATCCTCCTCGTCCCCCAGAAACCGACCGGGCATTTCGAAGGCTATGTCGAAGGCTCGATAGGCAATTACGATATGCGCCGCATCCAGACCGTGGTGAACATTCCCGTCTTGGACAGCCTGCGCATCCGGTTCGGCGTGGATCGCCAGACGCGCGACGGCTATCTGAACAATGTGAGCGGCGTCGGGCCAAAAGACTATAACGACATCGACTACACTGCCGTGCGCGCCAGCATAGTCGCCGACCTCACGCCCAATCTGGAGAACTACACGATCATCAACTACAGCACGTCGAGCAATAACGGCGTGGTCCAAAAGCTCATCGCCGCCGCGAACAGCGGCATTGGCGCCTATGCGGCCGAGCAGCTGACGCGTCAGGGCAGCGGCTTTTACAATGTGATGCAAAACCTGCCGTACAGCTATTCCGACACGGAGCAGTGGCAGATCATCAACACGACGACCTGGCGCGCGACCGATGCGCTGACCGTCAAGAACATCACAAGCTACGGCCAGCTGAAGCAGCGCATTTTCGCGCCGCTCTTCGGAACGGATTTCCTGCTGAACTTCGGGCAGATCAGTCCCGCGCTGGCCGGGCTCGGCTCGGCGCGCTTCACCTTCGCCACGTTGACGGTGGCGCCGGGGCGCGACACCGTGAACCAGTCGACCCTAACCGAGGAATTGCAGTTGCAGGGACGGGCGCTGGACGAAAGGCTGGATTGGCAGGCCGGCGCTTATTACGAGCTGAGCCAGCCCGTCTCCACAAACATTGGCGGGCTGTCCCAGACGCTGGCCGCCTGCACCGACCTCAACCGTATCCAATGCAATGATCCGCTCGGATTTCTGGCGACGCTGAGCCCGTTGAATCCTCCGGGCAACCTCGTCTCCGTGGGTTCGGTGAAACTGGAAGCGGGCCAGAACCGCTTCCGCAATGCCGGGCTCTACACGCAGGCGAGCTACCGCCTTTCGGAAAAGCTGAAGCTGACGGCGGGATTGCGCTACACATGGGACAGTTCGTCGAACGTGAGCGAGCAGCGGACCTACACGCTTGCCTACCCGCCCGGCCTTGGCCCGATGCCCACCAATCCGGTGACGCTGCCGGTCAATCCGCGCTGCACGAACCCTGCCGCGACCGCCACCGACTGCATCTCGCGCTTCTATCAGTCGTCGAGCAAGCCGACCTGGCTGTTGGGGCTCGATTACACGCCCATCGACAACCTGCTGCTCTATGCCAAATATGTGCGCGGTTTCCGCGCGGGAACCATCGCTCCCACCATTACCGCCCCGCTGAACATCGTTAAGCCCGAACAGGTCGACTCCTATGAAGCCGGCCTCAAGGCCAGTTTCTCGGGTGCGGTGAAAGGCACGTTCAATGCGGCCGCCTTCTACAATGATTTTTCCAACCAGCAATTGCAACTCGGCTTCACCGCTCGCCCCAACACGGGGCTGGGTTCGGCCGCGGCGCCTGTCAACGCCGGCAAATCGGAGCTGTGGGGATTCGAGGCCGAGGGATCGATCAACCCCATCGCGGGCCTGTCGATCACCGGCGGATACACCTATCTTCGCACCAGGATAAAATCCGTACCGGATTTCAGCACGTTCAACGACCCTAATTATGTGCTGAGCACGGCGTTCCAGGTGGGCGATCCGGTGGTGCTTACCCCGCGAAACAAATATAGCGTCACCGCGACCTACACCCTCCCGCTCGACGAGGCTATCGGACGGGTTTCCGTCGGCGCAACCTTCACCCACCGCGACAGCCTGCTCACCAACTACACCGACAGGACGAGCACCG
>JASGGS010000026.1:0-31490 GCA_047602685.1 Sphingobium sp.
TCGACGCGGCCGCCGAATTCGCCGTTGGGCGCCTTGGTGACGATGGAGAGCGCGCCGCCTTCGGTGTTGCGGCCGAAGAGCGTGCCTTGCGGTCCCTTCAGCACTTCCACGCGCTCCGTATCGAACAGCGCCGCGTTCAGGCCGTGCTGGCGGCCGAGATAAACGCCGTCGATATAGACGCCCACGCCCTGCTCGCGGGCGGGCTGGTTGGCGTCGAGCGGAACGATGCCGCGAATGCCGATGGTGAGGGCGGACTGGCGCGCCTCGAAGGTGGTGACGCGCAGCGAGGGAACGCCGCCGTCGGCCAGGTCGAACAGGCTCTGGACGTGGCGATCCTTGATCATCTCCGTGTTCACGACGTTGATGGAGATCGGCGTCTTCTGGAGATTGGTTTCGCGCTTGGTGGCGGTGACCACGATGTCGTCGAGACGCCCGGCTTCGTCCGCCGCCGAATCGGCCGGCAAGGCGTTCTGCGCGAAAGCGGCGCCCGACGGCACGAGCGTCAGTGCCAGCAGCGGCAGGGTGGAAAGGAAGGATTTACGTGACATGGCCGGATAGCCCCCTCGTTGAAAACAGCCGTGGGGGCGAACGGCATGACGGTGGGCTGATCCGCCCATTCTCGCTCCGCCGTCTGATCGCCCCCTTGAACGGGACGCCAGCTAGGCGCGGCCGGGGGCAGAAATGTTACAAGGGTGTCATATTGTGGTCCGCATCTGTACATGAAACTTACATGAAAATGTAATTGAAAGATCGGAATCTATCATAATCCGTCATATTCCGAGAAATTTAAGAAATTAAATATAATTTTAAAATACTAATAAATTTTATTCGATAAAAATCGAAGAAATTTTCTCCATGTATTCGGATATAATTTTACAAATTAATCTAAATATCATTAAATTTAATCAATTTAATTTATTAAATATTTTTAATTAAGCTCGGGTTTTTCGAAAATCCTCCCCTGTAGATCACTCGGCCTATCGCAAATGACCACTCGCCATGGGACTTTGGCGGAACGGGACAGGGACGGCGGTGCTTATCTCGTCATGGAGTCGGGCCGTACCGGCGGGGGGCGCTGACCGAGGAGAGGATATGATGAGGCATGGCGAATTGACGGTCATCCGTCCCCTGACCCGGCGGCAAACCGGAGGTGAGGCGGCCGAAGGACCGTTCATGCTGATGGTGGGCGATGATGACGGCGCCTTCCTGGTGATCGGCGCGCAATGGGTTCACGAGCGCTGGGCGGGCGCGGCGCCTGTGGAGCCGTCGACACCCGACCATTGGCGGCATGTCGAACGGTTGATGCTGCGCGAGGCGGAAAGGCGCCGCCATGAAGGCCTGTTCGACGAGGATCATCCAATGATGCTGGAAAGTGGCGGGGCCTCCTACACCGCCTGACTGCGCGCCCAGCCGATAAGGGCGGCCTCCGGCATGGTCCCCTCTTGCCGCCCACCCCCAGCCTTTCTCGCGGCACGCGATTGGCGGTCGCGCATTAGCAGATGATGAGGGCGGGATCGGGCAGCGGCATGGGGCGCTGACCGGTTCAGCTCCCAGCCCGGTTGTTGATCGGCGGGGCAAGGGGATTGGCGTTCTTCTCCGCCTTGCGCTGCATATGCTCCTCGCTATGGTCGCCCGCTCGCCGGGTCAGGTCCTCTTCAGAACCTTTATCCGGCGATTTTTGCTGCTGCTTCTCTTGATGCTGTTCCATGGGTCATACTCCGTGAACTACCAACCGCCCAGAGGCGGCGAGGTTCAATTCACGGAGTCGTCCCGGCGAAAATGAGTCGCCGTCGCTTAAGCCGTTCAATTGCCGTGCTTTGATGCAAGCTGAACCAGCAATGAAATTGCGTCAATCGCTTCCATGTTGGAGGCTTTCCCCTGTTGACCTGGGGTAGGCAGGGACCCGATGCACGGTTTCAGCCACCGAATGTTCAGGCGACCGCCACCTTTGGCGGAGTGGATTTCCAAGGGAGGGAACATTCCCGAAGCTCACTTGTAATGCGTACGGGTTCGGTCTGCTTTGGAAAGGAGCCCGCCGTCCTGCGATGAGGGGAAAATCGTGGTGAACCGTGCCAAGGACGCGGCGCGATTGGGAGGAGACGGGGCATCCGGGGAGGCAGGAACCGGAAAGGACGATCAGGGTTGTCCTGAAGCCGACGAAAACACGGAACCAGTGCCGCCGCCGCCCGGCCCGGATCGCATGACTACCGCAATTGCCTGGTTGAAGGCCCGTCGCGCACGCGAGATGGTCTTCGGTTCGGACCTGTTTTCGGACCCTGCCTGGGATATGCTGCTGGACCTGTATGTCAGCCTCTGCCGGGAGCGCGCGGTATCCATTACCGACCTTTGCATCGCGTCTTCCGCGCCGATGACCACCGGGCTGCGCTGGATATCCATATTGGAGCATCGCGGGCTGATCGTCCGGCAGGCCGATCCCTCGGACCGGCGCCGGTGGAATGTGTCGCTGACATGCGCCGGGGTCGAGAAGATGGAGAAGACGCTCGACCAGGCCACTGACGGTGAGAGGCAGCTAGGGCTTGGGCGCCTCGGGATGCTCGATTAGGTTGAGGACGTGCTGGAGATGTGCGGCTGCAAGCTCCAGCTTTTCCCGTTCATCGGGCATGGCCGGGATCAGAACCCGGTCAAGGCATGCCATCACCTGATGGAGTATGGCGGCACACTCTCCCGTGGTTCTCAATTGATCGCTTGCAGGCCCCATATTCGCATCATTGCCGCTTTTCATGAAGAATTCACAACGGCGAAACCGTAGATTGTCGTACGTTCAGGGCGATTCGGCCGGAATTGCTATATAAATGATAGTTTAGCGGAACTGCGCCGCGAATCGAGCCGGTCTTCGCCGTCTTCACCGGCCTTGGCGGGACGGTTCCGTCCCAGAGCATTTTCAACTTGGCCGTTCACGGTCAACGGCTCGGAAAATGCGGCGCGGAAAGACAAGAGCATTTCCGCTCAATGGGGAAACGCTCTAGGTCTTGAGTTCGATTGTCGCGACCAGGCCGCCCCCGGCGGCATTTTCCAGCTTTACGCTTCCTTCGAAATTCAGCGCCAGCGCGCGCGCGATGGTCAGGCCGATGCCCGTGCCCTGACGCCCGCCGGGCTGGCCGGCCGGTCCCCGCGTAAAGGGCTCGAACATGGCGTCGAGCTGATCCTCCTCGATGCCGGGGCCGCGATCCCTGATCCGGATCAGTATATGGGACGGCAGGCGTTCGCAGCTTATCGCGGCGCTGCCTCCATATTTGATCGCGTTGTCCAGCAGGTTGCCGATGCAGCGGCTGAGGGCATTCGGCTTGACCCGGACGGTGCTCCCGCATCCGCCGGTGAAGCGAACGGGCGATCCCAGTTCCTCCGCATCCTCCGCAAGGCTGGCCAGCAGGGAATCGATGTCGATGATCGACCATTCCTCCTGGGATTCGGTGCTGCTCGCCAGGTCCAGTCCTTCCCGCACCAGCGTCTGCATCGCGCGATGATCCTGGAGCAGCCGCGCGCGCAGTTCCTCGTCCTTCACCTGCTCCAGCCGCAGGCGGAGGCGGGTGAGGGGGGTCTGGAGATCGTGGCTGATCGCGGCCAGCAATTGGGTCCGTTCGGTGAAGCCCGCCCGGATGCGCTGCTGCATCAGGTTGAAGGTGGAGAGGGCGGCGCGCACCTCCGACGGGCCATATTCGGTGATCGGTTCCGGATCGCGGGACAGCGAGAAGGCATCGGCCGCGCCGCGCAGGCGGCGAAGCGGCTTTGTGACGAGCCGCGCCACGACGATGGACAGCCCCGCCGAGGAGAGGATGATCAGGGCAAGATAGAGCGGGTTGAGCGTCGCGCTCGGCGGGAAGATCAGGCGGGGCAGGTCGATGGCCAGGGACCGGCGCTGGCCGCTCCGGTCGGTGAAGCGCACGATCCAGCAATCGGGCCGGGGGGCGCCGACGATCCCGGCCGCGCTGTCCCGGGGGTCGAGCCTGTTGCCGGGAAAGCAGAGGCTCGTCGGCACCTGCCCCGCCTCCGGATGGGCATTGGGACCGAAACGGGCGGCAAGGGCTGCCTCCAGCGTCGTGTCGGGCTGCACGATGGCGATGCCTTCGGGCGCGGAGGCGGCACCCATGATCATCTGCCGGGCCAGCATGGCCTCGATGCGTTTCGGCTCGCGCTGCAACCGCTCGGCGATGTCGGCAGCGCTCGCCACCACGCGTTGCAGGCGGATGCGCTCGAAATCATGCCTGCGCGCCTGTTCCGCGATGAACAGCGATATGATGGCGGAGGCCGCGATGCCGATCGTCAGCAGGATGAAGATCTGTCCGGCCATCGAACCGAAGAAGCGCGCGATACGGCGCGGCACGGCGGCGATCATTCCTGCCGTACCGTGGTGGCAAGGACATAACCCTCGTTGCGGACGGTCAGGATCAGGTTCTCGCCATCGGCGATGCTGGCCAGCTTCTGGCGCAGGCGGCTGATCTGAAGGTCGATGGTGCGGTCGAAGGCCACCGTCTCCCGCCGCTCCGGCAGGAGTTCCTCGCGTGTGAGGACGCGGTTCGGCTGCTCGACAAAGCGCGAGAGCAGCCGGAACTCGGCGGAGGAGAGCATCACCAGCCGATCGTCGGGCGCGATCAGCCGGCGCTGGAACAGGTCGAGCCGCCATGGCCCGAAGCGGGCGAAACGGGCGGGTTCCGCCGGGACGGCCTGCCCGGCGGGCCGGGCGCGGCGCAGGAGGTTGCGGACGCGCACCAGCAGTTCGCGCGGCTCGAACGGTTTGGTGAGATAGTCGTCGGCGCCCAGTTCCAGCCCCAGCACGCGGTCGATCGGGCTGCCGCGCGCGGTGACCATGATGATCGGCGTCGCTATCCCCTCCAGCCTCAACTGGCGGCACAGGGCAAGGCCGTCCCCGTCAGGCAGGTTGAGGTCGAGCACGATGAGGTCGACCGGCCGCGCATCGAGCAGCGCATGCAGTTCCGCCAGGCTGGCGGCCGCATGGAGATCGTAATTCTCCTGCGTCAGCTGGGTGACGATCAGGTCGCGTATATCCTTGTCGTCGTCGACGACGACCACGGTTTCGCGCCCATTGTCCTGCATCCTGGCCATGAACCGCTGATAGCGCGAAGCGCGGCCGCTGTCTTCCGCCGGGGCATGGCTGATACAGGCCGATACAAAAGGATACCCTCCGTTCCGCGTCATCGGCGTCCATGCCGCGCGCAGGCCGATGCCGATGGGCAGCCTCTCCAACACATGGCCGGACGGACCGGGCGACGACGGCTTTCCGGCCTATCGCTATTCCAGCGCCCAGGCCGGGCCGTGGGTGCCCGTCCGATGCCGGCCCAGCATCAGCCCTGCCTTGCCGCCTGCCGGTAGAGCAGGGCCGTCAGCGCCGCGAAGAGGATCAGGCCGATGCCCAGCGCCGCCCCGCCCATGTCGCCGGACAGCAGCGCCAGCGGGCTGTCGGACCCGGTGGCCGCGACGATCCCGGCAAAGGCCACGCCCCACAGGCTTTCGCCCACGATCATGCCGGTCGCTATCAGCACGCCGATGCGCCTGGCCGCTTCCGGGTCCGCCCGGCGGTCGGCCCGGCGTTCATAGAGCCAGCCGATGATCGACCCCGCCACCACCGGCAGGATGACCGCCATGGGCAGGTAGATGCCGATGCCGACCGCCAGCGGCGGGAAGCGGAGCAGCCTCGCCTTGCCCATCAGCTCGTCGAACGCCACGAAGCCGATGCCCGCCAGCGCGCCATATCGCAGCATCGGCCAGTTGAGGTCGCCGCCCAGCACGCCCTGCGCCAGCGCGGAGATGAGTCCCGCCTGCGGCGCCGACAGCGCGTTGGGACCGGCGCCCGGCGCGCCCACGAAGCCGAAGGCGGTGTTGAGCAGGTCGAGCACCGGCGGCACGGTCAGGCTGCCGAACACCACGCCGATGAGGAGCGCCGCCTGCTGCTTCCATGGCGTCGCGCCGACCAGCTGGCCGGTCTTCAGGTCCTGGAGATTGTCGTTGGAGATGGTCGCGATGCCGAAGACGATGCCGGTCACGATCAGCGCATAGGCGATCAGCGCCTGCGTCGTCCCGGGCGGGTTGTCGCGCCCGAACAGGCCCGCCAGCAGCAGGGAGGCGGCCAGCACGGCCAATATGCCGATGGCCGATACGGGCGAGTTGGACGATCCGATCAGGCCCGCCATATAGCCGCACACCGCCGCGATCAGCAGGCCCAGCACGATCACGAACAGCAGGGCGCCCGCGACCAGCAGCGCGGCCGATGCCGTCAGGGGCCCCTCCGCCGCCACGGTCCAGAGCAGCCAGCCGATCGGCAGCATCAGGCCCGCCGCGCCGCCCAGCACGATGCCGATGGGCAGGTCGCGCTCCTCCACCGCCAGCGCGTCGCCGCCATGGCGCGCGCGGCTCGCGGCAAAGGCGGAGCGTATGCCGCCCATCACCGGCCCCGCGATCTTGACCAGGGTCCAGACGGCCGCGACGCCGATCACGCCCGCGCCGAAGAAGCGCACATCGGCGCGGAAGACGCCCAGCGCCCAGGCTTCCACCTCGCCCGGCGCGGGATTCTGCGCGGTCAACAGGGGCAGGACCACCCACCATCCGGTCACGAGGCCGAGAAGCTGCGCGAGACCGACGGAGATGCCGACTAGATGCCCCACGCCCAGCAGCGCGAAGGAAAGGCCGCCCGCAATGCCCGTCGCCCCGGCACCCGCCCGGAACCAGACGGACGCCTCCGCCGCGGCCAGCTTCAATTGGGTGAGGAGCGCGAAGCCCGCCGAGACGACGCTGCCCCAGATGAGGACCCTGAGGCCCCGCGCGCTCTCCTCCGCGCCCCTTTCCGTGCCCGATCCCACTTGCAGCACCTCGGCCGCCGCACGGCCTTCCGGATAGGGCAGGTCGCTGTCGATCACCAGCGCGCGGCGCAGCGGCACGGAGAACATGACGCCGACCATGCCGCCCAGTCCGGTGATCGCGGCGGTCGTGACATAGGGAAAGCCCTGCCACCAGCCGATGATGACGAGGCCGGGCAGGACGAAGATGATCGCCGCCAGCGTCCCCGCCGCGCTGGCGATGGTCTGGACGATATTGTTCTCCAATATGTTGGAGCCGGGAAAATAGCGCAGCACCGCCATGGAGATGACGGCCGCCGGGATGGAGGTGGCGAAGGTCAGCCCGACCTTCAGCCCCAGATAGACATTGGCCGCCGTGAACAGCAGGGTGATGACGCCGCCCAGCACTATGCCGCGCAGGGTGAGTTCCGCCAGTGGGCGTGGGGGGCGCGTGGCCATGATAAGGGCTTCCTGACTGCATGGACGGCCGACCGGCCGGGATCGCATTGTCTCGGAATATTTCGGCCGCTTGTCCACCGCCGCCGCATATGATTTTTTGCGGGGGCGCGGAAAGGATCGGGGCGGCCCCTCCGCAAGGGAAGGGCCGCCCCGCCGCCTGGGTCAGCTATCGGGGATCAGAAGCTGTAGCGCGCGTTGACGCCGAAATAGCGGTCATTGTCGCGCGGTACGAAGCGGACGATGCCCGCGGTCGTGCCGTTGCCCAGCAGGTTGGAATAATGGGTGTCGAGGATGTTCTTGACCAGGCCCCTTATCTCCCACTTGCTGTCGCTGACGAGGGCGATGCTGGCGTTCCAGATGCCATAGGCCGGCTGGATGGTGCTGGGGGTCTGGTTCAGGACGAACTGGGTCTCGCTGCGGAAGGTCCAGTCGCTCTGCAATTCGACGCCCAGCGCGTCGCCGACCGGGATGCGGTACGCGCCGCCGCCGCTCAGCTTCCAGTCGGGGGCGAAGGGCAGGGGCTGGCCGTTGACGGCCGTGCAGTTGCTTTGCGCCACGCCGGTCGGGCATCTGAATTCCCGGATGCGCGCATTGTTGTAGACGCCCGCGAAGTTGAACGACAGGCGGTCCGTCGGACGGGCGCTCAGGTCCAGTTCGATGCCGCGCGTCCGCACGGTGCCCGCGTTGATCAGGCGGGTGACCTGCGCCGTGCCCACGAAATCGGGGAAATTGGCCTGATAGCCGGAATAGTCGGTCCAATAGGCCGCGATGCCGCCCGTCACCTTGCCGTTCAGGGCGCTGCCCTTCAGGCCGACCTCATAGCTGTTGGACGTCTCCGGCGCGAGGGCGATCTGGTCGAACGCCTGCATGTTGAAGAAGACGTTATAGGCCGGTCCCTTATAGCCGCGCGAATAGGTGGCATAGAGGGTCGCCTGCGGCACGATCTTGTACTGCGCGCCGAAACGGCCGCTCCAGTCCCAACGATCGGTCTTGGCCGTGCTGTAGGGGATGGAGACGCGGATCGCGGTCGCGCCGCCGACCGGATCGGCGGGCGTCGACGCGTTGCGGCTGTGATAATAGGACAGCTTGTCATAGATCAGGCGCGCGCCCGCGATGAAGGTCAGCTTGTCCGTGGCATGCAGGTTCGCTTCGCCGAACAGCGCGAAATTCTCCGCGCGCGTGCCGTAATTGGCGACGCCGACATTGTTGGTGATGCCGGTGGCCGCCCGGTACTCGGTGACGTTGCGCTGATAGCGCTCGTCCGTATCGGCCTTCAGATAATAGGCGCCGACCACATAGTCGATCAGGCTGCCCTGCGGCGAGGCGAGGCGCAGTTCCTGGCTGAACTGGTCGAACTTCACATAGCCGTCGTCGGCGCCCTGCGGGAAATCGTTGGAGAAGAGGGCGCGCTGGTCCCAGTCGGGCGACTGGTGGTTCTTCCACTGGCGATAGGCGGTGATGGAGGTGACGGTATAGTCGCCCGGACGCCATTCCAGCGTCAGCGCGCCGCCGTAATTGTCGTCGCTCACCACCGTGTTGAAGGTCGTGTTGACCGTTTTGTTGTTGAGGCTGGCGGTAATGCCTTCCTGCGCCAGTATGGCGGCCAGGGCGGGGCTGTCGGTCGAGGTGATGACGTCGCCCGACCTCGCCTTGCGCGCCGTGCTGGCATAGACGCCGTTGGGCGTGCTGTCCTTGTTATAGGTATAGTCGCCCGACAGCGTGATGGTCAGGTCCTCGGTCGGCTTTGCCTGGATCTTGGCGCGCACGCCCCAGCGCTCATAGCCGTTTACCCAGTCGTTCGTGCCGCGGTTCCAGACATTGCCCTGGAACTTGCCGTACAGGCCGCTGATCGAATAGCCGACCTTCTCGTTGATCGGGCCGGAGAGCAGGGCGCGGACGCGATATTCATTGCCCTCATAATAGCCCACGTCGATGGCGCCGCTCTGCGTCTCGGTCGGGGCCTTGGTCACGATGTTGACCACGCCCGCGGACGCGTTCTTGCCGAACAGCGTGCCCTGCGGGCCGCGCAGCACTTCCAGCCGCTCCAGGTCCATCAGGTCGAGCGTCGCCTGGCCCGGACGGACCAGCACCACGCCGTCGACGACGGTGGACACGGAGGATTCGACGCCCGGCGAGGTGGTGATCGTGCCCACGCCGCGGATGAAGATGTTGCGGTCCTTGTTGGACGCGCCGTTGCGGAAGTCGAGAGTGGGGACCGCCGTCGCGATGTCCTGGATGTTGTTGAGGTTGCGCGACGCCGCCGTCGCGCCGCTCACGACGGACACGGCGATGGGCACATTCTGGAGGCTCTCATTGCGGAAACGGGCTGTGACAACGATGTCACCATTGTCCGCGAAAGACGGGTCCTGCTCCGCCGAAGCGGCCTCCGGGGCGGATGCGGCGCCCTGCGCATGCGCGGCGCCCGCCGCGCCGAGGCTCAGCGTCAGCGCGGTTCCCGCGAACAGCGCGAGGGTGGAAATTGTTTTTTTCATTGCGATACTCCCTGATTCGTGCCCCGTGGCATAATCTCTACTCTACCTGTAGAGAAGACAAATTTATTTGTGTCCCTGAGAGGGGAGCTTCCCGGGCGGCTGGAGCAGGATGGGCGGATAGGGCGCCTGCGCGGGACCGGCCGGGTTGCGCAGCGCGTTGCGGGTGCCCGCGTCGCGCGCCAGCGGGATCTGCATGCCGTTCGTGCGCTCCAATATGTCGAACAGCCTGGCGCTCATCTTCTCCGCCAGCGCCTCATGGCCGGGCGCGGCGAGCAGGTTGTTCGTCTCCTGCGGATCGGCTTGCAGGTCGTAGAGTTCGTCAATGTCCCAGATGCCGTGGAAATGGACATATTTGTACCGGTCCTCGCGCAGGGCATGGACGGTCGGCGTCTGCGGGAAATTGCGCTCCCAATAATATTCGTAGAGCAGCTCGGTGCGCCACGGCACCTGCTTCCCCTGCGCCAGCGGCAGCATGTCCCTGCCCTCCATATGGGCGGGGGCGTCCAGCCCGGCGGCGGCCAGCAGGGTGGGGGCGACGTCGATATTCGCGACCACCTGCTCCACCGTGCGTCCGCCCCCGCCGAACAGGGCGGGGCAGCGCGCCAGCATCGGCACGCGCATCGACTCCTCATAGGCGGTGCGCTTGTCGATCAGGCCATGCTCGCCGAACATGAAGCCATTGTCGCCCATGTAGAGGATCAGCGTGTCGTCCAGCTCGCCGCGCGCCTCCAGCGCGTCCATGATCCTGGCGATGCCCTCGTCCACCGCGAGCAGCGTCTCCATGTAGCGCTTGTAATAGGTCGCGATGTCGAGCCGCGAATGATAGGCATAGTCGACGCCGTGCCAGCTGTTGCGCTGGTCCTGCACCCAGCGCGGCCGCCCGCGCGCCGCATCGCCGGCCGCCGCCATGCTGGCGGGATAGCGGAACGTCTCCTTCTCATATCTGCCCGCATGGCGCTCCGCCGGGATGAACTCGGCATGGACGGCCTTGTGGCTGAGGTAGCAGAGCCACGGCTTGTCCTTCGGACGCTCCTTGATCCAGTCGAGCGCATAGTCGGTCAGCTCGTCGGTGATATAGCCCTTTTGCGCCACGCGCCGGCCGTCGACATTCAGGCCGTTCTCGTCCGGCAGATAATTGCCCTGGCCCTTGAAGCTGACCCAGCGGTCGAAGCCCGGCTTCGGGTCGTCGCCTTCGGTGCCCATGTGCCATTTGCCGATGAAGGCCGTCTCATAGCCTGCCGCCTGCAGATATTCGGGGAAGAAGACGAGGTTCGGATCGACCGGATGATTATTGTCCACCACCCGGTGCTGGTGCGCGTAGAGGCCGGTCAGGATCGACGCGCGCGACGGCGAGCAGAGCGCTGTGGTGACGAAGGCGTTGCGGAAATGCACGCCCTCGCGCGCCAGCCGGTCCAGCGTCGGCGTCTCGCCGAAATCCTGCGCCTTCATGAACCCCATCGCGTCGTAGCGATGATCGTCGGTCAGTATGACCAGGATGTTGCGCGGCCTGGCTGCGGGCTTGCGCGCCAGTTTCAGGTCGCGCCGGGGCTGCTTGCCGGGCCTTGCGGCGGCCGACCAGGAAAAGAGGTTGAAGGCCGCGCCGCTGCCGACGAGCAGGACGCTTCTGCGGTTCGGATTCATGGGGCTGTTCCTTCCTGATGCCTCCCGCCGCGCCGGGCGGGTAAACGTTGTCATGAGCGAGCAGCCGCGCCTACAGCTATTTCTATCGCGAAGGTAGAGTTTTTTGTATCCGCCCCTTATGGCGATGCCGTCGCCCGCCGCCGGGACCATTATTTTGCCGAATGAGGGTTTGAATTTTGCGCGCCACCATCAAGGACGTGTCACGGGAAGCGGGCCTGTCGATCAAAACGGTGTCGCGCGTCCTCAACAAGGAGCCGCGCGTGTCGGACGAGGCGCGCCGCCGCGTGCTGGCCGCCGTCGAACTGCTGAACTTCCGCCCCAGCGCCGCGGCGCGCAGCCTTGTCGGCCACCGGACCTTCCAGATCGCGCTGGCCTGCGACAATCCCAGCCCCTTCTACGTCTACGAGATGCAGTCTGGCATCCGGGAGCGGTGCCAGCTCGACGCCGTGCGCATGATCGCGCAGCCCTATGACCACCGTTCCGACCGGCTGATCGACGAGATTGAGAGCCTGATCGACACGACCGGCATAGACGGGCTGATCCTCACCCCGCCCGCCTCCGACCGGCAGGATGTGCTGGACCTGCTGGAGCGGCGCGGCGTGCCCTATGTGCGGGTGCAGCCCGCGCTGGAGATCGGCCGCTCCTCCGCCGTCATGCTCGACAATCGCCGCGCGGCGGAGGAGATGACGCGCCACCTTCTCGCCCTCGGCCACCGGCGCATCGGCTTCGTGGCGGGCCATCCCAGCTATACCGCCAGCAATCTGCGCCTCGCGGGGTTCGAGGCGGCGCTGGCCGGGGCGGACTGCCCGCCCGATCCCGTGCTGGTGCGCGAGGGCAATTACGACTTCGCCTCCGGCGCGGCGGCCGGGGAGGCGCTCCTGTCGCTGCGCGATCCGCCCACCGCCATCTTCGCCTCCAATGACGAGATGGCGGCGGGCGTGCTCAGCGTCGCCCATCGGCGCGGCCTGTCCGTGCCGCGCGACCTGTCCGTCGCGGGCTTCGGCGACGATGCGGTGGCGAGCTTCGTCTGGCCGCCGCTCACCACCATCCGCCAGCCCACGCGCGAACTGGGCTTCCAGGCCGCCGACCTGCTGCTCGCGGCGCCCGCCGAACGGGAATGGCGGGAAGTGCGCTACGAGATGATCCTGCGCGAATCCACGGGACGCCGGGCCGGAGGAGAGGAGCGGGCGGCATGAACGGAAGAGGCCGCGCCATGACCGAGGTGCAGGCGCCATGCGCGGGGTCGCGCGTGTCTGGACGGAAGGGAAGACACGCCGCGCGGCCGGACGAAGCCGGTTGCGCTGCAGCATATCGGACCCATTGACAGACGGGCCGTTCGATCTGAATGTCAAGTGAATGGCAAGACTCGGATTGCCGTTGGCAGCAGGCGGTTCGGCGCCTTTGAGTGGACTGCGGACAATGCTGGAGGCAACCATTATGGCTCTGGCGGCTTTGCGCGGTTATACATCATAGGAGGGCATTATGGGCAAGTTGTGGAGCCGCGAGCATCTCGAACGCAGGATCGACCGCTGCTACCTGCTGGCGGCCGCGACGAAGATTCCGGAAGTCCGCAAACTCTATCTCGGACGTGCCCGGCATTATCGCAAGCAGCTCTATACCGTGCCTGCCGTGGCAGGCTGAACGGGCGGGGAGGGCAGGCCCTCCCGTCTTTCGTGATCCGGGTCGCGCCGGTCTCCCTTGAAGGAGGCTGGCGCGATTGTCATTTGGCGCGCGGGCGGACCATGCCGGGGCTCGGCGGTGGAGCGGCACGAATCGTCGCATGCCCCGGCCCGCCCGGCTTGCGGCGGGACGCGGCCTTCCTACATTGGCCCCGCCCGTTCCGATGGCATTTGGCATTGGCCGGAACGATGGCGGGATATGGGACATGCATGACGACACGCGCCGGAGGGTGCTGAAATCCGGCCTGGTCATTGCGGGCGCGGCATTGCTCGGCCCCGCAATGCCGATCCGCAGGAAGATCGCGCTGCCGGCGGTTCCCGGTCCGGGGGACTCGAATGCCGGGGCCTTGCCGCCTTCCGTCGCCGCCGCGCCTGCCGTGCCCACCGGCATCAGGCCGGAACTGCTGGGCGCGGCCATGGCCGCCCTGGACCGCCATGGCTCGGCGCTGGCCCGCCGCGATCGCGTCGCTATCGTCGATTTCGCCGCGCCGTCCGCCGATCGGCGCTTTCATTTCCTGAATCTCGGCGATGGCCGGGTCCGGTCGCTGCTGGTCGCGCATGGCAGCGGCTCCGATCCCGACCATAGCGGCTGGGTGGAGCGCTTCTCCAACGTCTTCGGCTCCAATGCGTCGAGCGAGGGCGCCTTCGTCACCCGCGATTATTATGTCGGCAAGCATGGCCGGTCGCAGCGCCTCGTCGGGTTGGAACCCACCAACAATAATGCGCTGGAACGCGCGCTGGTGATCCATGGGGCATGGTATGCGGAGGCATCCATGCTGGAAGGGCATGGCAAGCTGGGCCGCAGCCAGGGATGCTTCGCGGTGGGGGATGCCGATCTGGAGACGGTGTTCTCCCATCTGGGGCCGGGCAGGCTGATCTTCGCGGCGAAGGTGTGACGCTGCACCCTTTGCCCGTCATCGGGCGTTGATCCTCTCCCAGAATCGAGAGGAGCCTTGCTTGAAAGCCTTTTCCTGTCTCGCCCCCGGCCTTGCGGGCGCCCTGCTTCTTGCCGGTTGCCACGCCCCGTCCGATACCGACCGCAACGGCGCCGATGCGCAAAAGACCGCCGGACAGGCGGATGACCAGAGCCTCGCCTTCGCCGATGCGGCGGGGGGACAGGGGCGGTTCACCGATCCGCCGACCTTGCGGGCGCAGGTGATCCTAGACCGGCTGGGCTTCTCGCCCGGCGTGATCGACGGGAAGGAGGGGCAGTCCTTCACCCTCGCCCTCAACGGCTTTCAGGAGGCGAACGATCTGCCCAGGACGGGGCGGCTCGACGCGGCGACGCAGGATGCGCTGCGCTCCTGGGACAATGTGCCGGGCACGCGGCTGGTGGTGATCCCGCCCGCCTTCGCGCGCGGCCCCTTCAACCCGGACCTGCCGGAGGATGCGTCGGCGCAGGCAAAGCTTCCCGTCCTTGGCTACCGCTCCCTGGCGGAGGCGCTGGCGGAGCGTTTCCACACCACGCCGGAGGTGCTGGCGGCGCTCAATCCCAAGGGGACGCCGTTGGGCGCGGGCCGGACCCTGCGCGTGCCCAATATCGCCAATGTCGATCCCGTGCGGCTGGGCAAGGACGAACGGGGCTGGAACCGGACCCTGCAACTGCTCGGCGTGGCGCCCGACCAGCCCAGGGCGGCAAAGGTCGTGGTGGACAAGTCGGAGGGCGTGCTGAAGGCGCTGGACGACAGGGACAGGCTGATCGCGCAATTTCCCGCGACCATGGGCAGCAGCCACGATCCGCTGCCCATCGGCCGGTGGACCATACAGGGCATCAGCCGCAATCCCGACTTCCACTATAATCCGAAGCTGTTCTGGGACGTGAGCGACAAGAAGGAGGCGGTGCTCCTCAAGCCCGGCCCCAACGGGCCGGTGGGCGTGGTCTGGCTGGACCTGTCGAAGCCGCATTACGGCATTCATGGGACAAGCGAGCCGCAGACGATAGGCCGGGCGGAAAGCCATGGCTGCGTGCGCCTGACCAACTGGGACGCGGCGCGGCTGGCGCAGATGGTGAAGCCGGGCACGCCCGCCATCTTCCAGCCCTGAGGACGGGCCGGAAACCGGGAGCGCCGTCGCGGCGGCGCTCCCGCTCCATTCTGTCAGTCCTTGTTGAGCGCCTTGGCACTTGCCAGATGCTTCTCGACCACGGGCACGATCTCGCCCGCCGCCTTCTTGAGCGAGGGGACGGTGCCGTCCGCCGCATATTTGCGCAGCAGGTCCAGCGCGTCCTCATGCGCATCGACTTGGCCGGCTATATATTTCTTGTCGAACTCCGCGCCCTTCAGCGCCTTGAGTTCGGCTAGATCCTCATTCTGGTCCCTGGTCAGCGCCGCATCGGGGGTGATGGCCGGGCTGGCCTCCTTCGCGGCGGCCTTCACCTTGGCGGTCGATTCGGTGTGGGCGGCGACCATCATCTTGGCGAACGCCTTCACCTGCGGGGACACGGCATTGACGGCGGCGAGCTTGGCGGCCTCGATCTCGAAGGCGTCGCTCCTGGCCGCCTTGTCGGCGAATTCCTGGCCCGTGGGAGTTGGCGTGGCTGCCCGCGACGTGTTCTCGATCGCGTTGCCCGCCGCCTCGATGGCGTTGGAGACAGCCGCCTCCGTATCGTTGACGGCGTTCGCGGCCTTCTGCTCGTCCCTGGGACCGCAAGCGGCAAGCCCCAGCACGGACAGCGCGGCGAGCGTCGTCCAGGCGGTGTTCTTCATGGCGTCCTCCTTCTGCTTTGAGGCAGGGAGAACGTCCGGCGGACTCGGAGCGTTCCGGGTCGGGGCCGAAGTCAGGGCCGAAGTCAGGGAATGGGCGGCGCGGGAACGGTCACGGGACCGGTCAGCTCGACCGGCGCATCGGCCTTGTGGCCGCGCCCATGGCTGTGGAGGGCGGCGACCTCCGCCGCGCGCCGCGCCAGATAATATTCGCGCATGGAGGCATAGGCTTGGCGGTCGCCGTCGCGCATCTCGTGCAGCGTGCCGTCGAAATCCACGCGCCGGTTCAACGCCTTGACCGTGGTCGAGGAGGCCGCATAGACCTCCCCGCTGATCGGCCTGCCCCCCGGCAGCGGATAGATCGCCGTGTCCATGCCGCGCCCGAACAGGTCGCGCAGCGTGGTCGCGCCGATGATCGGCAGGTACAGGAACGGTCCCGGCTTCACCCCATAATAGGCCAGGCTGTTGGCAAAGCCATTGGGCCGATAGGGCAGCTTGAACGTCCTTGTCCTGGCGACATCCACCAGCCCGCCCGCGCCGATGGTCGAGTTGATCGCGAAGCGGCCCAGCGTCTCGAACGCCTTGCCCGGCTTCAGCTGGAGGAGGAAGTTCACGAACACCACCGGCTCGTGCAGGTTGCGGAAGAAATTGCGCAGGCCGTTGCGCGCGGGCTTGGGCACCACGCGTTCATAGACATGGGCGACCGGCCCGACCAGCGCCTTGTCCACCGCCTGCGTCACCGCGAAGCTCGCCTGGTTGGCGCCCTGCAACGGATCGCCCGGCGCATGATGGCCGCGCGCGACGACGGTGATATTCTCGTCGGACGTGTCGGTCACGGCGCCGCCCGTCAGCCCCGCCTCCCGGCCCGGAGCCTCCGGGGCGAGGAGGGAGGGCGCCGCCGCCATGTCGGCCGCCGCGAGCGCGCCGCCCGTCGGCGGGACCGCGGCATCCTTCGCGACCGGCGTCGCGACCGGCGTGTCGATGGGGCTGACCGGCGTGCCCCCCAGGATCATGGCGATGGCAAGGGTCGACGCGCTCATGCGAAAGCCTCCCCACCTGACGAAACATGCATTTCCAGATATTCGAAGACCATCATATGCCTTCCCCGCCGCTCCAGTGCGTGGGAAACGTCGCCGCCCGCGCCATTCCGCACATGCTCCCCGCACGGCTCGCCGCAATTTTCCGCAAGGCCCTGTTTCCATTTGAAACAGTTTCAGGCCGGGATGGATTGTGAAGGCGCGCCGCGCTATCGGCGCGGACGTGCTGTCCATCCTCGCCATCGTCCTACCCATCTTCGCCCTGATCTTCGCGGGCTGGCTGACCGGGCGCGCCGGCATATTGGGACCGGCCGCCACGCGGGAGCTGAACCGCTTCGTCGTCTGGCTGGCGCTGCCTGCCCTGCTGTTCGACATCATCGCCCATGCCCATTGGACGGAGGTCTGGCGGCCCGGCTTCATCCTGGCGGTGGGCGGCGGCATGGCGGCGGTCTTCGCCCTCACCATCGCCCTGCGCTGGCGCCGGGTGCATCTGGCCGATGCGCTGGTCGACGGGCTGAACGCGGCCTATCCCAACACCGCCTTCATGGGTTTTCCCATCGCGCTCGCCATATTGGGCCGGGCGACCCTGCCGCTGACCACCATCGCCACGCTGCTGACCGTCTGCCTCCTCTTCGCCTCGGCCATCATCCTCATCGAGTTCAGCCTCAGCGAAAGCCGGGGAAAGCGCGCCATAATGCGCAAGGTCGCCGGATCGCTCGCCCGCAATCCCCTGCTCATGGCCCCGGTGGCGGGCGCCCTGTTCGCCGCCACCGGCCTTGCCATCCCGCCGCCGGTGGAAAGCTTCCTGAAGCTGCTCGGCAGCGCCACCTCGCCCTGCGCGCTGGTCGCCATCGGCCTGTTCCTCGCCCATGAACGGGGCGGCGGCACGGCCGACGCGCGCGCCGTCGCGCTGCTCGTGTCGCTGAAGCTGGCGGTGCAACCCGCGCTGACATGGGCCATTGCCGACCGCCTGCTCGGTCTGCCGCATCTCCTGACCGCGACCGCCGTCCTCATGGCCGCGCTGCCGACCGGGACCGGCCCGTTCATGCTCGCCCAGTTCTACACGCGCGAAGGGGCCACCACCTCCCGCGTCATCCTGCTCTCCACCATCCTGTCCATCGCGACAGTGCCGCTCTGGTTGTCCTTCCTGATTTGAGCGGGGGTGCGGGCCGGTGCCGTTCAACCGGCACCCAGCACATTGATGGTGAAGGCGATGATGCCGAGGTTGAAGACGAACGCGGCGAGACAGTGGAAGGTCACCGTCCGCCGGACTTCCCGCGACCCGATCGCCACGTCGGATGTCTGGAAGGTCATGCCCAGCGTGAAGGAGAAATAGATGAAGTCCCAATAATCCGGCTTTTCCTCGTCGGGAAAGTCGATCCCGCCGCGATCCCCGCCGTCCTCGTCGCTGCTGTAGAAGAGAAAGGCATAATGCATCGCATAGACCATGTTGGCAAAGATCCAGGCGATGGCCAGCGTGCCCAGGATCAGGGCCATGGTGCCGGGCGTGGGATGGGACCGGCGCTGCGCCAGTTCCGCCGCGACCACGACCAGCAGCACGATCATGACGATGCCGGTGACGAGCAGCATGGAGACGCGGTTCACGTCATTGGCCCGCGCATGCGCCCGCATCCCCGCCTCGTCATGCCGCAACAGCGGCGCGAGGCTGAGGAGAAAGAGGACCGCCGCACCGTCGAACCCCGCCATCAGCGCATAATGGACCGGCATCCACGCGGCGAGCGGCAGGGCGGACAGGCAGAGGATCAGGAACAGCCCGAACCGCCAGGGCAGGGTGATATGACGGGTGGACTTCATGGACGGGGCTGCCTCTATTCCGGATGCGGAACATGCATAGCATGGGGCGGGGTAAAGTTCCGGTGGGAAGGGGCAAGAATGTTCTTAGCCCTCTCCCGCTTTCGCGGGAGAGGGTTGGGTGAGGGTCTTCCTTTTCTTCCCTTGCAGCAGTTCAGCCCGGATAACCTCGACGACACCTTCGAAATTGTCCTTCACATCATGGTTCCAGAACCGAACCACCCTCAAACCCTTCTCCTGAAGGAAGGCCGAGCGTCGTTCATCGCGGCCTGCGTCATGTTGGCCCCCGTCCAGTTCGACGACGAGGCCCGCTTCGACGCAAAGTAAATCCGTGACAAATGGTCCCACAGTCGCCTGACGGCGGAACTTGAATCCTTCCAGCTGCCTGTTGCGCAAGGCGTTCCACAATAGGCGCTCTACATCGGTCATGTCGCGCCGAAGAGCGCTGGCATGGCGACTGATCTGACGGCGTACCGGATACATAAGTAGGGTGTAGAGGAAGAAAGACCCTCACCCAACCCTCTCCCGCGAAGGCGGGAGAGGGCTAGAGATGCCATTCAATCCCAGCTCACCCACAAAGGAAATCCCCGTCCCATCCGTTAACCCATCGCCGCCCCATGGGCGAACGCATCTTGCCCTGCGCCTTTTCCTGGCGCAGACCGTCCGCCCGCAATCCGGTCTTCTCCGGCTATCGAGTTTTTCGGAAACCTCGTGATACCACAGTCCAGCTTCTCCCCCACTATTGCCAGCCGGAACGGGCCGGGCGACCGCTCCATGGGGGGCGCCCTCGTTCACGTCGCCCTGTTGCTGCTTCTCGGCCTCGCCTTCATCTTCATCAATCCGCGCGGCTTCATCGGCGGCGTCTATGACGATGGCCGCTATCTGGCGGCGGCGACGCGCTGGGCGATGGAGGGGCCGGTGCTCGGCAGGGACCACTGGTCGCTGCGCTGGCCGCTGGTGCTGCCCTCGGCAGCGATCGTCCGCTGGGCGGGGCTGGACTTCCGGGCGCTGCTGATCCCCGGCATCCTCTCCTATCTGGGCCTTGCCCTCGTCAATTATTTCGGCCTGCGCTCGGTCGTGAGTGCGCGGGCGGGCTTTCTCGGCGCGCTCGGCATATTGGCGACGCCCGGCATCGCCTACTGGTCCTGCGCCCTCTATCCGGACCTGATGGAGGCGGCGTTCTGGTCCGCCGCCTTCTGGTCGCTCTGGCACGGCACACACGCGCCGGCGGGCGCGGGGCGGACGCGCTGGATGGTCGCCGCGGGCCTCCTCGCGGGCCTTTCCTTCTGCGTGCGGGAGACGTCGGCGGGCCTTGCCGTCGGGCTGGTGCTCGCGATGATCTTCCTGCCGCGCATTCCGCTGCGCCTCTGGATCGTCGCGGGCCTCGGCGCCGCCCTGCTGCCGGTCGCGGAATATGCGACCCTCTGGGCGGCGAGCGGCGATCCGCTCTATCGCCTGCATGTCGACCTCAACCATATCGCCATCGCGTCGGAGGACATGCGGGGCGGTGTGGCGACGGGCCAGTTGGCCGTGTTCAACACCGGCATCATGGAGCGCTGGGCGGGCGCGGGGCCGGTGCATGTCCACTGGGCGCTCGACACCTGGATCAACTTCTTCCTGAACTTCTATTATGGCCAGAATTATGTGGCCGCCGCGCTGCTGGGCTGGTGGTATCGGCGCGGGCGCCGTTCCGTCTCCCCGCCGGGAGCGCTGGTCCGGGGGCTGGTGCCCGCCATGCTCGCCATCGGTTTCGCGAACGCGATCTGGAATCTCTATGTGCTGGCGCTCAATCCCAATGACCGCATGTTCATCCCGGCCACGGTGATGATGGCGATGGTCGCGGGGGTGCTGGCGGACCGGCTGTGGCCCATGCGCCGGGTGCGGGTCTTCGTGCCCGTGCTGATGGGGGTGAAGATCCTCTCGACGCTGGTCGTGGCCGACACGCTGCCCAATTACCGGGCGGGCGCGGACGTGACGCGGCGGCTCGCGCCTGCCTCCGGTCCCGTCCATGTCAGTTGGCGGACGCACAGCAATCTGGCGCTGGCGGACCCCGCCTTCCGGCGCAGGCTGGCGCTGGCGGAGGCGCCGGTGGGCGGTTCCCTCATCGTCTATGCGGGGCTGCGCGCGCCCTGGACGGAGAATCTGTCGCCCGGCCGCTGGCGGCTGGAGCGGCGGGAGGCGATCGGTCATTATCCCTACAGCTTCCGCCTGTTGGATCGGCTGTTGGATTCTGTTGGATTGCCGCCCGTCAAACGGACAGACATCGACATCCGCCTCTTCCGCCGCCTGCCCGGAACGGCAGGCGCGGGGCCGGTTGTGGTCGGCCCCGACGGCGTGACCCTCCCGCCCGAAGCAGGCCCCATTGGGTAGGGAAACCAGTGAGCTTTTGACGGGCATGCGAAAGGGGACGGCGCGCGCTTCGGCCCGCCGCCCGTTGCTGTCTCTGCCGATAAAGCCTCAGCGGTCGCGGCGGCCCAGCAGGCGGAGCCGCAGCGCGTTCAGCTTGATGAAGCCCGCCGCGTCCCGCTGGTCATAGGCACCCGCATCGTCCTCGAACGTCACCACCTTCTCGCTGTAGAGCGAGTTGGGCGACTTGCGGCCGACAATATAGACGCCGCCCTTGTACAGCTTCAGGCGGACGGTTCCCGTCACCTTCTCCTGGCTGTGGTCGATCGCGGCCTGGAGCATCTCGCGCTCCGGCGAGAACCAGAAGCCGTTATAGATCAGCTCGGCATAACGGGGCGCCAGCTCGTCCTTGAGATGCGCGGCGCCGCGGTCCAGCGTGATCTGCTCGATGCCCCGGTGGGCGAGGTGGTAGATGGTGCCGCCCGGCGTCTCGTACATGCCGCGCGACTTCATGCCGACGAAACGGTTCTCCACGAGGTCGAGGCGGCCGATGCCATGCTTGCGCCCCAGTTCGTTCAGCGTCTCCAGCAGGGTGGCCGGGGACAGGGCTGCGCCGTTGACCGCCACGCCGTCGCCGCGCTCGAAATCGATGGTGATATATTCCGGCGCATCCGGCGCATCCTCCGGATTGACCGTGCGCGAATACACGAAGTCGGGCACTTCCTCCCACGGGTCCTCCAGCACCTTGCCCTCGGAGGAGGTGTGCAGCATGTTCGCGTCGGTGGAAAAGGGCGCCTCGCCGCGCTTGTCGCGCGGAATGGGGATCTGGTGCTTCTCGGCGAACTCGATCAGCTTGGTGCGGCTGGTCAGGTCCCATTCGCGCCAGGGCGCGATCACCTTGATGTCCGGCTGGAGCGCGTAATAGCCCAGCTCGAAGCGCACCTGGTCATTGCCCTTGCCGGTCGCGCCATGGGACACGGCGTCGGCGCCGACCATCCGGGCGATCTCGATCTGGCGCTTGGCGATCAGCGGCCGCGCGATGGACGTGCCGAGCAGGTACAGCCCCTCATACAGGGCGTTGGCGCGCATCATCGGGAAAACATAGTCCTTCACGAATTCCTCGCGCAGGTCGTCGATGAAGATATGCTCGTCCTTCACCCCCGCCAGCTTCGCCTTCTGGCGCGCCGGCTCCAGTTCCTCACCCTGGCCCAGGTCCGCGGTGAAGGTCACCACCTCACACCGATATTCCTGTTGCAGCCACTTCAGGATGACGCTGGTGTCCAGTCCGCCCGAATAGGCGAGGACGACCCGGTTGATGCCGTCACCGGCGGCGCGCTTGAGGGACTCGGACATGGAGGCGGTCTTTCTGAAAGGATAATTTCGCGCGCCGCTAACAGGGGCGGGGCCGGAGCGCAACCGGGATCGGTCCCGCCCCGCGCGCATGGGGGCGGACCGGCCCGGCGTCAAGCCACTGTTGCGTCGCGGCAACATCGGCTCGCCGCAGCGGTGAGCGGTGCAACCATAGGATTCTCCATGCTTTTTGTTGGCTCCCTCACAAAAGGGGGGACAAGAAGCAGGAGTGAGTTATGCGTTACTTCATACCCTTCGCGCTGGCCGGCGGCCTGATTGCGGCGGCAACGCCCGCCATGGCGCAGGACGAGCGGGCGCCGTTCACCGGTCCGCGTGTCGAGGCGGTCGTCGGCTATGACAATCTGTCGGGCGGCGACGATGGCGTGGACGATTCGGTCGACGGCCTCGCCTATGGCGTTGGCCTCGGCTACGATGTCCAGTTCGGCCAGGCGATCGTCGGCATCGAGGGCGAGGTCCTGGGTTCGACCACCAAGCTGCGCGGCTATGACATCAATATTCCGGGCGACGGCGCGCAGCTTCGCGCCGGACGCGATCTCTATATCGGCGCGCGCGCCGGTTTCGCGGTGGCGCCCGCCACGCTGGTCTATCTCAAGGGCGGCTATACCAATGGCAAGCTGAACGCGCGCTATTACTCGCCCTCCGGCTTCTATGCCGAGGAGGGCCGGACGATGGACGGCTGGCGCATCGGCGCGGGCATAGAGCAGAAGTTCAACCTGTTCGGCCCCGGCGGCTATGTGAAGGCGGAGTATCGCTACTCCAATTATTCCAACCTCAATCTCGGCGATTTCAACGCCGATATCGACGTGGACCGGCATCAGGTCGTCGCGGGCGTGGGCGTTCGCTTCTGACGACGGCCGGGCGGGCCGGGGCCATGGCGCCCCGGCCCGTCACCTTCCTCTCCGGTCAGCCATTCTCGATCATATAGTCGCGGGTAATGGGCAGGGCGTGCCGGTCGCGCACGAACTGGATCTGGAAATTGACGAGCGCGCTATATTCGAACGCCGTCATCGCCCCCGCCAGATAATAGGTCCACATGCGGAAGAAACGGGCATCGTACAGCGCCTCGATCTTCTCCCGGTTCGCGACCGTGCGCTCATACCAGTGGCGCAGCGTCCTGGCATAATGGAGGCGCAATATCTCCACGTCCGTCACCATCAGCCGATTGGGTTCGGCCGCTGCCATCGTCTCCGACAGGGCCGGGATATAGCCGCCGGGGAAGATATATTTGCGGGTGAAGGCGTCCGTCACATTCGGCCCGTCCACCCGGCCTATGGTGTGGAGCAGCATCACGCCGTCGGGCTTCAGCAGATTGTGGCAAGTGCGGAAGAATTCCCTGAAATAGGGGACCCCCACATGCTCGAACATGCCGACCGAGACGATGCGGTCGAACTGTCCTTCCATCTTGCGATAATCGATCAGCTCGAAGCGCACCTTGTCCGCCACGCCCGCTTCCTCGGCCCGCTTCCGCGCGACGGCGAGCTGTTCGGTCGACAGGGTGATGCCGGTGACATCCACCCCGTAATGCCGGTTGAGATAGAGCGCCATGCCGCCCCAACCGCAGCCGATATCCAGCACCTTCTGCCCCGGCGAAAGCGCGAGCTTCGCGGCGATATGCTTCTTCTTCGCCTCCTGCGCCTCCTCCAGGGTCGTGTCCTCATGCCCGTAATAGGCGCAGCTATATTGGCGGTCGGCATCGAGGAAGAGTTCGTACAGGCCGCCGTTCAGGTCGTAATGATGCGCGACATTCCGGCGCGAACGGCCGGGCAGGTTCATCTGGCGGAACCGCCGCAGCACCATGTTGAGCGCATATTTCCAGCCGCTCGGCGCCTCCAGATGGCGATTGCTCTCCCAGCTGTTATTTTTCTGGACGAGGGTAACGAGGTCGAGAATGTCGCCCTTCTCGATCACCAGCCGTCCGTCCATGAACGTCTCCGCCGCGCCCAGCGCCGGATCGCGCACCACGTCGAAGGGCGCCCGCGCGTCCGTGAAGCGGATGGCGACATCGGGATAGCCGGGATCGGTGACGCCGAAGCGCCACTGCTTCCCCTTATGGTCGGTGACGGTGAGATTTCCCTTCTTGACGAGGCGCTCCAGCGCCTTGCTCAGCAAGACCATGCTCATTTTTGTGTTTCGACCCTTTTGTCAGATGCCCGCGTAATGTTCGTAACCGGCCTTGTCTTCCCAGAAGCCGCCCCGGCCGTCATAGATGGTCGCCAGGCTGTCCACAGCCTGAATGCGTAACAAATATTTGGCCTGCTTGTATCCCAATTGTCGCTCGACGCGCAGGCGCAGGGGCGCGCCGTTCGGAACGCCCAGCATGCGGTCGTTCAGGGCATAGGCGAGGATCGTCTGCGGATGCAGCGCGTCCACCATGTCGATGCTCTCATAATAGGGTTGCGTCGCCGACATCCGATCCGCGCAGTGGAAGACGATATAGCGCGCCCGGTCGCTCAACCGCGCGGCGGCGAGGATGATGGACAGGGGCACGCCGCGCCATTTGCCTATGGCGCTCCAGCCCTCGACGCAATCATGGCGGGTGGTCTGCTCGCGGCCCGGCATGCCCCGTATCTCGGCAAGGCTGAGCGACAGGGGGCGGCCGACGAGGCCGTCGACCGTCAGGCGCCAGTCCGCGAAGCCCGACCGCCACAGGGCGCGATAATCCTCCGTATCCGGATTGGCCGTTCCATTGGAGCGGAAAAAGGGGGATATCTGGTCTGGCCGGAACTCGGCGGCGAGGGCATGGCGGTCCAGCAATGCGCGCTGCGACCATTTATGGAAATTCTCCGCGGTGAAGAGGAATTCGCGGCCCAGGCCGGCGTCCGCGATGCGGTCGCATCCGGCAAGCGTGGCGGCGGCCATGCTGCCGATCAGCGCGCGGCGGGTGAGGCGGATCATGCCCCCTTCTCCCCAGGCGGGCGGTAGCGGCCCGTGATCATTGCGCGCAGTCCGTTGATCGGGCCGGACAGCAGCAGCATGGCGATATGGACGAGGAAGAAGGCCGCCAGAAGCCAGGCGACGATGAAATGGATGGACCGGGCCGATTGTCGCCCGCCGCATATCTCCACCAGCCAGGGCCAGGCGGCGTTCATGCCCGGCGACATGGCGAGGCCGGTCAGGATGGCGAGCGGCAGCAGGATGAAGAGCACCGAGACATAGCTTGCCTTCTGGAGCACATTGTAGCGGCGCGCGGCCTCTCCCTCGGGGAAGCGGAGCCGTGCATGATCGCGCAGGCTGTGCCAGATATTGGCGGGCCTCAACTCGCCCTTCCGGAAGGTCAGGTCCTGGACGATATGCCGGTTGGCGATGCTCCACAGCATATAGGCCAGGAGCGCGAAGGCGAATAGGGGGGCGAAGCTCAGATGCCAGCGCCGCGACAAGGCGAGGCTGTAATGGGCAGGCAGGGTCAGCCAGCCCGAAAACCGGTCAAGCTCCAGCCAGGCATGGTCGAAATTCGCGCCATATTCGCCCCAATAGAGGCGTGGATGGGCGTTGAAGATGCCAAGGCCGCTCGTGAACAGGACATAGAGGGCGGCCGCGTTCAGCCAATGCCACAGCCGCGTCGACAGGCGATGGCGGCGTATCTGCATGCCGCCGGACGGTTCGGTCCCGGATGAAGTCTGCGCCTGCGCCATGGCGCGCACGCTACAGCATTCGTCGCGCCATGTCAGGAAATGTGGGTGGGATAAATGCCGCCTCAGCGCCCGCGTGCCGCGATCAGGCGGAGATAGGCCTCGACCACCGCCTGATTGATCGGGTCCCATTCATATCGGCTGGCCTCGCGTGCCGCCGCCTCCGCATGGGCATTGCGGAGCGTGGGGGTGCGGATATAGTTTTCCAGGCAGTTGGCGAATTCGGTGACTGCCCCCGGTTCGCACAGGAAGCCGGTCGAGCCGTGATGGATGATGCTGGCGCTGCCCGTCGCGCGCGCGCCAAGGGCGGGTACGGCGCAGGCCATCGCTTCCAGCGTCACATTGCCGAAGGTTTCCGTTTCGGACGGATTGAACAGGATTTCCATGGCCGCCACGGCGCGGGCGAGATCGGTGCCGCCCTGGAATCCGGTGAAGACCGCGCCAGGCAGGCGGCGCTCGAACCATTCGCGCGCCGGGCCGTCACCCACGACGAGCACGCGATGCGGCACATGGCGGCGTTTCAGTACGTCGATGGTGTCGGAGAAGACGTCCAGACCTTTCTCCATGACGAGGCGGCCGAGAAAGCCGATCACCACCTCGCCGTCGGCTATGCCCTGCGCGCGGCGCCAGTCGGGATCGCGGCGGCCGGGGTTGAAAATCTCCCGGTCGATTCCCCGCGACCAGATGGAGATGTCGTAATTCATCCGCTGCTCGCGCAACACCTGCGCAAAGCTCTCCGACGGTGCGACCAGAGCGTCGCAGCGCCGGTAGAGCCGGCGCAGGATCGCCACCACGACCGGTTCCAGGAAGGAGAGGTTATAATAGCGGAAATAGGTCTCGAAATGGGTGTGGACGCTTGCCAGCACCGGCAGGCCGCGCTGCCTGGCCCAACTCACCGCGCGATGCGCGCCGGGATCGGGGCTGGAGATATGGACGATATTGGGCGCGAAAGCCTTGAGATCGCGCCGGACGCGCGAGGACAGGCCCATGGGGATGCGATATTCGCCTCGCCCCGGAATGGCGATGCTGGGCAGGCTGATGAGGTCGCCCGTCGGCTCGAAGGCCGGTTCCGCGATGGTCGGCGCATAGACGCGGACCTGCGCGCCCTGCCGCAACAGATAGCCCACCAGCGAGTTGAGCGCGCGATTGGCACCGTCGCGGACATAATTATAGTTTCCGCTGAACAGCGCGATGCGAAGGTCTTTGACGTCCATCGCGCGCCGTATAGCGGCGGCGGCGTCCAAATCAAAAGGGAACCGTGCCGGATCGCGGCGCGTCTGTCGGACAGGCGGCAGAAGGATGGGTCATGGCCAACGGCTATCGCAAGGGCGCGCATGTGCATTGGAACTGGGGCAAGGGCACTGGCGAGGGCGTGGTGCGTGAACGGTTCGAGCGGCGCGTCCAGCGCACGATCAAGGGGGAACGGATCGTCCGCAACGGAACCACCGCCAACCCCGCCTATCTGGTGGAGACGGGCGAGGGTGCCATGGTACTCAAACGCGGGTCGGAATTGTCGGCGGCCAGCGGCTGACCGGATCTATCTCTATCGCGCCCTATCGCGCGCGCGGGTTGGCAAGGGCAGAAAGGATGCCGCGCAGGGTCCGCACCTCCAGGCTGTTCCAGCCCGGCTTGGTCAGGACATTCCGGAGTGTCCGCCGGGTCGCGGGCGCACGATCGGGCGGGAAGAAATAGCCGGCCTGATCCAGCATGCCGTCGATCTGCGCGATCATGCCGTCCAACTCCTCCTGCGGAGCAGGCTCATGCAGGTCCGTGACGGTCGGCTGCGCAAGCGCGATACCCTTCGACCATTCATAGGCGCACAGGATCACCGCCTGGGCAAGGTTGAGCGACCCGAATTCGGGATTGATCGGTACGGTCAGGATGCTGCGCGCTATGGCAACATCGTCGGTTTCAAGCCCCGAACGCTCCGGCCCGAAGACGAGGGCACTGCGGCCCGTGCGGCCGTGGATCTCGCGTGCGGCCTCTTCCGGCGTGACCACCGGCTTGGTGACGCCCCGCTTGCGCACGGTGGCGGCATAGACATGGGCGCAGTCCGCCACGGCATGGTGCAGCGTTTCATGGACCGTCGCGCCTTCCAGCACGATGTCCGCGCCCGCCGCCGCCGGGCCTGCATCGGGATTGGGCCAGCCATCGCGCGGGGTCACGAGACGCATCTCGACGAGGCCGAAATTCAGCATCGCCCGCGCGGCCTTGCCGATATTCTCGCCCAGCTGCGGGCGCACGAGGACGATGACGGGAGGAGGAGCCGCGAAAGCGTCGGTCATTCCCCGCTGACCTCGCGGATCGATCCGGCGAATTCCTCGAAATCGCGTGCCTCGGTGAAGTCCTTGTAGACGCTGGCGAAGCGGATATAGGCCACGCTGTCGAGCGCCTTCAGGCCCTCCATCGCCAGTTCGCCTATGCGTTGCGAGGCGACTTCGCTCTCGCCGGAGGTTTCGATCTGCCTCTGAATGCCGGAGACGAGCCGGTCTATCTTCACCCCGTCTATTGCGCGCTTGCGGCAGGCAAGGGCTATGGAGCGTTCCAGTTTCTCACGATCGAACGGCTCGCTCTTGCCCTCCGACTTCACCACCATGATCTCGCGAAGCTGGATGCGCTCGAAGGTGGTGAAGCGGCCCGCGCAGCCTTCGCACTGGCGGCGGCGGCGTATGGCCGCGCCATCCTCGGTCGGGCGGCTGTCCTTCACCTGGCTGTTGTCGTGGCCGCAAAAAGGGCAACGCATCCGTCAATCTCTCCCAGGAAGCGAGGCCCGGAGGCCTTGCACCGCAATATACTCAGTAGATCGGGAAACGCGCGGTCAGGGCGGCGACCTTTTCGCGGACATGCGCCTCCACCTGGCCGTCGCCTTCCTCGCCGTTGCGCTTGATGCCCTCGACCACTTCCGCGATCAGGCTTGCGATCTCGCGGAATTCCGCTTCGCCGAAGCCGCGCGTGGTGCAGGCGGGTGTGCCGAGGCGGATGCCGGACGTCACGAAGGGCGAGCGTGTGTCGAACGGAATGCCGTTCTTGTTGCAGGTGATCCAGGCACGATCGAGCGCCTTTTCCGCCGCCTTGCCGGTGGCATCCTTCGGCGTCAGGTCGACGAGCATCAGATGGTTGTCGGTGCCGCCGGACACGATGTTGAGGCCGGTGTCCTTGAGAGCGCTTGCCAGCGCGCGCGCATTGGCGACGATCTGGTTCGCATAGGCCTTGAACTCGGGCTTCAGGGCCTCGCCGAACGCGACTGCCTTCGCCGCGACGACGTGCATCAGCGGGCCGCCCTGCATGCCGGGGAACACGGCCGAGTTGATCTTCTTCGCGATACCCTCGTCATTGGTGAGGATGATGCCGGAACGGGGACCGCGCAGCGACTTGTGCGTGGTGGTGGTGACGACATGGGCATGGGGCACGGGCGAAGGGTGCGCGCCGCCCGCGACGAGGCCGGCGAAGTGCGACATGTCGACCATGAGATAGGCGCCCACTTCGTCGGCGATCTCACGGAAGCGCTTGAAGTCCCAGACGCGGCTATAGGCGGTGCCGCCCGCGATGATCAGCTTGGGCCTGGCCTCGCGCGCCTGCTCGGCGATCGCGTCCATGTCGAGCAGATGGTCGTCCTGACGGACGGTGTACGGAATGGGCTTGAACCACTTGCCGGACATATTGACCGGCGAACCGTGGGTCAGGTGTCCGCCCGCATTGAGGTCGAGGCCCATGAAGCTGTCGCCCGGCTGGAGCAGCGCCAGGAACACGGCCTGGTTCATCTGGCTGCCCGAATTGGGTTGCACATTGGCGAACTGGGCGCCGAACAGCTCCTTCGCGCGCTCGATAGCCAGCGTCTCCACCACGTCGGCATATTCGCAGCCGCCATAATAACGCTTGCCCGGATAACCCTCGGCATATTTGTTCGTGAAGATCGATCCGGTCGCCTCCAGCACCGCCTTCGACACGATATTCTCGGACGCGATCAGCTCGATCTTGTTCTGCTGGCGCTTCAATTCCTTGCCGATGGCTTCCGCGATGGCGGGATCGGCGCTGGCGAGGTCGGCGGAGAAGAAGCCCGCCTGAGTGGTCTGGACAGCGGTGGTTGCCATGATCGTCGATCCTTTCAGGCAGATGCGGAAACGGGAGGATTGGAAAGTTTGCCGACGCGGCGGGCATGGCGGTCGCCGCCGAAATCCGTCGTCAGGAACGCGGCCAGTATCGCCTTGGCCATGTCAGGCCCGATCAGGCGCGCGCCCATGGCGACGACATTGGCGTCGTTATGCTCGCGGCTGAGCTTCGCGGACAGCGGTTCCGACACCAGCGCGCACCGCACGGCCGGGTTGCGGTTGACCGCGATGGAGATGCCGATGCCCGATCCGCACAATGCGACACCCTTTTCCGCGTGGCCTTCCGCGACGGCGGCGGCCAGCTTGTAGCCATAATCGGGATAATCGACGCTGTCGGTCGTCTCGGGACCCAGGTCCTCGACATCATGGCCCTGTTCGCGGAGCCAGGCTGCAAGCTCGGCCTTCAATGCCACGGCGGCATGATCGGAAGCGATGGCGATGCGCATCTGATCTCTCTTGTCGTCTGGTGATTGGAAATGCCCGCGACGGCGCGCGAGTCGGCTGGCCGCTATCTAGTTTCTAAGTTGGGGGATTGCCACCCGCTTGTAACATTGCCATGCGCCGTGCCGCTTTGGGATTGCGGGGGAGTCGAACGCCCGGCTTGTTCCCGGCGAAAGCCCACCTATATCGGCCCCCGAAGCGGGTTCGTTCTGGCGCTTTCGTGGGACGGGTTCGCAAACCGCTGAAACATTTTGGGGTTTGAAGAGGACAGAATGGCAAAAGTTATCGGTATCGACCTGGGCACCACCAATAGCTGCGTCGCGGTGATGGACGGTGGCAAGCCGAAGGTAATCGAAAATGCGGAGGGCGCGCGTACCACTCCCTCCATCGTCGCCTTCGCGAAGGATGGCGAGCGCCTGATCGGGCAGCCGGCCAAGCGCCAGGCCGTCACCAACCCGGACAACACGATCTTCGCGGTGAAGCGCCTGATCGGTCGCCGCTATGACGATCCCATGACCCAGAAGGACGTGGAACTGGTGCCCTACACCATTTCCAAGGGGCCGAATGGCGACGCGTGGGTCAATGCGGGCGGCAAGGATTACAGTCCGTCCCAGATCAGCGCCTTCACGCTCCAGAAGATGAAGGAGACCGCCGAGGCCTATCTGGGCGAGACGGTCACCCAGGCCGTCATCACCGTGCCCGCCTATTTCAACGACGCGCAGCGTCAGGCGACCAAGGATGCCGGGCAGATTGCGGGCCTTGAGGTTCTTCGCATCATCAATGAGCCGACGGCGGCCGCGCTCGCCTACGGCCTTGAGAAGCAGGACGGCAAGACCATCGCCGTCTATGACCTTGGTGGCGGCACGTTCGACATTTCGATCCTGGAGATCGGTGACGGCGTGTTCGAGGTGAAGTCGACCAACGGCGACACTTTCCTGGGCGGCGAGGATTTCGACTCCAAGC